>NZ_JBHKFI010000004.1:0-328593 GCF_042263505.1 Cytobacillus sp. Hz8 | reverse complement strand
ACTTTACCGTTTCAATTTTAAATGCTTCTTCGTATCGTTTGCCATTACCTTTTGCCATACAGACACACCTCGTTATAGTTGATATATTTATTATAACAATCTGTGTCTACTTTTTAGTCTAGCATCATTCCCCAAGCTTTATCAGAATTGCCAAACATATTTCAATCCACGCACTCATAAAGAGTGCGACATTGACTTCTTTATTGAGTGCTTCTTTAAGAGCAATTTCAATCCACGCACTCATAAAGAGTGCGACAGTATTTGTTCCCCAATCACTTTCTCCTTCTTGGATTTCAATCCACGCACTCATAAAGAGTGCGACAAGTATCAAATGCTTGAGCTTGATAGGATAATAATTTCAATCCACGCACTCATAAAGAGTGCGACCAAGACGAAGAAACTCATCAAGAGGCTTTATTTATTTCAATCCACGCACTCATAAAGAGTGCGACCTCTAAGAGGTTTGGCAACTCTCGTAAATATTTATTTCAATCCACGCACTCATAAAGAGTGCGACTCCAATTGCTAAATTATTTAAAGGTCAAGTTACAAATTTCAATCCACGCACTCATAAAGAGTGCGACGTAGAAGCAACAGCTGGATTGCAAGTAGTAGTGGATTTCAATCCACGCACTCATAAAGAGTGCGACAGCGTTGTCTTTAAAGACTTGTATATCAATACTTTTTGCACCATAAAGTGCGAAACATGTATTTAATTTTTGAAACTTGACTATCCAATTTCATATGTTATATACTCACTCGTTTGTAAAATTCCGTTATGTTAGCGTTTTTATTAATCTACTTAGTAGGTGCGTATCTTCCAGGTATTTTATGTTCACTTCTGGTTCGCACCACCCAATTAAATTAAAAAGAAACAAGTGAGTATAGTACAACTCCATCTGGCATTTCTTCATCAATTGTTACCTAATAATCTTTTTGAAAACGTGGAGAATAATTATATGCTTCAATTTTTATATTTATTTTATCAAACAATAGATGAGAAGGAGCATTTCCATATTGACTATCATGTGCAAATACATATAAACCTCTGCAAGACATTCTTCCTCTAGACGCTGAACAATCTAAATCCCACATATTGATTAATGCTTCCCAACCTGACTGGGTAATGAAATAACGGAGCTAGAAAAAACGTTCCATTAGATAAAAATACTGATAAAAAAGAAAAACCAAGATAAAAATCGTGAACCCCTGTCTTTTCTTCAATCCCTTTCATATTTCTATATTGATCTGTCAGTTTTCTTGAAAAAACCAATGATTTCTCATCGTAAATGGACAGTTTCAACAAAACGATTTTGCTTTTATACGGCTTGATGATTTTTTCTAACATTGAATACTTTCTACCTCCCAAGAAAGATCATCTAGTTCCGTTAATTCAAAACTCCATTTATTATTGAGTTTTAGCAGTAGTATTGAGCGATTCCGTCAACTGATATCATTCAGCTTATCCCTCATATATAATAATGTTTTTTCATTCGACAGTCCTCTTTCCTTTTTATAACAAGTTTACATTCCTAACTTATGCGAAACAAACGCATTAATATATATGAAAGAACCGATTATCGTTATCCTTCAAATACGACAATTTCTGATGTTATCCTTATTATATCAAAAAATGGAAAAATGGGGCCAGACATCCCTTTCACCTGCATTAGTAAAAAATCATCCTAACTAACTGTATCAACATGGCTTAGATGGCAGATAAGCACTTTGATTATGCTACTATCTATATATTCTTAAACTATTAAATCATTGGCTATGTTAAATTTTTATGATGACTTTTTGATACCTTTTAAAAGAAATCCAATTTTATGTATTTTCCAATTATTAGTTTTTTTTTTGCATAAAAAATGCGACCTTCTTCTTGAAGAATCGCAGTTTTTAATTGATTACAAAGTGATTGAACTTCTATTTTAGAGATTAGCTTCGGCCACCTTTATTTAAACTCAAAGCACAAATATTTAGTCCCATTCCCACTAAAAGGAGTAGAAAGTTAAAAGAGAAAATCTTAGGATTTTGGGTAAATTCACTTCCAAAAATAATAGTAGTAGGAATGCCAAATGCCATCAATACTTCTTTGATAGTTCTCGGTTCAATAGCCTTAAAAATTAACTTGTTTAGAAAATTTGATGGTATATCTAAATTATTTTTCATATACAAACCTCAAATCTTTCATATGTAAGCAGCTGAAAAAACAATTCTATTTATACCCATATTATACTCCTCTTTTTGTTTTATTTGTAAATAGTTGTTAGTTATTTCCGAACCAATCCGACAATCAAACCAAATCTTAACTGCCTCAACAATTTCAGTCACCAAGGAGTTTACTTAATCATTCAATATTCTCTTATTATATATTGATTTATTTTTCAACTAATACTTTCTTTTCAAGTACCTTAATAACCTCTTCTCTTAGTGGCATTTCATTAAAGACTGAATATGACCACTTGGCACTCTGTAACCTTTTTTGTTTCTCAAAGAACTCATGTAATGTTTCGACTGATCTTGCTTTAGGCATTTTATCTTGTATTTGTTCTTTAGCAGCTAATCTTTTACTAGCAATCAATATTTCGAGACTACATTCATTTACTTTCATAAAGTGAATGTCCAACTTTTGCTTAACTTCGTCCCACTTATCTTTTTCTGCTGATCTAAAATAGGTATAGTCTATATGTTGCATTGAATGGCATAAATGACACAATAAGGATAAACCTGTTAGTTTAATAATAGTATTATCTTCGTCAAAATCCCATTCCTCATGAACGTGAAGTTGAGTAAGATCATCAGATGAATAGCCGCAAACAGAACAACATTTATTATTTTGATCTAAAACAATGGTTCTTACTTTCCCCCATAACGTTTGTCCTATCAAAGTCCGTACTGATTTATTTTGAACATATTTTGGCATGCGTCTACCAATTTTTAACTTTAAACTTTCTAAAATGGGAATATAGGTTTCTAGGTCTTTAATTTTAGGTGGTTTCCTTTTGTAAACGACACAGTTTAGTTCCTTTAGGTATTTCTTTAGTGTTGTTTCAGTTACTCCTAATTGTGAAGCTACAGTTTGTATATCTGTTTCAGGAATAACCCCAAATCGATCACTTGACATATAGTTTTCTTTTATATAATCAAAACGATCACTTTTCATAAATACATTCCTTTCTATTATCCCTATTAATTCTATTTTAAATTTTTTTAAAATTTAGTAAAATGTTTTTTAAGGAATTGGGAAAGGAAAATTGCAAAAACCTTAACCCCTCTTTATAAAAGGCTGTATACTTTATAATAATCCTCAACAGCATACAAAATTTGGTGACTTTTTTAAAAAAACATGGGGTATCCGATTCAGACACCAGACCAGACATATATACATAGCGCTCCCCTATGGTACAGGAAAGTGTCATACTTCACATCCAATGTTTGGTTTAACCTCTTTACCTCACAATGATCTATCCATATTCCTTGCATGTTTTTTTTTCTTCGTTTTTTTCGTTCTTTCCTTCGTTCATTGCTGTCCCTATCCGTTTGTCCTTCCTTCCCTGTGCTGGTGTGATTGTGCTCTTGCCTATCCTTCCATATTCTCTTGCCTGTACCGGTGCTAAATTTCTTGCACCCTTATGTTGTGTCTTTCTAATAACATCTTGCATATTAACCCACCCTTCTTATATAAATTAGTGGAATTGATGCGCTTTTTTCCGAAAAAGAATTTGAGCAGATAACTATTAACGAGATAGCGGAGCGTGCAAATGTTAACCGTGGCACTATTTATTTGCATTACACTGAAAAATACGATCTTTTGGAAAAATGTATTGAAGATCATATATGCAATTTGCTCCCGTTTTGTGTGAGAGGCGAATCAAATCAAGTAAGTAAAGAATTGAAACTGAAATCGGTTTTTGACTATTTTCAGGACAATTTCTTGTTCTTTTTCAAAATGTTTTCTTCTTTGGATTAAATTTCTTAGCAAGTTGGTCAGCTCTACTTGATAGAGACAGCCAATCAGGAGTCCTCCTTTGATTTTTGTTATCACAACTAAATCTATAATCAGGTTTCAATATCATAAATAAAATAGTTAAAAATAATCATTATTTTGAACCTAATCTATCCCAGAATTCTCTAGAGAATCATATCGGAGGAGAATGAAATCTTTTCTATCCTTTATGCAGAAACATAATAAGCGGATTAAAAATATAAAAGAAGATACCATCCAAATTCACCATCATCCCATTCTCCCAAAATACCCCGCTATCGCTGGAAACCTTTCAAATTCCTTCCTCATGTCCCGAAAGGAAATCACTTCATTACCTCTAGCAAGTTGGAAATCGAGTGTATATTCGTGACAGTTCAATGGGGATTGTTGAAAGTTTTCGGTATAGAATTGGATTGCCTCTTGCTCACTGTTGGCAAAGATAAAGACAAAATCGTTTTGATTCATCTTCAATGAGTAGATGCGGATTTTGTAAAACCCGAGTACATTGTTTTGAATCATTTCCGCTACTTTCTGATGGTCTGCTTGGTCAAAATCTAATGCTTGGATAGAGTCATCAAGGGAAATTTTCTGTTCGGTTAGTAGATGGTAGAGATAATGGACCAATGAGGATTCTTCAAAACGGATAGAATCTAGGTAAAGTTCTTCCACTAGCATGTGATCACACCTCAACTTTCGATTTTTCTAACGACCATGATCTTCGTCTTTAAAGATCAAAAATGTTAAGTGGAAGGAAGACTCGTTTCCTTCTGGTCCTCAATCCCCCCAGTATGTTCGTTGTATTTCACTCTAATCGTTCCAACCGGACCATTACGATTTTTTGAGACAATGATTTCAAGGGAATGATTGTCCGTTTCCTTGTCATAATAGGATTCGCGGAACAGGAACAAAATGACATCTGCATCCTGTTCCACACTGCCAGATTCCCGAATATCAGACATCATTGGCCGTTTATTGGCCCTTGATTCCACGGATCGATTGAGCTGCGCCAAACAAACGACAGGGCAATGAAAATCCTTCGCCATTGTTTTAAGGGATTTCGAGATTTCCGTTACTTGTAAATGGGTATTTCCTCCATAAAATTCACTGGTATGGATCAAGGTTAAGTAATCGATAAAAATAATCGGTTTCTTGTATGGATATTGATGCATCAATTTTCTCGTCTTCGCTCTCATTTCCGCAACCGTTTGTCCGGCTCCATCAAAAATTTGCATTTGGGTTTCATCAAGATCACTAAGCACATCCGACCATTTATTTTTTTGACTTTGATTCAGCATTCTTTTCGGATCCCGCATTTTGATGCGGTTAAAGCCTCCTGTCGAAGCAATTAATCGGGTTGTTAATAGCCTCTCAGGCATTTCTAACGAGAATACGAGGGGCAGAAACCCTGCCCAACCTGCCACTTTTGCAAAATGAAGCATCACATCGGTTTTTCCCATCGATGGTCTTGCGGCGATTATCGTCACTTCCCCGTCCTGAAATCCTCCCGTCATTTCGTCTAGCTTTTTGATGCCACTTGTCACATTTTTAAAGGTGAATAGATCTTCCCAGGGTGCCTCATAGATATTTGCCAGCGCCTGTGTGATCGATGTATGATCCTCCATCTTCAATTGATTGATTTTATCCAATTGAGCAATTACCCTTTCAATCTCCCAATCATTTAGGCTTGCAAGGGTCAAGATGTTCCGCTTCTCCCGTTCCTTCCACTGTTCAAGAATGAGCTGCTCTGTTTGGTCAAATTTCTCAACCTCTGCATATGACAGCAGCTCCGAAAGGTAAGACATTCCACCGTAGGATTCGAGATTCGGCAATGTTGTTAAATGAACCAAATCAATACTCTTTCCGGCTCGATTGAATTCCACCATTCTTCTCATTAATTCTTGATGCCGGGTGCTTTCCAGGTGTTCAGGTTGAATCACGGTGTCCTTGATCAGGTACTGCTCCTTCATTAAGCTTCCTAAGAACACTTTTTCAGGGTGACTCATGATTCTTCACCTGCTGTAAGGTCGAGCTTAAATTCACCTGGTATTGCTCTTCCAGAAGGAAACGATTCGGTTGTTGGCAATTTCTTTGTGAGAGATTTTTGGCCCTCATGAAACGAATCTATTTCTTCTACCGTCAATAAGGATTCGTTTTCCCAGTTTCTTAGAATCCCAACAATATAGTTTAGTCTTCGTTTGTTATTCGCACAGGCAATATTCATCGCTTTTAAAATAACCGCTTTTGGCTGTAAAAAGCGAGAATCCTCCAGCCAAGCTAACAGCTGCTCTTTGGCATTTATGTTCGCCAAACCAAATCCATTCGTATCCCAAAATTCGATAATTTCTTTCACATCTTCTTGGGATTGATTCGTATGTAAGAGATTCTCTATATCCGTATAAAGGGTCTTTTGTTGTTTTTCTTTTTCATTTTCTTTTTGTTTTTCTTTTTGCCCCCCTATCGGATTACGACGCGAAAACGGATCGTCAAATTTTTCAGATTCAGTGAAATCCGTATCACTTTCATCTTGGTCTTCTTGATTCATCTCTTTTTGCTGATAAAACGATTCGTAAAGGCTGCTAATATCCCGTTTATCAATAGATTCAGACACATATTGGATAAGAGAATGATCCTCCACTTCTTTTAATTCGGATAATATACAATCCATCACCGGTTTTCCGCCTTTATGCAGATTGTCTTTCCCCCAGTTTTTAATGGCGAGTTCTCTTGTTTGCGGATTGTAACGAATCAACTTGTGTTGCCGGGTGAATCGTTCCATTAACGAAGCCACACTCTCAATCGAATAACCCAAATCAAAAGCCATTTGTTTTTTCGTAATTCGATAGATGCCAATTTGCGTAGTCTGGGGATTTGTCAGCAGATAAAGATAAAAATACTTGTCCTCGGGGGTCATCTCTTCCGAAACAATCGGATTCTTCCAAAATTCAGTGCGCACCATTCGATATTTTGCCATCATCAACCACTGCCCTTTCTTCCATGAAAATTTCTATCATAGAAGATATATAGATAAATATAGAAAAAGGAGGGATGTTGTTGATGAAAATATAAAAAAACTTCCTTTGCTTATGATCGTCCATTTTAGAAAAGTTATGGTCTTACGAGCTTGAGTCACATTGTTGGGGAGTCGGTCTTATTTGTTCGTTTTTTGATTGCGGGGTAACTGTGTTTTTTAGCGGAATGAAGTGTTCATTTCTACTTGGCGGTAACAGATGAATCCATCAAAAATAGCAAAAAGATGTATGGAAAATCACCCTTTGATAAATTAAGGTATAAACCCTCAAATCATTTTAAGACATACAATATCTTACAAAAAATTATTTATGAAAAACAGATTTTCTTCTCAGGAAAATAAGCCAACTTATTTTATTTGTTTTTTATTTTACATTTACAATTACAACAGTTCATTTTAATAATAGCCCTTTGGTTGTTGAATGATTAGAACCCTGAAGGATCTTAACTACAGATCCTTCAGAGTTCTAATCTTAAAAGGTTTAATCTTGTATTTGGTAATAAAATAATGTAGTTTATAGCAGGATGTTTTTTTAATGTAAAAAAAACCGAAAATATGTAAGAAATGAATAAAAAATTGCATATCTTTAACTTATTGATCATTTTGGAAATTAATCAAAAGTCCCCGTTACTTTAAGAAAATGATTTTACGGACTATATCCCAAAGTCATACTAAAGAAAAAAGCATAAACAAAGAGCAATACCAATCCAACTACAAAGAAAAATAACATAAGAATTTTTCCTTTAGAGTCTTTTTCTCTTTTAAACCAAGAAAAGCAAAAGATTAGAAATATAACTGCTGTTGGCACTAAATACAGTAAAAGCCCTATATCAGACCAATCTGAATTTTTCTCCCAATAAATTTCAGGAATAGGAGGATGTTCATAAAGGTAACTAATTCTCTCTCTTACTATGATGAATACCAACGTTAGTACAAAGAAGTATCCATAACCAATATATTTAATTATTTTAGGGAATACTCTTGAGGGATGTAGTATAAAAGCAACAACAACTAATAAAGGTACCAAAGGAAAATAGTCGCCCACTTCCACTTTTTCTACCTCTTTTCTCTAGAAATTTGATTAAACACATTTTTGTATCCACTTTACCATATAAATCCATTTCCTTGTTAAACTATTCTGCTCCGTTAGGACAATAACTTCAAAAAAATAAGCATTAATCCTTCTAAGATTATTGCCCCCGTTTGTTCAAAAAAATTATTAATGGTTATTCTTTATTCCTCTTTTCAAGGAGTTCAATTATTCTATCAAGTTTTTGTTTAATTTTATCAGAGTCAGAACTTCTTGTTTTTTTATTATTGTGCGAAAAACATAAAAAATAGCAAAAGTCATCCCTAATAATATAAAAAACATAATTAATTGGTCAATTAAATCACCAATATTCATAATCTACACCTCAATGAATTATAATTTATATATTTCATTATTTTACCATAAAAATCCATTTATCTTGTTAAAGATTACTGACCGTTAGTAGATTAAGGTGCAATTCCTAATTCAAGGAAAGTTCCCGATAGTTTAAGTGCATTTATTCACAAACTTGTTATTAACAGCTTACCTATGGTTGTATTTAAAGAAAAATAAAGACCAATAATCATTGTTAACTAAGGAAGTATTGGAACAATTGGACTAGATAACAGAAATTCAATTGCCTCTAAATAATAATTTGAGAGGTTGCAATACCATTGATAAAGAACATTAAAAGGGATAAGTTATATATAATCTTCAACCTTCTCAACTTTAAAAAGTCCTCTTTCATTAAAAAATGATTAAGTAAATGAAGATGTCCTTCACCGTATAAAGCAAAAATTCTTTCAGCATCTGATTCGATTAGTTCAACTATGTTCTTATATATGATGGAACAGCCTATGATGTACCAAAACTTCTGCTTAAAAAAAATAGCTAGGATAGACTCAAAAAGACTTTCCTAGCTACTTCAATATATATCATTCTTATAATTAACACCCCTTAAAAAGGGATGACTCTTTTTCTTTAACAAACTGGATCAATTCATCTTTACTCGGATAAGAAATCTGTGTTCCCCGTTTTGTCACGCTCAATCCAGCAAATCCTGTGGCCATCTTGATTGCACTTAGTATGTCTTTATCTTTTACATAATAGTGAGAGAAGCAGCCGATGAATGCATCACCAGCTCCTGTAGTGTCAATAGCGTCAACGCTATGTGCTTCTACACGATGAACATTATCCTTTGTCGCCCATAGGACACCGCGGTTACCCATAGTTACGATCACATTTTTTACACCTTTTCCAATGAGGAATGCAGCTGCATCGCGAATATGCTCTTCCGTATCTACTGGCATTCCCGTTAAAATTTCTAATTCGGTTTCATTTGGCATAAAGAAATCACATTTGCAAATGTAATCAAAATCTAATTCACGGGATGCCGGAGCTGGATTTAAAATAATAGGAATATTATGTTCATTACCAAAGTCAATAGCACGATAAATTGTTGGTAATGGAATTTCTAGTTGTAAAACAATCAATGAACATTCTTTGAGCCGAGCAGTTGCATTATTGATATCCATTGGTAAAAGATTCTGATTGGCCCCCTTAACAATCAGAATGCGATTTTTAGATTCTGGATCTACAAAGATTGGTGCTACACCACTTGGGATTCCTGGCACTTTACTAGTAAATTCCGTGTTAATTCCATATTTTTGTAAATTCTGAATGGTATTGCTACCAAAAAGATCGTCTCCAACTTTTGTTACCATCATTACCTTAGAACCCAATTTTGCAGCTGCAACTGCTTGGTTTGCACCCTTGCCTCCGCAACCAAGTTCGAAACTTGGGGCCTCGAGAGTTTCTCCTTCTTTTGGCATTCTATCAATATATGTAATGAGATCTACCATATTTGATCCAATCACTGCAATATCCACGATAGTTACCTCCTTATTTTTTACCAGTTACAACTTTAAATGATCTTTCTTCACCTGCTGATAGGGTAATTAGACTACCTGAGGTTTTAGCAGCTAAGAATCCTTCTGGCCGGCATGTACCTGGTAATACAAACGCCGCAACCTGTTGGTCTTCATTATATAATAACCAGCGAGTAGCATAGTTAAATTCATCAGTAGAAAAATTTGTGAAATATGTTACACCTTCTGGCGAAACCATTTCAAACTCGGCTTCTTTAGTATATTGATCCAATTTGTCAGCAAAAAAAACGATTTCTGGATCATACATATCCGGACGATCAAGAGTTTTCAAAGCTTCGTTCTTAATTTTTTGATTAAATTTAAGCCATTTTTCTGTTGGTTTAACGTGATCCGGAATAGACTCACGAAGAACAAACGCACTATCTGGAATATTCTGCTTCATTAAGGCATTATGAGAATAAGTATAGTTAGTATGACACATATACTGTAAAGGCATTTCAGAACTTGAAAGATTTTTAACATTCATACCAATTTCAATATAACTTTCGCGTGCAAACATTGTTACAGTTGGTTTGGCTAAATAATGGTAACCAAATCCCTTTACATATTCTGTTGCACCGCAAATCGCTAAACTGTTATTTGATACATCAAGCCAAGCCTGGTCCATATCTGCACATGCCATTTCTCCGTGTAGAGAATGATTATCTTCCGGTGCTGGACAACCATTACTCAATAGGCCTGAATGGAAAGCAAAACATCCGTATGTTTCAACAATTTCTCTCGCATGCTTTGGTTGAGAGAACATATTTTTCATTTTTAGGTCGACATCGTCAAATTCTAAATCCCAAATTATTTGACCTTGGTAAGGAAGAACCACCATTTTTCCTCGTGAATTTACTACTTCGACGGCTTCAATACCGGATGGATATCGAAATAAAGAAACTGTGAATTCATTATTTTGAAAGATAATTTTGCTATTTTCTTTAAAAAATTCCCGATGTAATTCAATTCTTCCGATCATATTGAATCTCTCCTTTCAAAAAGGATCACTCCAACTTAGAAGTAAATAAGTGACCCATTTGAATGTTTTGTGTAATTATTTATATTACATTGCTTTTATCGTTTTTTCTTCTTGTTTTACCATTGATTCTTTCTTCATTTCTTTATAGAAATAGTTTCCAATGTAAACAAAGCAAGCCATCGATACTAAGAAGGACAATTGCATTGAACCTGTTAAGTCTGATACAAGTCCCTGAATTACTGGAATAACTGCTCCACCGACGATTGACATAACCAGGATAGCTCCAGCTGTTTCTGTATGCCGTTTGTCTTCCACGAATTCAAGCGTTTTTGCATAAATGGATGCCCAGCATGGACCAAAGAATAAACTTACAAGGATTGCAGCATATACAGATGTCATGTTTGGTACAAAGGCAACGTAAACCAATAGCAATGAACCAATCAATGAATACGCTGTCAAAACTTTAGATATAGAGAAACGGGCAATAAGCAGATTCGCAACAAACTTCCCAACAAAGAATGCAATAAAGCTAAATACCATAAAATTAGATGCAAATCTTTCGTTTATCTGTGGGTTTAGTTCCAATGCTAATCGGATAGTATAAGACCAAATAGCAGTTTGAATTCCTACATATAAAAATTCGGCAAGGATCCCTTTACGGAAGTTTTTAATTTTAGACAAGTACTTTAAGGTTTCAAGAATACTTGGTTTTTTACTAGTTGAAGACTTATGTGTTACTGTTTTACAAGCTGGAAATTTAATTACAAGGAAAAGAATTAACATACCAATAAGTACAAAAATTATATATTTATATGGTTCCAGAGTGTGTTGCAGCATTTGTTCTCCGAATGCACGAGCTTCTTCAGGTGTCATTTTAGCCATCTGAGCTTGAAGGCTTTTTCCTTCTTGGAAAACCAAATATTTCCCCATTAAAACTCCTGCGATAGATCCAACTGGATAGAAGGTTTGACTGATATTTAAACGAAGTGATGAATACTTTTTAGGGCCAATCATTGAACTATACGTATTAGCTGAAGTTTCCAAGAACCCTAAACCAATTGCAATGGCAAAAAGTGCGAATAAAAACATGGTGTAAGTTGCCATATGTGAGGCTGGGAAGAATAAAGAACAACCAATAATATAGAATATTAGTCCTGTCACGATTCCAATTTTATAATTTGTTTTTTTAATTACCATAGATGCAGGGATAGCTACTAAGAAATAACCACCATAAAAAGCACTCTGTACGAAGGCACTCGCAAAATTACTTAATTCAAAAATACTCTTAAATTGGGTAATTAAAATGTCATTTAAACTAGCCGCAACTGCCCACATTGGGAACAGCATCGAAAGCATTATGTACTGAAAAATAGGAGTGCGATTAAGGTATCCGTCTGGCAACTGAATCAGGTTTTTACTTGTCATTTTCATTTCTCCTTTTAATTAAATTTCATTAATTTTCAAAATGTAAACGTTTAGATTTTGCTGTAAAAAAAATGATTTTAACAAGCCCTGTGTGTTTTATCAATAATAAATATAATGTAAACGTTTAGATTTTATTTGTAAATTTAGATTAACACCTTTTTCTTAATGTAGCAAGATTTTTTGGATGCGTTTTCAAAAAATATCAAACTCTTCTTTCTTGAATATAGAGTCCGTCCAAAACACAGACGGATCTCTCCATTTATTTCTTCCAAAGACGACAGGACTGTCTAATAATTAGTTCTGGAGGAAGTGAATATTGTCTTTTCGGGAGATTCCCCTTAAATTGAATCCGTTCATACAAGAACATAAAGGCAATTTCGCCAACCCTATTCATCGGTCTTGCCACAACTGTCAGCTTAGGATTCAAGAATGTAGCTATATCCACATCATCAAAACCAATAAACGACACCTCCTCACCAAGCTTCCAGTTCAAATCATCCAATGACTTCATACAGCCAATTGTCATCAAGTTATTCGAAGAAAAAATGGCAGTTGGACGCTGATGTAAATCTCTTAGCCGCTTTGTTGCTAGATAACCACTTTGCTCCCCAAAGTCACCCTGAACCACCAAGCTTTCATCCAGAGGAATGTTATAGTCCTCAAGTGCCTTTTTGTAACCAATAAACCGCTCAAATCCCGGTGTTGTATTTTGTGGACCACAGATAATAGCTATTTTACTATGCCCTTGAAGAATCAAGTGCTGAACAGCCTGATAGGCTCCTTTTACGTTATCAACAAGGACAGTATCTACTTCAAAGCTTCTGATGCTCCTATCTACTGCTACCATTGGTATATTCTGTTCCTTTAGTAGTTTCAGATGCTCTCCATTTTCATTGGCTGTCGTGATGATGACTCCATCCACACCTCGTTCAATGAAATTTTTAATAATTTTCTCCTCAACAATCGGTGACTCATTCGTGCTGCTCAGAATGGTGAAATAATCCTTCTCTCTGGCTTTCTCCTCAATCCCTGCCATCACAAGTGGAAAGAATGGGTTTTTAATGTCGGGCACGATGACCCCTATAGTTTTGGTTTCTCTTCGTTTCATTGTTCTCGCTGCTGCATTGCGAATGTAGCCTAGTTCCTTAATAGCCTTTAGAATTTTCTCCTCCGTTTGCTTTCTGACGCCACCCTGGTTGTTTATTACTCTCGAGACCGTTGCTATTGAAACATTAGCTAGTCTCGCTACATCCTGGATATTTGGTTTTGAATCCATTTTTACATAGCTCCTAAATGATAACGTTTAGATTTTGTTTCTGAACCCAAACTAGCATTTTTTCTAGTACATAGCAAGAATTATAGTTTTATCCATTTAACATCAGTTTGATTTGGGTCGGAGTTATTTGGTAGCTTTGGAATAAATCCATCTTTTATCTTACATTCAAACATTAACTGTAAAGAGTGTGTTTCTCCATATTTATTTGTAAGTGTGGCACATACTCATAAACAAAGGCTAAAGGACCGACTTCTACATCAATTGATGCTTCCTCTTTTGCATCTCTTTGAACTGCTTCAATAGCAGATTCATTAAGTTCAACTCACCTGCTGGCAAGTTATAATTCAGCCCATTTTCATTGTTAAATTCAACTAAAAGAGTCGAATCGTTTTCTAAAATGAGTGTACACGCCTTTACTCTAATATGATAAGCTACTAAAAATCCCTCCACCTTTTAAAATATTTATAATTGATTATACATTAGTTCTGGGATTTTTTGTTATTAAACTATCTTGCCCTTTAGTTTAAGTGAAAATCTTCACAATTTCTTCGCTCCATAACGATTTTCTTTAAATGTGTTACTCAAGAAAATGGCCCTTATCTTGAATAAGAGAAGGAATGAAAGTGAATCGCAATTATAAGTAATTCAATTAACGGACAGTTATCTAAAGAAGGATTTTATCTTAATAATCAAAAATTAAAAGATACATACTTATACTTGCTTTCATAGGTAATAGTAATTCTTTTTCCTGATTGAAAAGAAGTGGAGGAAGAAAGATGAGAGAAATTAAAGAGCGGGAAAATGAACAAATTGGTTTGGTATTTATTCAAGGTGCAGGCTTAGAAAGCCGTATTTGGGAACCAGTTGTACCAGAAATGAAAAGTCCCTTTCTACTAGTTAATTTTCCTGAACGAGGAGGAGAGAATGGATTACAGAAAAGTTTGACTCTACAAGAAGGGGTATCACCAACATTTAGCGCAAGACATACTCTAAGCAACATTCGACAAGGATTTATGAGTCTTTATATACGCTAAGACATTTAGGAATAACCCGTACAAACCCTTTGACGAAAAGGTGTTAAGTAACTCTTCATTTTCTGTACAATCCCTTAGCGTATGTTTTGAGCTTTTAGTTGGTAGAACCCCGAAAAGCACATTTTCATCTATTCCTAACTCTTCCATTTTAGCGTCAGCTCCATGTCCACTTAAAACAGGGTAAAAATGCTAATTATTCTTAATTAAATCCATTCATTCAATTTGATGCAAAAAGTGTGGTAGTTGCTTCCTTAAGATCCCGATTTTTCGAGTTAAATTGGGTCTTCTATTTTATAACCTTGGGACGTGACTGGTACCTTCAGTGAAGACTTGGTGAATAATTTAAATATTCATATACTTTTATAAAATATTTTTATATAATTTTATTTGTGAAACATATCACAATATTTAATTTGGAGGTAAGAACATGAACAGTTGCTTATTTACCACAATTAAAATTGGAAATCTAGAAATCTCTAACAGGTTCGTTGTCCCACCGATGATCACCAATTTCTGTAATCCAAATGGAACCACTACTGAAAGGTATATTGCCTACCATGAAGCACGGGCCAAAGGCGGATGGGGTCTCATCATTACCGAAGCCACTGCTGTTGACCCAAGAGGCAGAGGTTTTCAACAGGAGGCCGGACTTTGGAACGATCAGCAAATCGAAAGCCACCAAAGACTCACCGAAAGAATTCATAAATATAACAGTAAAATTTTTGCACAAATTTTTCATGCAGGAAGACAAACGAGCAAAAAGGTAATCGGGATGCAGCCGGTCGCTCCTTCACCGATTCCATGTCCGATGAAAAAAGAAATTCCTCATGAGTTAACAATCGATGAAATTAAAGATATTGTAGAAAAATATGGTGATGCCGCCTTAAGGGCAAAAAAAGCCGGCTATGATGGAGTAGAAATTCATGGATCCCATGGATATTTAGTAGCCGAATTCATTTCGTCTTTTTCCAATAAAAGAACCGATCGGTATGGCGGCTGTTTAGCTAATAGGCTTCGCTTTCCGCTGGAAATTATTGAAAATGTCCGAAAAAAAGTCGGACCGGATTTTCCAGTTGGCATCCGGATTTCTGCTGATGAATTTGTTCCAGGAGGAAACACAATTGTTGACGCAAGAGCCATCGCAGCACGTTTGGAACAAGCCGGAGTAGATGTCATCCATGTATCCGGAGGCAACTACGCCAGCACTGACAGATTTATTCCACCGGCTGCAGTTGAGCACGGAAACTTGACAAGCTTGGCAGCTGAAATTAAAAAAGTGGTATCGATTCCGGTCATTACGGTATCGCGAATAAACGACCCGCTCATTGCTGAGTCGATTCTCGTTGCGGGTATTGCCGATTTTACGGCAATGGGCAGAGCTAGTCTTGCAGACCCGGAATTGCCGAATAAAACAGCCGAAGGCAAATATGATGAAATTGTCACGTGCATTGGCTGTACCCAGGGTTGTTTAAAACGACTGTTTGAAGATGTGTCACTCCAATGCCTTGTCAATCCGGCTCTTGGCAGAGAACGTGAATTGGAGGTAAAACCGGCTGACGTGAAGAAAAAAGTCGTCATTGCCGGTGGCGGACCTGCAGGCATGGAAGCTGCCATTGTTGCGGCACAAGCAGGCCATGAGGTTCATCTTTTTGAAAAAGACAGCCGCTTAGGTGGACAATTTTATATTGGAAGCATCCCTCCTTCCAAAGGAGAAATCTCCAAGTTTATCAATTGGCAAATCAACCAGTTACAAAAGTGGAATGTCAATGTGCATTTAAAAACTGAGGTTACTGTGGATTTAGTAAAAGAACAACATCCCGATGCCGTTATTGTGGCGACTGGAGGAAAACCGTTGATCCCCAACATTCCAGGAGTTAACAATCCGAATGTGGTAAATGCCTTTGATGTTTTGGAAGGCAAAGTGGATGTGGATGACCGTGTCTTAGTCATTGGCGGCGGGCAGGTTGGCGCCGAAACAGCCAGCCACCTGGGAACCTATGGAAGACAAGTCACTATTGTCGAAGCTCTTTCTGGAATTGCAAGAGATTGCGAGCCATTGCCGAAGATCTATCTGCTGAAAGATCTTGAAGATAAAAAAGTTACCTTGTTTGTGAATACGACAGTTAAGCGGATATTGCCAAATGGAGTCGTTGTAACAAAAGATAATGAGGAATTCATAATCCCAGCCGACACTGTTGTTCTGGCAGTCGGAGCTCAGCCGATCAATGAATTGGCTGCACAACTGGAGAAAGAGTCCTTTCCTGTTAAAACCATTGGCGATGCCGTCAGGATTAGACAAGCGGTTGAAGCAATTGATGAGGGCTATTTAGCAGGTCTTAATGTCAGCAGTAAGAAGGTATTGGTAAATATCTAATCCCATTTCGGACGCAATAAACTTTTTGGGCACACCTTTTTAAGTAGGTGTGCCTTTATAATTTATGCCTGTATGAAATAGGCGTTGAGTGGGGGCCGATCCCAATCGTCGTTCGAGGCCTGAATTAGGGTTGGACAATATGTTCAGCCTTCGCTTGTTATTCGCACAGGCAATATTCATCGCTTTTAAAATAACCGCTTTTGGCTGTAAAAGGCGAGAATCCTCCAGCCAAGCTAACAGCTGTTGTTTTGCATAAATGTTCGTCAAACCAAATCCATTCGTATCCCAAAATTCAATAATTTCTTTCTCGTCTTCTTGGGATTGATTCTTATGTAAGAGATTCTCTATATCCGGATAAAAGGTCTTTTGTTGTTTTTCATTTTCATTTTCTTTTTGTTTTTCTTTTTGCCTACCTATCGGATAACGATGCGATAACGAATCGTCAACTTTATCAGATTCAGTGAGATCCGTATCACTTTCATCTCGGTCTTTATCTTTCTTGCCTTGCATCTCATTTTGCTTACAGAAAGATTCATATAGGCTGCAAATATCACTTTTATCAATAGATTCCGATACATATTGGATAAGAGAATGATCCTCCACTTCTTTTAATTCAGATAAAATACAATCCATCACCGGTTTTCCGCCTTTATGCAGATTGTCTTTCCCCCAGTTTTTAATGGCGAGTTCTCTTGTTTGCAGATTGTAACGAATCAATTTGTGTTGCCAGGTGAATCGTTCCATTAACGAAGCCACACTCTCAATCGAATAACCCAAATCAAAAGCCATTTGTTTTTTCGTAATTCGATAGATGCCAATTTGAGTAGTCTGGGGATTTGTCAGCAGATAAAGATAAAATACTTGTCCTCGGGGGTCATCTCTTCCGAAACAATCGGATTCTTCCAAAATTCAGTGCGCACCATTCGATATTTTGCCATCATCAACCACTGCCCTTTCTTCCATGGAAATTTCTATCATAGAAGATATGTGGTTAAATTTAGAAAAAGGATCGGGGTTATTGAAAAAACCTCCTTTATTTTGGATTGTCCATTTTGGTAATGATTACGTAATAATTCCACTAACAAAAAATATAGCCTACCAAGGGTTTTAGTAAAGTTTGTAGAATAATAATCTATATTGAGGTGAATTGTGAATGAACTTCTCGATAAAATGATGAATAGAATTGGAGGATGTGCATTGAATGGGGTTCTTTAAACGTTTTTTTAACAAAATAGAAGATGTTAATAAAGGAGAAGCTGCTGTTTCTGAACTTGATTCTGAGTTTTATGTAGAGTCCCCAGAAGAAGAAGCCACGAATTTCTGGGTGGAAATTGCCCAGAATATAATCGTAAATGCAGTTAAAGCGGCGAACAACTCAGTAGATCGTGCCTTTATCTTAGTAGATATGAGAGAACAACCTTCTTTTGATATTTTTTATCAAATTGATGGCCATTTAATTATGTGGAGACAACTTGAAGATTCGATGATAAAAGAGAAGATTGAAAATGAATTATTACCGCAAGCATCTACTGTCGCTTCTGCAGTAAATGGGAACTTTGCAGAAGTTGAGCACCCTAAGATTGCATTTGCTGAGCTACAATTTGAACGGGCAACTGGAGCTTGGTTTTCCCATGTAATATGGGAAGACGATGGCAATGCCCATCTAGTAAAGGAAGAAATTTCAAGCAACTGGTTCAATACCTTGCGTGCTGAAATTAAAACCCAACCATTAGACAGTGATATCAAACTTTCATGGTATCCTTAACCTCAACTTTAATAAATTTTTGAGGGCAAATATGATTAGAACCCTTTGGGGAAGAATTAAGTATTGAAAAAATTCATTTTCTATCCGAAAACAAACAGTTGCTTAATTATGTGATATACCTCGTGTGAATACCTAAAAAAGCTCAATGTTAATATTCACCCAAGAGAGGAGGAGAAGCTATTCAATCTTATAAGATGAATACGCTTCTTTATTTGATCAAAACAACGCCAAGTTTATACTAACCTGCTTGATTGTCGGTAGTTGAACAAGGTCAATAATAAAAAGAGTTTTTCCAAGAAAGACCGCTCCCCTATCCTCCATTTATCAGCTGCTAATTTTGGGCTAGAGCAACTTTTCCCCTAAAAATCTAATAAACAAAGGATATCCCAAAAGCTAGACTTTTAGGATACCCTTGTAATTTCATTTACACCACTTACATGGTGCTGATGTCAATCACGAATCGATACTTCACATCAGAAGCTAATACTCGTTTGTATGCTTCGTCAATTTGATCAGCGGAAATCACTTCTATTTTAGGAACAATGTTATGTTTCGCACAGAAATCCAGCATTTCCTGGGTCTCACGGATACCTCCTATCATGGATCCTGCAAATGAACGGCGATGACCAATTAAATTTATCACATTTAATGACAGCGGTTCTGCAGGAGCACCGACATTTACCAGCGTCCCATCAAGAGTGAGTAGTCCTAAATATTGATTCAGGTTAATCTTTGCACTAACCGTGTTTATCATTAAGTCAAAGGTTCCGGCAAGTTTCTCGAATGTTTCTGGCTCACTTGTGGCATAGTAATGGTCTGCTCCTAATTTCAGACCATCGTCCTTTTTCTTCAATGTTTGAGATAGAACAGTAACTTCTGCACCCATGGCATGTGCAATTTGCACAGCCATATGACCAAGACCACCCATACCTACAATCGCCACTTTCTTACCAGGACCTGCTCCCCAATGATTTAGTGGCGAAAATGTCGTAATACCTGCACAAAGTAATGGTGCTGCAGCATCAAGCTCAATGCTATCAGGAATTCTGACAACAAAGCCCTCGGTAACGACAATGTGGGTAGAATATCCGCCTTGAGTAGGTTCGCCGTATTTATCAACACCGGCATAGGTAGGGACATTCCCTTTAAGGCAGTATTGTTCTTCTCCTTTACGGCAGTTCTCACATTCGCCGCAGGAATCAACCATACATCCGACCCCTACACGATCACCAATCTTAAACTTTGTGACCTCTGCTCCAACTTCAGTGACAATTCCCGCAATTTCGTGTCCAGGGACGAGTGGATAGTTTACTTCGCCCCATTCTCCATGGGCAGTATGGATGTCTGAATGGCATATGCCTGCATATTTAATTTCAATTAGGACATCATGCAAATCAAGATCGCGTCGTTTAATTTCAGCTTCATGAAAAGGTTTGTCTGGACCGTCGACAGCTCGTGCTTTCGCAATTATCATTAATTGTATCCTCCTATAATTTATACTCTTCAAGAGATTGTATTCTAGGGTAAATGAATAAATCAGTTTTCATTTTGATCCCTTCTCTTTTCTCCTGCAAACCCATTTTATCCTCTAGAGTTAACTCTAGGTCAAGTAAAAATTTCTGGGAAGATTCCTCTAGCTATACACGTTTCTATCATCTATCAATCTGGCCAAATAGCTAACTGCATTTTTTAAAATTAAGGTTATATCTATTAAGCCGGGGTGATATTACTTCCTTTAGGAGAGAATTTTGACATTCAGGAAGTATCGTGATAGAATCCCCTCATAAAAATAGAGTTAACTCGAAGTCTAGATTGTAAAGAAAGGAAGATAAATATTGAAGTCCTATTCGATTAGCGAAGTTGCTAAAGAATTGAATCTTACTGTATATACATTACGTTACTATGACAAAGAGGGACTTATGCCTTTTGTTGAAAGGACAGCAAGCGGAACACGCTTGTTTAAAAAATCTGATATCGACGCTTTAAAAATAATTGAATGTCTGAAAGCCACTGGGATGCCAATTAAAGAAATTAAGAATTTCATTGATTGGTGTTCTGAAGGGGATTCCACGCTGCAGCAAAGATATGACATGTTTATGGAAAGAAAAGCTAGTGTGGAAGCACAGATGGAAGAACTCAAAAAAACAATGAAACTCATCGAGCATAAATGTTCATATTACAAGACTGCTTTGGATGCTGGAACGGAAGATATTCATAAAAACAATAAAATAGAGATTACTATTTGAATGTCATCATAGCAACACTTAATCATGAGTTATCCATTAAAACGAGAAACACACACCTCTCTCCGTTACAATATCTACAAAAATGGCAGAACAAATCTTATCTGAAATCGGTACAGCTGTTCAGAAACAATTTCCTAGTGCAGCTCATATGTGTTCTTGGGCTGGAGGTCCCTGGACATAACAAAAGTGCAAGAAAGAGGAAATCAGCGAAGACCCCTTCGTAATCGATTCGTTCAGTCTTACTTTAGGAGCGTCTGGGCTTTCACATAATCAGAGATCGTTTTTTTGAATCTATTAATGTGGTCACCAGATATCCGCCACCTGCGTGTTCCCTTCCATCATGTATAGAACGTTAATCATTTCGGTTAGCGTTCTTTATACTGAGATTAGACTAAAATCCAAAACGAACATAAGTTTAATCCTGAGGCTGCGTTAAACTGCCCGTTACTTTAAGTACAAAATTTCACAATCTCCTCTAAAGTTTCACCTAGATATCTAGGTGTTGTTCAACAATCTAGTCCGATTGCGGAAAAAAAAGCAACTCAGATCCGGTTTGCTCTATGTAACAATAAAATGATTATTTAAATAAACCCAATTCTGCGGTGCTGGCAGGTTCAATTGCCAGTACGTTACACCTAATAATTGATATTGGTCGACTAAATTGTATTTTTCCTGATAACTCCTAATATCTTCAAACCAAACGATATGTTCTTCCATTCCCTTCCAATATCGATACCATGGTGAGGCAGCTGCCTGATCAAATTCAATCACTGTGTTAGCAGAGATTGCCTGGTTTTGTGCACCATTAACTGATAAAGCCGTGGTCGTATTATCGATTACTCTCCAATCATATCCATACAAAGGAAAAGCAATTTGTACCTTACGAGAATCAATCAAACTCGTTGCATACTGGACAACCTGGTACATCCACCACAACGGGGCTACCGGATCGGGTGGACCGCCTGGATATCCATAATCAATTGTCATTACAGCTACCACGTCTGCAATCGCTCCAATTGCCTGATAGTCATAGGCTCCTACGATCCGATTCGTTGGCAGATCTTCTGTTTTTGCATGTACATTAACATGTAGAATGCGCGGACCAAGAGCAGCTTTTAAGTCGTTCAAAAATGTATTAAACTCGCTCCTTCGTGCAGGAGGAATAAATTCAATATCCAGTGAAACTCCGCCATATTCTTTTTCATTAACAAACCGTAATAAACTATCTATTAAATTTCTCCGATAAACCGGATTAGCAAACACGTTCCCGGCTAATTGAGCATCAAAACCCTCGGATGTATAGTTACGAATCATTAAAAGAGGTGTGACACCCAGCCGGTTGCTTTCCCTAACGACCTCTGTATCATCTAATAACACATAGGCATAGCCTTGTGTGGTGAACGAATAAGATACAACAGCCACGTACGTAAGCGAATTAGATAAAGTCCGAAGAATAGGTAAAATGGATTGTGGTGAGTATGGAATAATAAATCCTAGCGTTTCTATTTGTGGTTTCAACGGTGTTGGAATCAGTAGCCTTTGGCCATTATATAATTGACTCGGATCTATCCTGGGATTTGCTTGTAATATAGCTTCTATCGTGGTATTAAAACGATTAGCCAGCTGCCAAAGCGTATCTCCTGCTTTGACCATATAAGGTCTTATCTGAACAATAGCTTCGTCCGGAATGTAAAGAGCAAGACCAGGTATGATGGTATTCGTAGAAGGCAAACCATTCACTTCAACAATAGCAGAAACCGAAACCTGATACTGATTTGTAATTTTCCATAAGGATTCCCCATTTTGGACAACGTGAACGGTCATTCGTTTTCACCCCTTTGTTCCTAGTTTATGGTCTTGAATTCATTAAATAGTACTTAAAACTTACGATTCCCTTAGAAAATACAAAGGAATGTTTGTTTAAAGAAAAAAGGAGCATTCCTTGCCATATATTACGCCTCTCTTCTACTTCTTTTCCTAATATAATGTGCGGTTGGGAAAGGAGGAGGAGAAACATAGCAGACCTTGGGACTCGCTCCTGTTATATTTTTTCAAAACCTATATTTCAACAATTCTACATCGTTACTTGAATAAGAAAAAACGATCCTTCTTATTGAAGAATCGCACCCTTTAGCTTAAGTAGTGTTAATCACAATTCAGCTGTTACATAAAAAAGAGTTATTTTAAACACTAAATAATGAAAGACAAATCACAAGGATTTCTTGGGAAACAGTCTCTTCAATTAGGACTAGCGCCGTTCCACATTTCTGTTTGGTACATATTTTGTAATTACGAATGGAAGGATGCTCTGTAAATTGCAGATGGTGCATACGGAGCTGGTTTTGCTCTAATCATTATTGTATGTGTATACTTCTTATCATCGTTGGAGCAGCTTGGTATTAAAAGACTCCAATAATGTCTGGAGGTGTGCAAAACAACACACCTGTCCAATCCACTATTTTGTAAATACATAATTCATTTCAAAAAAGATTATTAAAATGGAAAAAAATAATTTTAATAAAAAGGGGTTAAGTACATGATCAACGTTTTATTTGTATGCCTAGGGAATATTTGCCGTTCACCGATGGCTGAAGCTTTGTTTCGTTACTTAGTCAAAAAAGAAAATATGAAAAACAAAATTGCTGTTGATTCCGCTGCGACCAGTTCATGGCAAATCGGCTTCCCTCCGCACGAAGGAACTCTTGATATTCTAAAGAAATACAATATCTCTTCTAATGGGCTTGTTGGACGCCACCTAAAGAAAGAAGACTTTTGGAAGTTCGATTATATTATCGGTATGGACGAAAGCAACATAAAAAATATTTACAGAATAACCGGCAAGCCTAATCATCCAAAGATCATTAGGCTGCTCGACCTGACCAAATACAGGAAAGATATCCCCGATCCATTTTACACAGGTGATTTTGATGAAACCTATCGTCTTGTTTCAGCCGGCTGTCGGGCATTACTCAATAAAATACGCAGCGAACAAAACTTATAACAACAAGGCATCCATCTTAATTCGGCGATCAAAACAGTTTATCTCACTGAACCCATTTTTTGAAATTGTAAAATCCGGTTACTCCCCTCACAGGCCGTTATTTAAAGATGGCTCCAATCCTCGGGATATACCAAGTGCTTTTTTGTAAATAATAAGATTGTTAAACAATAAATTGAGGAGGACTTGTATGCAACAGGATCAACAAGCTAAAGAGAAATTAGGTTCTATTATGAAACCAGAATTTTCCGGAACTGATGCACAAAAAGTAAAACAAGATATTCAAAAAGATATAAGCGAAGGACAAGGTGCAATGACTTCCCGAGAGGCAGGAGCAATGCGCGATTAAAAAACCACGATGAGTGGTTTTTTACTTTTCTGCTTCAAAATTAAACACTTTGCATTTCTCATTTCGATTTGATAGAGATCCTGCAAATTTAGTGATTAGCACGATTGGTTTGAAAGACTACATCAAGCGATTGACCGTGAATATCTAGCTCAAGAAAAAAACAAATAAATATTGCAGAAGGTTACATCAATTGGGCAACCCTTATTTTAATTGAGCTAAGGGATCGTCGCCACAACCCTAATCCTCCACTAACGCACCAGTTAGTTGAACAAAGAAGGTTAATCAATATCTTAAAAATTAATTGAATGTAAGGCACATATTGCATCTACGGCGTGACAGCCCCAATGTATTTCAAAATTTATTTCTCATTGACCTCTCTTTTTAATAAGGAATTGTCTTTAAAAAAAGACCGTCGTGAAACGGTTTTTTATTGGAAGCAAAATTGATATGTCCCTTCATCCCTCTACAAAGAAAGAAACATACCTATTTAATTACTATTGCTTCCACAATTCTTCTGTCTTAATCACTTTATAATCTGCATTTCGAACCGTATATCTCACGGTAGGATGATTGGGATACCCCACATTTCCATCGAAGAACGTAATTACTGTGGTTCCATCATTTTTAACAAATTGATCAAAGCTTCCCCCAGCCCCGCTGATATTCGTCCAGTGTAATGCTATCGTATTGCCTGAAGTTCCTTTCTTGACCAAACTCCACAAATCCCTTCGGTAATTATTCCATATAATATCTTTAGAAATTTCATTATTAGTATTCTTATATGTGTTCTCATAAAAATCAATTGCTTCATCCATACTTCCCCAGACATTCTTTTGGAATGTAAATTCGATAATCTGTTCTTTGGGAATTGTACCATCAGCTAAGTATTTGTTGTAAGCCTCCCCTTCAGCAGTTATACCTTCAAAATTGCTGCCATTTCTTTTCAATAACAAAGCATGTTGCTGCTTACCTTCGCTATTTTTTATCGTTACAACAGTATACCCATGAGGATCTTTATTTCTAGCGATTACATAAGAAAAATGGTACACGTAATTGACTGTTAATTGCCCATTGTTAAAGTACCAAGTGCTACTTACACCATCTTGTTTTCCCGTTGCCAGCCAAACACCACTGATATTATCACTCGCCTGTGGTACTTCTGAAGATGTTGAACTTTTAGATGGTGATGTCTTTACTGCCGGTTTTGTTTTTTGTTCCAAACTTTGTGATGTCGTTTCTGTTGTTTTTGTGTTTTGCTTCGCACTTTGTGGGAAAGTTTTGGTTGATTCACCGGTCGTTTTTCCACATCCAGAAAGCACTACCCCAAGAAGAACAACCCAAACAACTATTATCTTTTTCATTTACATTAACCCCCCTTTTATATAGAATGTTTTTTCTTTATTTTAACATTTCTAGTTAAACTCCCGTTAGTCGAACAAGAAAAAGAGCCGCAGTGCATCCTTTTGTTCAACTCAAGCACCCATTTGTTTAAGTACATTTCTTCACAAAAGTGAACTACTTCCCTCTAAGAGCGTTGCCAAAAACTCACTAAATTTTACTAAACCACCACATAATAAGAATGAGACTCGCTACTCCCCAAACTGTGGTTCCCACTATCCACCAAACAAAGGATTGGATAGTACTTTTCTTCCTTTCCATATTTCTTCTTATCAAAGAGAGAACAACAAATCCGATTATGTAAAAAACAACAGTTATCCCAAGTAAGAAATCCACTTTCAATACCCCTTTTTTGAGTATTACTTTCCTAACCTGCTACGTAATTTAAGTACTTTCCTTCGTAATTTTTATTTTTAACATAAATATCCAATTATCTTTGGAGAAAATCTTCATAATTTCTTCGCTCCATAACGATTTTCTTTAAATGTGTTACTCAAGAAAATGGCCCGATTACAGACCAACTCTATTGTCACCCAACAATTCCCTAATCCACCTTTTAATTCAAACGTACTTTTCCTTTCCTATAAATCACCCATTTAGATAACTAATTCAAAGGGGGCAAAGTATCGTAATTTTTTTGCAAGCATCGCGACTTTATGCAAAACATTGCATTAGAGTTTCTGACTTAAAAGCTGTTAATTCTTCAATTCACTTATTAACGGATTCAAGCAAATTAATGGTCACTGTTGAACCTCTCCTTTTTTTGTTAATTATAGCGTTTTTACCCTTTAAGAAATCTTATTATTGAACTATTTGGTTCTAAAACAAAACGAGCATTTTTTAGCAAAAAGTTAATAAGCGAAAAAAATTTAAGGAATTACGTTTACTTATTCAGTTAGACTGTATATAATATTATTAAGTTCAACTGTATAGTCAAACTGAATAGTAGGTGAGTATATGAAACATAAACTGTTACCATTGTCTGAAACCATGCACTATATTTTATTAGCTCTACGTGAACCACTTCATGGTTATGCCATTATGCAAAAGATTGAACAAATGAGTAAAGGCACAGTTATCTTGGCTGCTGGAACTTTGTATGGTGCGATTGAAAATTTAAATAAGCATGGTTGGATTGAGCCAGTATCCGGAGAGAATGGTAGACGAAAAGTTTATAAAATTACAGATAAAGGAATAACAATTTTGAATATCGAGCGCGAAAGATTACTCCATATTATATCCCTATATGAAATGAGTGAGATCGATGAAGAAATTTAAATTGTTTTTTAATATTGTAGAAGAAGAGCAATGGTTAAATAAGCAATTACAAAAAGGATATCGCTGTACAAACATTAGTGGATTAGGAATATATACGTTTAAAAAAACAAACAAAGCCTATATTATACGGTTGGATTATCAGGATTTTTTATCAGCAAATAAGTTTGAAGAATACAAAACGATATATGAAGATTTTGGCTGGACACATATGAAAGGTTCACGACTTGGTAGTATTCATTATTGGCAAAAAACAGCTGATAGTCAAAATGAGATTTTCTCAGATCGTCAATCATATGTACAATACTATAAACGATTAATGAACTACTCATTATCACTAGCTGTTACGTTTTTGATGATTAGCTATACGGTATATAGGGATTCAAATTTATATGAAACTAAAGGGCTTTGGGATATGGAAGGGTCTTTGTTTTGGAAAGCCTTCTTATTTGAAACACCGTTTGTCATTATCAAATTAATTCCCTTAATCATGATTATCCTCTTTGGAATCAACTACTTCAAAGCATATCGTCAATACTCAATATTAAAAGAGAAATAGTATTTAGGGTGCTAAAATATAAGATTTAATTAACAAATTAAATAACTTTAAATCCCTTTCCAGTATATTACTAGTGGAAGGGTCCTGCTTTAAAGCTCCTTTTGAAGTGATTATCTATAAATGATCCTCGAGCAATTAAGTATTTTTCACCTAATATTTATTTAAGAAATGTTTTGTTTCTAGTGTTATTGTCAATATGAATTTGAGCCAGAGTATTATTCAACAATCTGGCCGAATTCATTAAGAAGAGCGCATTTCTTACTGCAGAAATGCGCTCGATTGTAGAATATAGTTATTGAATTAAAGCTACACGTTAGCACTATCTATTCGGCCTAAAAGAAACATTAATATCTATCTTGACTTATAGATCAATATTACTTTTTGTTCTATATGGTCTAAAGAAGGCTCGAATTTCTTTGGCTAGAAGTTCAGGTTCTTCCATGGCAGTAAAATGTCCACCCCTAGGCATTGTAGTCCAACGGGTGATGTTCAGATTGCGTTCGGCCCATTCTTTGGGCGGCAGCAAGATATCTGCAGGAAAAAGAGCTAAACCTGTCGGCACATCTATACGCTCCATTGGCGGCAAAGAATGCGTGTTTTCATAATAGATCTGAACTGATGATCCAATGGTATTTGTCACCCAATAGATCATAATATTAGTGAGCAATTCATCCTTGCTGAAACTTTGCTGCAGATCACCGTTACAATCACTCCATGCAAGGAATTTTTCAATAATCCAGGCAGCTACACCTATTGGTGAGTCAGAAAGTCCGTATGAAAGAGTCTGGGGTTTTGTCGATTGAATAGACATATAGCCTCCCTCATTGGAAATCCATGAAGGGGCACTTTTTTTGTATTGCAATTCTTTTTCTGAAAGTCCCGCATTATCCTGTGAAGTCATGAGGCTTCTAATGATGCCGATATCTGTCAGGTGGATTCCAATCAGAAGTTCTGGATGATTGAAGGCCAGATATCTTGTAACACCTGAACCTACATCCCCGCCTGCTGCAGCGAATTTATGATAGCCCAGTTTCTCAGTCATCAGTTTGGCCCAAAGCTCAGAAACAAAATAATTGTTGACGCCGCTATGTTTAGGCCAGCTGGAGAAGCCAAATCCCGGCAGTGAAGGGACAATTACATCAAAAGAGTCTTCAGGATCGCCACCGTGATGGGCAGGATCAGTAAGAAAAGGGATAATCTTCTGGTAGCGTATGTAGCTGTCAGGCCAGCCATGGGTAAGGATAATCGGTATAGGCCTAGGCCCACGACCACGCTCGTGCACGAAGTGAATATCTATTCCATCGATGCCACAGTGAAATTGAGAAAAGCGGTTTAATTCAGTTTCTTGTGCGCGCCAATCATATTGGTCCCGCCAATACGAAACGAGCGATTGCAAATAGGTTATATCGGTACCTCGTTCCCAACCCGAGCCTTCTAACTGATTGGGCCAGCGGACATGGCCCAGCCTGTATTTTAAATCATCAAGAACTTTATCAGATACCTGAATATGGAAGGGTTCAACAGACATTATGAATTCTCCTTACATATAGGTTTTGGCAAAATTTAATAACCAAAACTCTCGTTTAATGATTAATAATAGTATGTCGTTAAAAAATGTTTATATGCATATTCCATCACCTAATCAATTTTCCTTTTTGACTACGGATTATCACAATCTCTTCGTTCCATAACGATTTTCTATAAACACGTTATTCAAGAAAATGGCCCTAAAATAGAAAATAAGCGTTTATCATTGTTCAAGGATAGCGCCCTTTAATTGAGTAACTATGATATGTCCTTTTACCATAAAATCATTAATGATACTTTAACTAACGCCCTATAGTTTCTCTATCAGTGCTTCTAAAAAAAATTAAATATCAGTTTTCATTTTTTTGATTTTTGTAAGTGCTTGTTTTGCTATTTCTTGATTTTGTTCACTTTGATTTGAGGTTGCGATCTGTTCTAAAGCATTTTTTAATATATCAATTTGCTTTTCATACAATTCAAGTAGTTTCTCCATAATAACACCTCATACTAAATTATTATTTTTTGAAGGCTTATTTCATTAATCTGTATGTACATTATTTGAACAAAATAGAAATAATCCTTCTACGATTTACGCCCGTTCATCAAGGAGTTGAAGAATCAAAATGATTAATCACCTTGCTGGCAATTACTATTTCTCGTTGCTATCCACCAATGATGGTTTAACGATTCCATGAATTATAATTCCTTTTTCTTTAAAATAGATAAAAAATTCATGCTAGTTAGCAAACTGTGGTAATCCGTATATTTCCTGCTTGTTCATCTCTGATTTTAAATACCATTATTTCACCATTTTTAAGTTGCAGCTTATATGTATTAGCCATATCTTAATCCCCCTTCGTCACGAATAATTATATAACAATTTGACTTTGTTAAACCTATGTAGCCAAGGAAAATGGCTTTACCCTAACAAAACTTTACTTACTTCATCAACAGAAATAACTTTTGCAAAACGATTATTCCATATTTTATAATTATAAAACTCATAAAGTTTTTGACCAGATAGATACTCATTATCAAAAGTTGTATTTGTTTGTTCTGGGATAATTACCTTATATCCATTATCAAATGCACTTTTCAGAGTTGCATCAATACAATATTCTGTTTGAAGTCCTGTCAAAATAATAGTATCTATTTTTTTAGTCTCCAAATATTCGTTTAAACCTGTTTTAAAAAAAGCACTATTATATTTCTTTTCAAAAACTTTTTCATTCTTATTAGGTGCTATTTCACTATAAACCTGCCATCCATCATTACCATACTCTAATTCTTCTCCAATTCCATCATCGTGTCGTACATATATCACTTCTTTATTAGAATCCCTTGCAACAGAGATAAGTCTTTTGATATTTCCAATTACTTTTTCCTCATTATATGGATGTTCTTTAATTAATGCTGTTTGAACATCAACAACCAACAAAGCACTATTACTCATAAAACATCATCCTTCATAAAAAATTTAACAGGCATTCTTATTATATTAACCTGGCCCGTTAGCACAAAAAGTGACTACTCTTTTTTAAGCAATCGCACCCCTTAGTTGAAGAACTGCATTTTAATCTTTTGGTTGATCCCACTCTTCATCAAGGACGAGTTTCCCCTCTTCATCACGGATATATGCCATACCTGGAGGGGAACTAAGAAACGGAATTATTTCGTTATCGTAATTACATATTGTATTAACTTGAAAAACTGAATGGTTCTCAGAGTTATCCATATATTCATCACTCTCATCACCAGCAAGAAATCTCCAACCACTATCTGGATTTCCGTTTTGATATGGTTCTTCTCTATACATAAATCCAACTTTGCAACCATCAACCGTTATTCTATCAGAAGCAATGCAACCTTCTTCAGAGTGGATTAATCGTATAATCTTGTCACCTGGTATGTAGAATTTTTTTGCCTTCTTTTTAAACCTAAACATTTCCTCACTCCTGTTCCATTTCATTAAATTCGACCTTGAGAAAAGTATTTCCTTCTTCGAGTAACCTGTCTCGTTACTTCAATACCACGTTTTCAATTCTATAATCAGGGCAATAATTCCTGTAATAAACGAAAAGCAGGAAATGATTTTGTTATTATCAAAAGCCTGGAAATTATATGAATCGGACAAAAGGATTGAAGGATTCTCTCCTCAAACATTAAGAACTTATAGGCTCCAGTCCAAGTTTCTGATTCAACACTTTAACGATGTGAATATTCAGTCATTGACCACTGACCAACTGAAAGGATACTTAGCAAAATCCAGTGAACACCTAAAGCCGTCAAGTTGGGCTCATCGAATTCGATTTATTAAATCTTTATTTCGTTGGTCACACGAGGAAGGGCATCTGCCCAAAAATCCAGCTGCTAAAATCAAAGAACCTAAACAAGGGAAACGGATTCCAAAGTTTCTAACGGAGAGAGAAATTGTTTCTATTGATAAAAATTGTATCAACTGGTCTAATCGTTCTGCCATTGTGCTTGGAAAGGGGGATGAGGAAAGGGAGGTCTACTTTAATATACGTTGTGAAATCTGGCTAAAACGATACTTAGACCTTCGCAAGGATAAGGACCCAGCTATTTTTGTTACGGAACGGTACCCGCATAGAATGAGTATTGGGCAGATAAGGTACATCATAAAACGAATATCAAGTCGTGCAGGAATCAATAAAGAAATTCATCCTCACCAACTACGCCACAGCTATGCCACGCACCTTTTGAATAACGGTGCTCCCATTGATGTTATTCAAAGTTTACTAGGACACTAAAAGAGCGAGACCACTAGGATTTATGCTCAGTTAAGTGGAAGCCTTAGAAGAGAATTTTATAGAAAATATTTTTAGAAATTGAATGGCAAAAGGCAACGGATAATTCCGGTGCCTTTTCACTATTGCCCCTGTTAGTGAAAAATAATTATATTTTTACCATACAAATTTAGATGATATGACCATTAACTTCAGTCGTTCCTGTACAGACACTCATTCGCCAATTGTTATCAATTGTCCAACAAGGATAATGTTCTTTCGTTAATTTATTTTGCCTCAAAATTCTAGGGGCTTACTCACCCACCATACCGTCATTATCATTATCGCGCATATAGGGGTATAACCAATGATCACTCGTTATTGGCATACTGAAACCTGCTGCTTTTGCTTCTTTAATCGTCACTTGTCCATTACCGTTTGTATCAACACTAGAAATATCACCGCTTGTGTTTGAACTAGTTGAATCGGAAGGCTCACTGCCTGTTAAACCGAGTGATGCGTTTACTTCATCAGGGTTCACATTGTCAAATGTATCAACGATTTCGTTACCCCTTAAAGTATAGCTATACTGATAACTTGAAGGAATCTGCGTTTCCGTATTCGGATATGTGATAATTGCTTCAAAATTAGTGGCTCCACCTGCGCTACGGATCACGTCTTCCATATAAGCTTGATCACCATGTCGGTTGAGCGTACTATCTTGGGGGGTAATATTATAAGCATTCGATACCCCTCCGAGAGAATCAGCAATGATATGTCCTTGATCTAAAACATCACTTTCGACACCAGGAACCTTTGCCTCATCAGAGTAGTATCTGCCAGATGATAATACAGGTTCGTTACGGTCATCTTGTAGAATGATTTCGTCAGCAATGACACGTACTAGTTGCCCGTATTCATTGGTAAATGCCCAATATTCACGGTCCCCATAACCAATGTCAACGACAACGTTAGGTTCACGATATCCAGTCAAATCACCACCATCAACTTCAATAAGTTTGTATCCTGAGAACAGTTCATGATTTGATTTGGTTGGTGTTTTCTCGACGACCGGTTGTTGAACAACCGTAGTGTTCGTTTCTTCGTTTTTACTATTTTTATTTGTATTAACAGTGGTTACTTCTTGCGGATTTGTTTTTCTATTTGTAACGGATATATCTTCTACATTGCTACAACCAACCATAAAAATGGTCGTTAAAAGTAATATTAAATAGTTCATTTTCTTTTTCATTTTAGGACTCTCCTATAATAGTTTCAATTCCATATATTATTGAACTAACCTGCCCGTTACTTTAAGTGTAACACTTCACAAACTTCACTTTTATATAACATAAATATCCATATAATATTGTCCTAAAGAATAACAAAAACGGTAGTTATAGATATATAGATTTTAAGCAATGATTTGATACGTTAAAAATTAGCTTAAATAAAATAATCTCAAAAACAATCGTTTTGAGATTCATAAGGCAAGTAACAGGATATATTTTATTATGTTATATTTTACTATTCGTTTAAAAAGTCGAATTTCTATAAAGCCTCCGATTGTTAAAGGGCAATACTTCACTTTCTTGATTTACACATATATAACTAACGGAAACAAAGGTTATATTCACTTTGTAAATGGCTAAAGTTGTGGATTGGTTGTAGTTATCAATAAACAATTGAAACATACGTTTTCTGTGAACTAAGAAACAACCTCTCTAAATTCCTCTTGATTAAGGAATTTCATGAGAGGTTTATTTTATATGTCGCTCTTCGAAAAATATTTCAGAGTATCTTCACGTATTTGTTTGGGTAAGACACGATCAAGTTCTTCATTTAACCATGACAGTGTTTTACTACGTAATTCATCACGCATTTTTTCTTCCGCAGAGAGCATAACTAAATTGATGGTGCAAAAGGATGGAGCTGTACAGCAGTTTTCTCTATACAAATAACCATTATCTTTAATATTTTTACATTGAAAAATGGGCTTAGGACCTTCAACTGCCTCAATTACATCCCAAAAGGAAATATCTTTTGGAGACTTAGATAACCTATATCCTCCCTTTACACCGGGGACAGAACTTACAATACCAGCCTTAGATAATTTACCGAAAACTTTTGAAAGAAATGTCTCAGAAAGTCCTTGGAACTCTGCCAAATCCTTTATCCCAATACTATCGTTGGAAGGAACATCAATTAAATAAACCAGACAATGTAAAGCATACTCAACTCCCACACTATACTGCATATAACCTCACCTACTTTTGATTAAGGATTATCAAATTGTATCTTACGAGTATTTAGAGTTCTAGTCAAATAAAAGAAGTCTCTTTTGGTAAATTTTATTCATTTGACAAAATTAATTATAGCATATATTATAGACAATGTTAATCGACGATTAATCTGCTCTTTAATTCAACCTTTTTATGAGGAAATAAATTGGAATAAAGAATGGAACTACAAAAATAATCAAACTAATAGAGGTGGAACAATGAATATTTTACAGTTAATGGCTCATCCTGATTACAACAATCAAAAAAGAGCAGCAAACCGTTTAGCAGATGTTGGATTAAAAACTTTACAAGAAAAATTAAATGGTCAAGGAACAATCGAAGCATTAAATGTTTACGATCCAAATAATTTTATCCCGCAAATTACTGCTGACACTTTAAATCTTACTAATCCTAAAGAAACGTCTGCTGAACGTTTAAAAAATCATGAAGCACAACATAAATTAATTAAACAATGGAAGTCAGCAGAGTATATTTATATTTATATGCCTTTGCATAATTGGAATGTGCCTGCAAAGTTTAAAGACTATCTGGATAATATACTAACAGCAGGAGAAACATTCAAATACACTGAAACTGGTTCAGTTGGATTAATGTCAGACAAAACTACCAAGGTCACATTTATCCTCACGAGTGGAAGTGAATATGATACTGATTACCGATATGTAAATTTAGATATTGCACCACAATATATGCGCGGAGTACTGCACATGATGGGAATTAACCAAATGAAATTAATACGTGCTCAAGGCTTAGACATTATTATTAACGACAAAGAAGAAATAATGAAATCAGCTGAAAAAGAATTAGTAGGTTATATTAGCTCAAATTCTTACAAGTAGAATTTCATGTAAAAATTTTCTGATGAAATTTTAAGATGCTAGCGTACAAATCTTTTCAAAGGACACAAAGTTCCTAGAACTTATAGATGAAATTAGGAAGCTTAGTTTTATACTAAATCAAAGGAGTCTTGCTATATGAGCCAAAGAGTTTCTTACTATGAAATTGCACCTGATGGTATGAAAATTATGATGGATATGGAAAAATACACGAAAATGACAACAATCGAGCGAAAACTTCGTGAGCTTATTAAAATTCGTGTTTCTCAAATTAACGGCTGTGCATTTTGTTTGAATATGCATACAACAGATGCACGAAAAATGGGTGAAACAGAACAAAGAATATACTGTGTAAGTGCTTGGCAAGAGTGTGAATTCTATACTGAAGCAGAAAAAGTAGCTTTAGAATTGGCAGAGCACGTGACATTAATCCCGACAAAACGTGTTCCAGATGAACTTTATCAAAGAGTGCGTGAACATTATGATGAGAACCAGTATGTTGATCTTGTTCTGATAATAAACCAAATTAACAGTTGGAATAGAATTTCTATTGCAATGGGAAATACAGCAACTGAAAAATAACAACTCTCAATGAACATCTTATAGTGCTTGTTTCTGATTTTAGATAGAAGGCATTATTGTGATCGAGGTAAACGCGGAGCTTCAAATATTAAGGCGAAAGAATATGGATGGAAACCAATATATCCTACTTGGCGTACTGGCTTCAGAACATGCATAAAATCATAAAGTAGGGTAACTTAAATTGAATTATTGTTTTTGAATAAAATATAAATTTAGTCATTATTATATGCTATTGGAGATGTTATTCTAATGAAAGTAAATTATCAACTAAAAAAAACTGTTGACTTAAAAGAAATCAAAGAAGCTATTAAACCTTATGGTGGACGGTGTGCTAAAATTGCTGAGGGTTCACTTGAGTTTCAAATAAAGGAAGAAAATCAAACATCAGCTTATGAGTTTTTAAAGGATAAAGGTTATATTGATTAAAAATATTTAGGCTATTTGCCTAAATAAATTGGGCGATTGCTAAATAGATGCAATCGCCTTCTTAATTTTTTGCTCTACTGTTTAATGCATTTATAAGTTAGACACTTATATTGTTTTAAAAAAAAACCTTAAAATTCAATTTTGCAATCTATTCTGGCTCAAAAAACTCATTGTCCCTTAGAGAAAAATCCATTTTCACTCTAGGTTTACACTAAAAAACTATTTTTGTAGCTTTAAAATAAAGATTGATTAAAAACTCTCTTCTCTCCATATACAGCAGCAATTAAAAAACCGTTATTTTGAAAAGAGATTGATCAAAATGACGGTTTTCTATTTGATTAAATATCAATTTTTTTTAATAAAGTTTGATCATTTCTTATTGAACTAAATCACCCCGTTAGCTTAAGTACAATACTTCACAATTCCCCATAAAAAGGGTAGCCCTTCCTATTCAACCAAAAAAGGTACTATTACCTTCATTAATCTTTTGTTGAATTACAATTAACGAATAATATCTTTCAAAATAGTCTAATAAAAAACCGAACCCCTAAAAAGAGGATACGTTTTTCTTGTTTTTAACCACTTCTTGATATAAAGGCTCCAGATGCTGTTGAACACTCTGAAGCTCTCCTTTCCCACTTGCCGTAATACTGTATTGAGAACCATTGGCAGTTAAATATCCTTCGTTTGCTAAATGAGTTAATTCCTGTTGAATCTCCTGTGGGGTTATTTGATATCGGTGGCTGTTAATCTCTGGTTGTATTCCTTCAGGAGTAATTGATTTTTGATTCGCATGATACAACAAGTGGATACGTATAAATGGTTTTTCAAAGCCTTCATGCATAATAAAAGTCCTTCTTTCCAAATATTATTTTACTTTTATAGTTTGAACTTTTTTCCCCATACAATTCATCGATTATTATTTATTAAAGTTTTAAAAACACAGTAATAAAACATTCTGGAATTTCCAAAAGAAATCATATTCAGAATCTAAGTTATAATAAATTAACCCTCCAAGTAACTGGAAAATCATCATTTAGCCATGCTTAAAAGAATAAAATTTTAATTTTCCTCTTGATACTCTACAAAGCATTGGATTTAGGGCATATACCACCCTGAAAATGTTGTTTACCATATCATTTGTAAACCACCCTTAGTTAAACTTAATTGCTTCGTTGTAAACAAAAAAGCATCCCTACTTAAAGGAATGCACCCGATAGTTGAAGAAGTCCAATTCGATTTAGCAGTTTCTAATCCCAATAATTAAAGATTACATCTCCAATTCTCTCGGGTTTCCAATACGTTAATTGCTTCAATTCAGCACTGTTCAGTTCATTTTGTATAGTACTTTTTGAATCAGAATTTATTATTATTGGTTCATTCAACTCCTTTGTACCCAGAACACTATAAAAAGGGCTAAACTCTTTTTTAAAATGAGGTTCATCATAGAAGTCAATCTCTCCAAAATTAACAACAGAGGCAAAAGCTAATAAAGGATAATGTGCATTTAAAAGTATATAAAAATGTTTATTAAGGACATTAACTTCTACACAAAAAAAATTAGTTTTTTCATTTGGTTCTTTAAACTCTATAACCGTTCCTCCGTTATTTTTTATGACATTAAAACAAATCTGTTTATACTGTTTTCCATCAATCATTGGAGGTTCATTATATCTTTCATAAAAGCCAGTTATTCCATTAGGAAGTTTCATTAATTGCTACCACCTTTATTGAATTCAATTAATTATATTCCTTTTCTTCTTCAACTTTCCTGCCCGTTACTTCAATAAGAAAAATGTGGGGAATCGGTCGACAAACTGAAAAAACACTCAATAGAATGGGAATTTTTAATGTTGGTCAACTGGCCCGCTACGATTTAGCATTATTAGAAAAGAAATTTGGGATTATGGGCAACCAGTTATACCACCATACCTGGGGCGTAGATCTGTCCGAAATTGGTGCTCCGATTATCCAAGGACAGGTGAGCCTTGGTAAAAGTCAAATCCTCTTACGAGATTATAAGGATGAGAAAGATATTAAAGCTGTCGTCTTGGAAATGTGCGAAGAAGTCGCAAGAAGAGCTCGGAACGCCCGAAAAGTTGGCCGGACAATCTCGTTTGGATTGGGTTATAGTAAAGATGAATTTGGTGGTGGATTCTATCGGTCACGAACTATCGAAACTCCCACAAATGTAACAATGGATATATATCGAGTTTGCCTCGATTTAATGAAAGAACACTACAGAGATAATACAGTGAGACAAGTCTCCTTATCGATCACAAAACTATTTGTCGATTATGAGATGCAACTCGATCTTTTTGATAAAAACGGTTGGAAAAAACGTGAGCTTGGTTACGTCGTTGACCAGATCCGGAAAAAATTTGGATCAGCTTCCCTCTTAAGAGCCGTATCGTATACAGATGCAGGAACGACCAAACATCGATCAACCCTAGTTGGCGGGCATAAAGGTTAAGGCTAGTTGTTACCTCTCCAAAATGAGAGGTTTTTTATTTGGCACAAAATAGACATAACCACTAATAGGAAATATATAGAAATTTGTCGAAATTTACAATGTGGGGAAATATGGTTAGTGGGAGATTTTATTTAATCGATTTTCAATGTGGATTTACATCACCAGGTTACGACTAAGTGGTGGAAAGTTAGTTAGAGAAAACGGGCGATTTATTGTTATTAGAGTTTTTTATCAAGAAGATGATACTTTCATTGCAGTAGCTAGCACCAGTTTTTGCACGGTGTATAACTGCTACGGATCAACAAAACAACAGGCGCAAGGATATGGCCTTATTTAGGATGAGGCAGTTGCTTAATAATAAACCGAAAGTCTATAATAAAAAAGTTGAAGATGATGGTTTCTCTTATTTCTATGAATCTCCTAAAGATTGAGGTTTTTTTCTAATATTATCGAGTCGAACAATATATCAGATATGTGTTGATATAATTTATCTCAGATAGCTCCGCTGATAAAGGGTGAGCAACAAAGGAGTAAGAGAATGATAAAAATTTTTTGGATATTCTTTGTTTGTAATGTAGGAGTAATCATATTATTATTGCTACCAGATATTATGCTTTTGAGTGATGCACCAGATGGTTCGGGTGCGAGCTGGTCAAATTTTAGATTTTTATGCATTTTGCATACCATACCAAATATCATAACTTGGTTGAGTACATCGTTTGTTTACCGAAAGATAAGCGTCCCATTTATTATGTTTTTAATATTTGAGATACTTACACTTTCTTGGGTATTTTCGATGTTTTCAGGAGCATAGAGTGATATTTAAGTATTTAAAATTTTCTAGGTTGATATGTAAGATTTTGCAATTTAATAATACAGGTACTATATTACTATTTAAGTATTCCGCAAAATAAAAATGGCCCCCTACTCACACGAGTAAGGGGCTTTTTCATGTATTTACAATCTGCCGCGGAAGAGTTTAGCATTATACAAATTAAATTCCTGTATTTCTGTAATATCATCGACAATCCACCTAGCGATCTCCCTTTTATCAGGGGTGATAATCTGAATGGTAGCTGGTTGTCTAGAATTCCTGTAATCCATTCTATCACTTATCATTTTCGCAATTGTCCCCAGCACTTTATCACTAAGTGGTAGTGCCGCTTTAGGTACGTTTGAATCCCCCATCCAAACAATTCTTGGACTATTAGCAGGGAAAAGACCCCCATCCCAAGCTGCCGCAACGACAGCTATGATCTTCAACTCTTGCTCCCTATAATTGAAGAAGGGTTATTAAGATGCCTTTGTCTGAAACAACTTTATTCCTAATCCGATAAAAATAACACCTGTTATTTTATTCAATATGAATTCTACTTTTAGATTAGTCACATTAGTAAGAAGACCTTGGGTGTATATCTTTTTTATAGATATACTTTTTGTATCCTTAAGTTGAAAGTTAGATGATTTCTGTAATAACATTCGAATACCAAGATAAACCAAATATCCTACACCTATGATTTTAACAACGGTGAATAATACAACAGATGTTGTTAGAATGACAGATAATCCAATAGAAGCCAAAAATGTATGCACTAATGAACCTGTAGAAATCCCAAGAACGGAATAATTCCTCCTTTTTTACCTTGAGATATACTTCTGCTAACAATGTACATTGTATCTGTACCAGGAGTAATATTCATCAAAAGTGCTGTTAATAAAAATAGTCCGAAACATGTGATTCCAACCAATATGACCCACTCCTATCAAATTTTATTTATCAATCTTTCCATGACCTTATTGCACTGTCCTGCCCGTTACTTTAAGTACAAACCTTCACAAACTCTTCGAAACTCTAACACAGATATCCAATTTTCTTAAAAGGGTCCCACCAACAAAACGTGGAAAACGTATGTTATCAAGACCTAAATTGTAAAAAGCCATAAAAAATAAAGGGTGATACATATTAGTCATGTATAATATGTACCATCCTTTTACTTCTTGTTCAACAAACGCCCCCGATTGTGGAAGATTGTTTTCTGTTTCTAAGAATAAGTTCTACCTTTCATTTTTTATCTATTTTTTTCGCTTGCGGTTCAAACATGGATAGTGTGACAGACTGTTTTTTGTTAATTTTCCCAATAATTTGATATAGGTTATTCTCAATATATCTCAGTTAATGATGATTTATTTTCTTTGATGCTAGGATAGCGTATCCCCATTTGGGTGGTTTTATGATATTTACATACTCATTACTATTCCGAACACGTTTGAAGTGACTTTGATCATTATCCCATGTGATATAATGCTTTTCATACATACCCTCATGTTCGTTCTTTAAACAAGGCAAAACAATATATATATATCCCTTTTAATTCCTTGCGTTCTTTGAGAGTTTATGTCTAATTTTGCAGTTTGCCAAGTAGTATAACGCTTTACGATTTCTGTATTCTGAACTAGTCTCCTCTTTCATTTTCTTTGGATAAATTGGTTTTTGTGTGTTGACGGAAATTTAAAAACAGCTTACGAAATTATAAGCTGTTTTTTGAATTAAAATAAGGTTCAACAAATTTCCAGGTTCGCTCAAAATCGTCTTGCGTGTTCTCATCCCAAAAGTCAGCGAACATTGGGTGATGAAAACGCGAAAACAAGCCAATCAGACACAGATTTTCTTGGCGGTCAGTCATACCAGAAGCGGCCCCGAGGCTGTCAATCAGGTCGTTCATGTGTCTTTCAACAAGCTCAGGCTTAGTACTTAAATACTCTATATGGAGCTTGAACATGACAGGTTCAGCCTTGTAAGCAGCGTGTTTAGCGCTCGCGAGCGTCCAAAACCAGTTGTGAATCGTCTCGGATTGCGACTTTTTCGGGTCAACTTTGTACGGGAAAAGGTCAGCCAGCATAGCATCAAGCCAGTTAAAAGCGAGCACTTCCCAGAGATCTGCTTTATTCTTGAAATGCTTGTACAGTGCGGGTTGAGAGATATTTACGGATGCTGCGAGATCCGTCAAACTCACGTTTCCGTAGCCTTTTTCTAACAGCAGTTCCTGCGCTTTTTCTAAAATTTTTTCCTTGGTGTTCATGCTTTTATTTTATCACAAGTTATAATTATTGACAAATATAACTCTGTAAGTTATTATATTTTCCATCAGTTAGTTATAAAACTGATAAAATATAACTTGATAAAGGGGAAATAAATTTATGAAAGCACTCATCACAGGCACAAATAAAGGCATTGGCTTTGCTATTGCAGAAGCTCTCGGAAAATCAGGCGTTGGAATTTTGGTTGGCGCACGCAGCGAAAGTCGTGGCCAAGAAGCAGTTAAAAAGCTGTCAGCACAAGGTATTACAGCAAGTTTTGTCAAAATTGATTTGAACAATTTTGACACGATTCACAACGCTGCAGAAGAAATCGATCAGTTTGATTTGCTTATCAACAATGCGGGAATTCCTGACAGTCACAAGGCTGACCGCCCCGACCTTGACCATAAGAAAACAACGTTTGACTACACGACCGACGACCTCCGTGAGACACTGGAAGTCAATTTCCTCGGGACGCACGAGATGATTAGAAGTTTCCTGCCGAAACTCGCTAAAAATGGAAAAATCGTGAACATCACGGTACCGATTCAGCCAAATAATTTCTGGCATCCACTCGCTTATCAGACCAGTAAAGCCGCGCAAAATGTGATGGCGATGACTTACGCACTTGAGTTCAAAAATACGGGCAGCAGCAAACAGATTTTTGGCGTCATGCCTGGTGGTGTGGCAACGGATCTCAACGGACATACCGCTGGCGCGCTTGATGGCTACATCAAATCAGCTGAAGAAGCGGGTGAGCTCATCGCGAAACTCGCGCTTGACACGGAAAACCACAACGGTCAGATGATTCAATTTGACGGGAAAATCGTTACAGATTACGAAGTGCAAATACACTGATAACTGATCAAATCCAGGCAAATCTTTAAAAATTTGTAGAAGAAAATTCTGATATGATCCAAACCAAATGATGAACAAACGCTCCAACTCTAACAGAAAAAGCCGTCAATACTGACAGCTTTTTCTTTAGTTTGCTTTTTTAAACAACAAACTCCTTTACTTGCGGTACGGTTCTCCGTGTTATTTGTAACTGCAAGGTTTAAGTCCATCCTTTACCGATGTCCCTTTTTTGAATCAAGAATAAACATAGACGCATCTTGTCCCATGAATATTTTATTTCCAGTATAAAAAGTTTTGAATTGAATATCCCTATACCCTATTTTAGTCATAATGTCGGTTAACTCTTCTGGATTAAATCCGTTATGAACAATATCTGAAACTATTTTTTCATTTTTATCAAAATCCACGATTAATAGATGTCCTCCTTCATTAAGAACATCAAATAATCTTGATAAAACTAATTCAACATCATGAATGTGGAGTAGAACCTGAGACATAAAAATATAGTCGGCATGTAAATCCGATAGCCTTTCCTTTTCAATATCAAAGCATAATGTATCTACATTCTGAATATTAACATCAGTTATTTTTTGCTTTATTTGATTAATCATGTTTTGTGACGTATCCAGAAAAAGTATAGAATTAAACTCGTTTAACAAGTTCATTCCGACAAGACCAGTTCCACACCCAAAATCAATAGCATTCTTACTTTTAGCGTCAACTAAATAATTACGGATAGCATCTGATGATACCTTTGCAATTTGGTTTCTTTCAGGAGTATCATATTTATTAGCTATCATTTCAAATTTATCAGTATTTCCCATTATTATCTCTCCAATCAGCCTTAATAAACAAACCTGAACACTAAAAAACTTGCCATTAATTAGGATACGATTTTGCATATCACAATTCAACTAATCTGCCCGTTACTTGAATAAGAAAAAGGCATTACAGTTGTTCCAGTAATGCACCCGTTTGTAAAAATAAGGTTATTAAATTAACTAAACTAAACACCAAAAATCAATGTACCACCAATCATATAAATAAATGGAAATAGGAATAAGACTGAATTTGCAATTATGGCACCAAGCGTCAAAGCACTTTTTTTGATTTGGTACGCTTTTGATGCAAAAAATAGACCTAAAGAACAAAAAACTAAAGGAAAAAATACTGGTAACCCTTGTATCTTTTCAAGGGTTGTAATATCAAACATAAAATTCACAATGAATATTAGAGGAACAAGGAATAACAAATAAGCAAGTATAATGAACATCTTTTGCATAACACAATCCCCTTTTTGGAAAATTCTGTTACGTAAATACTAACATAAAACAAGCTGTAATTGGTTTAATTTTTTTTAATTCTTGTTGAAGTAATCTGCTCTGATAGTTCAATAAATTCAATAAAAAAAGCATTAATCCTTCTTGAATTAATGCCCCCCTTTAGTTTAAGTGCATTTCTTCACAATCTTTTTATTTCTCATCATCAGTTCTTCGTTTATGTTTTTCATTAATGATTTTCTTGTTAAGTATCCTTACTTTACCAACCATTAGCAACCTCATATCTTCAACAATATACCTAGCTAACTCTTCGTCAGAAATGTCATCTCCTTCAATATCAAGACGGAATTCCTGTCCTTGAATTCCACCGCCATTCGTAAACTCAATTTCAAAATCAAATAAAACTCTTTTATCCATTTCTACTCCACCTCAACGTATTTTAGAGTATTATATATATTCTGGTTTTTGAAAAAATTACCGTCGCAGCGATTATTGTCGGAAATCGATCTTTCACTCAAGCACCCGTTCAACAAGATAACTTTAAACAAATAAAGCCATTAATATTAAATCCTGATAACTGTTTCCTATCTTTACACCTTTTGTTTTTCTTCCTTCTTCAACAAATCCAATTGTTTTATATAATTTAATTGCCCCAATATTATCTTCCATTACTTCAAGACAAACTTTTTCAATTTTGCTATTATTTTTTGCCCAATTGATTAATGTTTCTAATAATGCTCTTCCAATACCATAATTACGGTACTCAGGGAGCACTGTCATTCCAAAAGCACCTTGATGGCTAATTTTCTCTTTGTCACCGTTTCTAAAATCGATGGCACCAACAAGTCTACCATCAACTTCAGCAATAAATTGTACATAATTTGGATTTTTCACATACATACTTAACAACTTCTTCATATCTTCTAGTGTTATTTTCTGTGTATCCTCAGTAGTACTTATCATATATGGAGCATCTACCAATGCTTTCGAAGCAGCAACCAATATCCTATCTGCATCCAGTATCGTTGCTTCCCGAACAGTAACTTTTTTTCCATTCTTTGTATAATAAGAGACAAAATTAGTTGATAAAATACTAAACACATCCTCCCCATAAAAATAAAATATCTACTGTGTATTTTACCATAAAAATCCAAGAACCTTCTTCAACTATCCTGCCCCCGTTAGTTTAATAATTTCATAAAAAAGAGCGCAATCGCTTCTTGGATTAAACCAGCTAATAGGATGTCAATATTTTTCATTAAAATTCTATAAAAATAAATGCTATACTAAAAATGCTCATGCCAAATAACCTTCCTCAATCCTATTGGAAGGTTTTTCATTAGTTACTTAATTGTATCTCTTAAGCCAAATCCAGGAAAGTTTCTTTGCTTTTTAGTAAGGCAAAAATCCAATGAACAAATTTGTTTGTACAGGCTATCATAGCTACTTTAAAAGGCTTTCCTTCTTCTCGCTTTTTATCATAGAACGCTTTAAGTTTCTTATTGCGAGAACCTCTTATCCCACAGAGAACAGCCATATATAAGGCATGACGCAATCTGCTTGAACCTCTCTTGGTAATCCGATTTATTGTCGCTGTAAATTTACCTGACGAATGTACACTTGGATCAATCCCAGAGAAAGCAGCCAGTTTTTTAGGATGATTAAACCGTTCAATTTCTCCAATTTCGGAAATAATCGTTGCCGCGATTTTTTCTCCGATGCCAGGGATTGACTGGATAATCTTATATTCTTCTATTTCTCCTGCAAGGGCATCTATTTGATCATCTAACTTTGCTAGATGCTCTTGGTATTGGAGAAGCATTTGGATATACATTTCAAGGCTTATCAAATGACTTTGATACAATGTGCTCTTAAATGGATTGCGTTTCGCTGCTTCAAGGAGCTTCTTTGCTCTGTCCCTAGCCCAACGCTCTGAACGACTCAAACATAAACTTGAAATCTTTTCTGTTAATCTAGTTTCTCCAGCTTGTAACACAGATTCTGAAGTACTAAATTCCAACAGTAAATTTAAAGACACTTTAGAATACGTATCTCCAAATACCCCTTTGTATTCAGGAGATACCTGATCAAAAATCGCATGGAACTGTAATTTAGCTTGAACATATAGACCAGTAATTGTTTCATGCTGTCTTGTAAGATTACGAAGGTTTAAAAGTTGGATTCCCCTTTTCTTATACGGCTCAAAATCTTCTTTGTAAAACAGTTCACACAAACGAAATGCATCTATTTCATCCGTCTTTACTTTTCGTAAACTTGACTTTTTAGCGTTATAAGAAAGTAACGGATTAACCAGAATATACAAGTAATTTTGTTCATCTAAAAATTGAATTACAGGTATGTGGTAATCCCCCGTGGATTCTAATATAATTGTTGGCTCAACCTTAGACTCCTTCTCCACCTCCTCTAAAAAGCGAAGTAAATTTGTTAATTCCTCAGTAGTGTGAAATACAGTAAAACTTTTTCCATATGGCTTTCCTTTATCTAAAAATGCTTGAACCTGACTTTCCCCTTTTGAAACATCCAGACCAACTACTGGATTCATTTTTTATCTCTTCCTCTCCATTTATTTGCCAGTAACCCCTATTCCTCCATGCAGTATCATAGCTTCGCTTGTTATACGAGATCATTGTCCCAACCAGCCTCAAACATGTTTCTCCAAGTAGGGGGCGGACAGTTTAGTTGACGGGATCTTTGTCCCACGCACCCGTACGTCCTACCCTGGCTACTGATATAATAGATTCTATTAAAAAAGGGTCAACCAGTAAAAACTGGTTAACCTTATAATACGAACGCACCCTTTAGTTGAACAAATTTTAGACTTCAAAATATCTCTTGACTGTTTTTATTCAAAAATTGAGAAATCATATGATATTCATTTATCACTCGTTTCCTCCCACCGTCTGATAAATACCAATTTTCTTTATTCAATCCACGATTATCTTCTAATGGAAGTACGTCTAAAACCACATCATCCTTCGCATATGCAGAAGCAATTAATAAAAATCTGCTCATAAAAAATGTCTTTCCTGCTAAGAGTATATTTTTATCTGTTTTATAATCTATTTGAGACATTGCATTTCTTATTACATCATTTGCAGATTCTGCTTCTCCTCTAATTGGAAAAAGGATATTTTCAGGTATTCCTAATTTCATAAGTAACTTTTTATGGTAGGAAAATTCATCTTCATTTAGAAATTTATTATGCACATTCGGTATCATTATTTTCTTAAATGGCTCTTCTTCGTATAGTCTGACAATATGTCCATTTAATTCAGGAAAGTGCCCTGGGTGAAAGAGCACTACATCAGCATTTTTAAATTTTTCCTCTCTATCTATAAATATTTTTTCACCTAATAATTTAGCAAATTGAATATTCATTAAATACACCTCGAAAAAATAGGAATTTTCACATATTTCCTATTTATTCGAGTAGGACTATAATTTTTCCTTCTTACTGTACTAAACTGCTACGTTACTTTAAGTACAAACCTTCACAAACTCTTCGAAACTCTAACACAGATATCCAATTTTCTTTAAAGGGGTCCCACCAACGAAACGTGGAAAACATACGCTAAGCAAAATTCGACATGAAAAAAGCCAGTTTTTTTTTGCCTAAAACTGCGTTTTCAGGAAAGGACCCCATTAAGAAAAAGCAGGCAGTTCATTTTAATGATAATTTGATAAAACCTCATTTTTTTCAAATAATTTCTTGACCTGAATAGCCATATATTCCGAGGACTGCGGCATCTGATGACGGATCCACCACTTCACAATGCCAATAAAAGCAGAGGCCATGAATTGGGCATTTAATTCCTTGTCGACATCGGGTTTGGTTTCCAATTGGTCAATTTTATCGATAAGAATTTCTTTATTCAAATGGTCTAATTGTTTGTTTACCAGCTCATTAGATTCTGAAATCAGTTTAGTAAGTTCATTCATCTCTTTAAGAAGATTATCATCTTTAATTTTGTTATTAATTTCAGAGATCATTTTATTAATCATCTCCTCGCTTTTCTTATTTTGTTTTTCATCCAGTTCTCTTTGTTTATAACCGTTTTTGTATTAATTATAGAATCACAGCTCAAATAAGTTACAATAAAGTCGTTTAAATCTGGAATCTTTATTCAACAATTATAGTTGGTCTTTTGGTATCATTTTTTTTACTCGTAAGGAAAAGGATGCCAACAACTCCTTAACCAATCCTATTTTTCACTCTTTCCGAACATCCCTAATTAATAAATTTTCGAGTAGACAACAAAGGAAATAAATAAGGTACTTATCATTAATACTGTAAGGATTTGAATGAGTTCATTTGCTGTTAAAATAAAGAAATCTAGCTGTATTCCAATATTTAAGATGATTAAATAAATCATCATAGCAACAAAAGAAGCGAACATGCCTTTTTGCCTGATGAGCCTCATCCGTTCATCCTTTTGTTTAAATTGAGGGTACAGATAGGCTAAACAAAAACTCATAACAGCCATAGCAAGTGTCATATAAGCCATGGGTGCAGGTGCAGATTTCGCCATTATTCCAACAAATATCGTAAACGCAGACATCACAGAAAACAAAATACCAAAAACGATAAAAAGAACCCTTGAATTGCCCATGTTACTTCCCCCTTATCAAGTAATGTATTTCTTTCAATCTCCCTCGAATCCTTATTTATAGTCCTCTTCCTCCAAAATGAAAATACTTTCCACATTTGTTTCAAATAATTCAGCCATAATCATTGCCAAAGGAAGAGAAGGGTTGTATTTCCCCTTTTCAATCGAAATAATCGTTTGCCTGGAAACCCCTAATTTTTCAGCTAATCTATCTTGTGAAAAACCATGTTTCTTCCTTAACTCCGAAACTTTATTCTTCAACCCACTCACCACCTCTGTGTATTTTCATCATATTGTAAAGTTACCTTTACGTCAAGTTTACTTTACAAAAGTAAAAAAACTGTACCAATTTTAGTACAGTAATAAAGGAAGTTCGTATGAATAGGAAAAGAACAGCGACATACAATAGAAAAAGAAGTTGAAAATGGGGTTGGTTCACGATTGGACTACCACCGAATTTGGCACAAAAAAATCCGAAGGTCTGCCGGGAAAAGTATCGGAAAAACCCTCGGATTGGGAACGTTATTTTTATTTAAGGAACGATTATTTTTTTCTAAGAACCATATATTTTTTATAGAGACATCAAATCCACAACAATTTGTAGCTTTGAAATAAAGTTTGATCAAAAAAAACCTTGAAAACCCATATTTTACAATAAATAAGAAGAATCCATTTTAATAAAAGATCGATCAAAATGGATTCATTTTCAGCATATGTAGGTTTGGTTAGCAGAGATAAAAGAAATGAAAGAGAATCAAGGACTAACGATAAAAGAAATTAATGGAGAACACCATTGAATAACTCATAATATTGAAGAGCATAATTTATGCTCTTTTTTCGTTGTCCATCTTCAGCAATATGGTTCTGTGATAGGTGTCTTTACTTTTGTATGTATGTTCACGCTATGAATATATGGTATCTATTTGATTTGATGTAGGGATAAAGGAAAGAACCACTACCCAAAAATCAGGCCTATTACTAGATACTGGACATTTTTTCACTTTTTACATTGAAATACCTATTTTCTCTAATAACTCACTTTCTATTCAAAAGAGGTAATCCTAATAACAAAATAACATAAAACGAAATCCCGTTAATAAATGCTGCTCGGGTGCGTCCACGTATCGGATCATCAAATTGGTTTTGATATAGCGCCGTTTAAAGAAATGAAACCTTTCTTGATTTAATACGTATCACAAATGAAAAGTTAATTTAAGAAAGGAGTCTGGCATGAAAAAAATACATTTTTTTCTTATCATTGCGGTCTCATTGATACTAAGCGCATGCTCATTTCTAGGTGAAGTTAATAATTCAATTGACTATGTAAATCAAACGACTGATCATATTAATAAATTGAATACCTTTGCAGAAGAAGCTCCTCAATTGATCGAGAATGCTGCAAATGATTTAGAGATCAAGAAAGAACTAGAAACAAAATTAGTGACCCTTAAGCAGGATATCGAGGATTTTATTCAAATCAATGATGTCCCTTCTGTAGCAAAAGACATCCATCAAGAATTAGTTGCAAAAAATGAACTCTTACTTGATGAAATAAATAAAGTGTTACAAAGCGGAAATTTGACGTTAGATAAGTTAGAAAACTCAGAAATATTTACAACGATTACTGAATTAACAAATTTATTAAATAGAATTGAAAACCTTGGTCAATAAAAGGAGTCTTTTTCTTTATCAAACCTAAATAAAAGAACGTTTAAAGGAGGCACTATATTCCCTAAAAACTAAATCCATCTTTGGAATATCGTCAGGTAAAAAAGGCTGACTCGCATGAAATACCATTTTAGATTTAAAAAACAGTATTTATGAGTCAGCCTTATAACCTTACTCCCAAAAAGCAAGTGAACGTTTTTTCATAGATTCTCTATATTGTGCTGTCGAATTGAGTAGTACATTATTGGTTCCATAATCCATAATCACGCCATACCTGCGGATGACATCTAACTTATCGATTTGACCATTAAGGTATTTCTCTTCAACCAGCTTTGGATCAACCTCTAACCAAAGCTTCCGTTCTCTTCTGATTTGATCCCTTTCTGCATTTGTTTCTTCGTAATCAATTTCAAATAGATCCAGGTCTCTGTCAATTTCGTTTATTATGACTCCATAATCTTTTTTTGCTCTTTCAATCGAAACGTATTCATCAATCACATCTTCCAGGACATCTTCTGGATTTCTTTCAAGAGGATCTCCTAAACCACCGCCTCCTGCTGATGGTCTTGTAAATGAATCACCGCTATTTACCTTTACGTTTGAAAAAATAGCGCCTAAATATTGTTCATTTTCTCGTCCAGGATTTAACCATGCCCCATGTGGTGAAGAAGGCAGTCCTCCAAATATCCCCCACGTTACAGATCGCGCACGATCACAGCAATAGGACATAACCGAGTTATTTAATTTGGTTAGAACGCCCCCTTTCTCAACTCCGCACCCACCGCGGTATTTTCCGGGTCCGCCTGAATCAGTAATAATTTCATGCTTTGTCGTAATGACCGGCGACAGTCTTTCCTGCCCTTCACATGGTTGTACGCTTAAGCCTACGCCAAACACCGGCGAGGTTGAATTAGCACCGTCTAGTCCTGAACGGCCGCCATGACCTCCCGCCATCCAGTCATACCACATAAAGTAATGTTTTTGTTCCATTCTTTGATCCCATCCGCCAATTAATAAATACTCAAGGTTAAATGAACATGCGATTGCTCTTTTCGGCAAAATATTTGACCATAATTCAAAGCATGCATTCATAATTTTTTCATATGCGCCAGAACAAAAACCAGTTACAGCGATAGGTGCTGGAGCATTTACAACGGAATTTTCAGGCAGTTTCACTTTAACCACGCGATAAAAACCTGAATTTAAAGGGATTTCCGGGAAAAAGGTTTTGGTTCCCGCATAGACAGCAGATAATGAAGCACCAAACCCAGCATTTAAGAAACAGCCGATATAGTCATGTGAGCCAGCCAAATCATACAAAATCTCATCGTCAGAAATAGTCATTTTTACACGGATTGGAATAAGTCCGTCCCCTAGTTCCGGATCCATGTCAATGTAGTCAACTGTCTCCCACGTCCCCTTTTCCAAGGAAGCAATTTTCGATTTTGCTAGCCTTTCAACATAATTCTGCACTTCTTCAAATGCGATCAAGGTCGTTTCAATTCCATATTTATTGACGATACCCATCAACTGAGTCTGCCCGACCTTTGCAGCCTCAACTTGGGCACGTAAATCGCCGATTCGCTCCTCTGGAATCCGCATATTGGCTGCCAATACATTTACTACATCTTTTAAATAAGCTCCCTTGCTGTAAATCCTAACCGGCGGTATCCGAACTCCTTCACCATAGTGTTCTTTTGCGGTAATATCGAAAGACCCCGGTGTGGAACCGCCCATATCTGCCCAGTGACCATTCGTTTGCATTAGAGCGATCATTTTTCCTTCATAAAAAACAGGTAAAATAACCCGGGTGTCATTAAAATGGGTTCCCCCGCGGTACGGGTCATTGACAAGGAAGACATCCCCAGGGTGGATATCATCTTTAAAATCCTCTAACACAGCCTTCGCTGTTAAATGTAATGTCCCAACATGTACAGAAATGTCCTGTGTTCCTTGCATCACGGTATTCCCTTCTGCATCACAAAGGGCACAGCTAAAATCTCTACTGTAAATAACAAAGGAATAGCAGGTTCTTAAGATTTGTTCTGCCATTTGGTCTACAAGGTTAACAAATCCATTTTTTAAAACCTCAAATGTAACAGGATCTAACCTATTCATATTAGCCGTTTGAATATTGCTCATGGTCTCTCACCTCTTCCTTATTTGTTAACAGTTATAATGATATTTTTATACTCATCCACAACGGCAGTATACTCTGGCGGAATTACTGTTGTTGCATCAAGCTGCTCGACGATAGCAGGGCCATGTATTTCAGAAGTAACAGGAATTTTTTCACGATCATATACTTTAGTTGGAACAAATTCGTTTTCAAAGTAAACTTCTCTAATCTCTTTAAGGGCATCTTCTAAACTTCCTGATGGACCATATTTAGGAAACTCCGGCTTTGGGACTGTTCCGATTGCCGTTAATTGTAAACCATATATTTCAACCGACTGATTTCGATTAGAAAATGCATATTCACGTTCATGCTCCTGATGGAAAGCTTCTAATGTCTCTAATAAAGAAGGAGTTTTTGAACTAATTGGTATTGCTAAAGATCTCCACTGACCGCTATATCGCATTTCGATATAACGCATTAGTGTAGCATTGTCCTTTGCTACCCCTTCATCATCTAGCAGCTTTTCTGCCTCTTTTTCCAATGCGGAAAATTCCAAATCTAATTCTTCTGATGAAACCTCATCAAATTTTCTCACGTATGTTTTCGATAAATCGTGGCGTACATCAACCAGCAAACATCCCATGGCTGCAGCTACACCTGGGTGGGGTGGAACGATGACAGTCGGGATTTCCATTTCTTTTGCTAAATAAGCCCCGTGTAATGGACCAGCCCCGCCGAAGGCAACTAGGGCAAATTCTCTTGGATCATAGCCGCGTCTTACCGAAATCAATCTTAATGCATCACACATATTAGCATTAGCTAATTCGATTATGGCGTCGGCCGCCTCAACAGTTGAATAATGAAACTCTTCCGCAATTTTATTAACAGCTTGTTCGGCTCTCTCTTGATTCAAATGCATGCTTCCATCTAATAGATTTGCCCCAAGTCTTCCGAGCACTAAATTGGCATCAGAGTTAGTAGGCTCCACGCCGCCGCGCATGTAACAAGCTGGTCCCGGGACAGCACCTGCACTTTGCGGACCATTACGCAGTGAACCTCCCTCATCCTTCCAAGCAATACTACCGCCGCCTGCACCTATCGTTAAGATTTCAATACTTGGAAAACCAATTGGGTAGCCATATTCGATATACCAATCCTTTGTGATTCTTATATCACCATCGTACATGAGAGAGATATCAGTACTCGTTCCTCCCATATCAAGGCCGATGGCGTTATTAAATCCGCATAGCTTTGCTATGTGTTTACTGGCAATTGCACCGGCAGCAATACCGGAGCTCGCAATCCTTGCCGCATAACGAGGGACAGTGCTGGAAGTCATCACTCCACCGCCAGAATGGAGTACAAGAATATCATCCTCATAACCTTTTTGTTCCATCTCTCCTTCTAATGTACTGATATATTTACTAATAATCGGCCCTAAAACCGCATTTACAATGGTTGTACTCATTCGCTCATGCTCAAAGATTTCTGGTAAAACTTCACTTGAGGCACAAACGTAAACATTTGGCAATTCTTCTTGAAGGATTTCTTTCACTATTTTTTCATTTTCACCATTTACATATGCATTCATGAAGCAAACAGCAATAGATTCAGTTCCACGCTTTTTCAATTTTTGGGCAAGTTGACGAACTTCATTTAGGTCAACCGGGGTTAAAATATTTCCGTTAAAATCAATCCTTTCATTAATTTCAAATCGGTCTCGGCGTTGAATATATGGTTTTGCGTTATCCTTATAAGCATCCCATAAATCTAGTTTTGTTCCGCGGCGGATCTCTGGGACATCTCGGAATCCTTTTGTTGTAACTAGGGCAGTCTTGGGAAGTTTTCTTTCAATTAATGCATTGGTACCAACGGTGGTACCATGAGAAAAGACCTTAATGTCGCCGCCCTTTATCTTGGCTTTTTCTATTCCATCTAATATTCCCTGCTCTGGATTGGATGGGGTAGAAGAAGTTTTAGTGACCGAAATACTCCTAGTATCTTCATCAAAAACAAACACGTCTGTGAATGTTCCGCCAACATCAATAGCAAGTCTAATAGGTTTCAATATTGTAACCTCCCTATTTTCGATAATTCTTAATTTATTTTTTAACAGATTACAACCGTTCCAAATTGCTAGGATTAAATAAATACTTACTTTAAAGTCGTACTATTTTATACTTTCCACCCCTCCTTTTCTTATATTATTCTAAAAATAAAAAGCCAGCCCAAATACACACAATAGTGGTATGGACTGGCTTTAAAATCCATTTAAACCAGCCGGCTAAGGCTGGGAGTGGAAACTTAACAGTCAAATATTATTTTGATTTTTATAAAAATTCCTTCACTACTTCCGCTGAAAAGGCGAACCAAATGAAGTTAATCTTAATTTTATAAGAATTTTCTGAATAATTCAATAGCTATTTTAAAATATTTTAACTCGTCAGAAAAAATTCTGCTCTTTTATTGATATCTTAGATGTTAACAGATTTCCTTTCGATTTTCCTTTGTGTAAACTAACGATTATTAATCGTACTTTCAGAGAACTGGTAATTAATTAAAACTCAGCAAAGATACTGTTTAATAAAACAGCAGCAATGTCCAAATAATTTAAGCAGCTAAAGGCTGTCTCAAATTAAATCCTGATACCGTGCATACCAAGGATATCAGGATTTGATAATTTTTTTTAAAAGACAACAAATGGAGAATTGTGATCACTGGTTCCTTCAAAGATGAACCTGCCCTCCATTTTAAATTCTACCAATAAAGAAAGACAACCGGTAATCCATCCTCAACTAAGAAAGCATCACTGGTTGTCCAGTAGACAAGAAATAAACGAAACTTTATTTCGATATGAATAATATATTTTAATCATTGTAAAATTCTTAATGATAAGTGTCAACTAAATTAATTTTATTTAAATCTCTGTTGACAGCTAGGAATAATGGGATTAAAATGGATTTTAAATTTAGTAACAGTGATAATATTTATATTTCCTTATGAATAAATTGCCGACCAGGCCACAGGAGGCTCCTAGACTTGTTTACCAAGTATAGGAGCTTTTATTTTTTTAATACGATTTTATGAAGGGGTGATGACATGCCATTGTTAAAGGTTAGTATTCGGCAAAAAACATTTGATACTACAAAAGGTAAAGTGCAGGCATTACAGGATGTTAGTTTTCAATGCAAGGAGGGTGAATTTATTACCATTATTGGCCCGAGTGGATGTGGCAAAAGCACTTTGCTTAAAGCAATAGCCGGGCTGGATACAAATTTTGATGGAGAAATATTTTTGGATGGAAGTGAAGTAAAGGCACCTTCGATTGATAAAGGATTTATTTTTCAGGAGCCACGGCTGTTTCCTTGGATGACTGTGGAAAAAAATATCGCCTCAGATCTTCCGCTTAAAAAAGCGGAAATAAAAAAAGAAGTAGAACGGTTAATTAAACTGATTCGCTTGGAATGCTTTGAAGCTGCCTACCCGAAGGAACTCTCGGGAGGAATGGCACAAAGAGTGGCAATTGCAAGAGCCTTATTGAGAAATCCAAAGGTATTGTTACTGGATGAACCGTTTGGAGCATTAGATGCTTTTACTCGGTCTCATATGCAGGAGGTTCTCCTTGATATTTGGCAGGAAAATCGTACGACGATGCTATTTGTTACACATGATATTGATGAAGCGATTTATCTCGCAAAGAAGGTGATTATTATGAGTTCCAAACCCGGAACCATTAGAGAAATATTCCCTGTAGACCTTCCTTTTCCGAGAAAAAAATCTTCATCTTCCTTTCAAGAAATAAGGCATTTGCTCTTAAATAAGTTTGAAAAGGTAGATGAACTTGAGTTAGTAAATAGTGCCGGAATATAGGAGGGGAATGACTTGAGTAAAACAAAAGAAGTCTTGCTGCCTGTACATTTGAATCCCAAGAAACGGGTCAGCTTTTGGCAAGGAAAAAAACAGATTAAATACATGCAATTTCTTCGGAAAATCAGACTACCTATTATCATTCTATTCATTTGGGAGCTTTCCGGACTGGCCGGTCTGGTGTCTGAAACTTTATTACCGCGCCCAGATACTGTGTTTCGAAGATTTATTGAGTTATCAATGAATGGAGAATTATTGCGGCACTTTCTAGTAAGTCTTCGCCGTTCAATGAGCGGGTTTTTCGTTGGAGGTTTTATCGCCTTGACCGCCGGGATTCTTGTCGGCTTTTTTCATAAAGTTGAACAGTCATTGGATTCGACTTTGCAAATGATTAGAACTATACCGACCTTGGCTGTTCTGCCGTTATTTATTTTATGGTTTGGCTTTGGTGAATTTTCTAAAACGCTTTTAATTGCCAAAGCGGCTTTCTTTCCCATTTATGTTAATACCTTTTTAGGGATCCGGGGAGTGGATGCGAAACTTTTAGATGTGGCAAAGGTTCTTGAGTTTAGTAAATGGAAACAAATCACAAAGCTGATCATTCCGTCAGCAATGCCGAATATTCTGCTTGGTATTCGCCTTTCGTTAGGTGCCGCTTGGGTTGCCCTTGTCGGAGCAGAACTGATGGGATCAAGCGAAGGGGTTGGATACATGATCGTGAATGCAAGAACATTTTCAAGAACGGATGTCATTTTTGTTGGGATCATTATTTTTGCCTTATTCGGTAAAGTTACAGATTCGCTTATTCGTTATTTAGAAAAAAGATTACTTAAATGGCGTGATAGCTTTCAGGGTTAGCTGTAGCTATTTCAAACTACATACTTGTTATTTGAAATAGTAACAATAAATTTTTTTAAATTGGAGGGAATTTATTAATGGGCAACAAAGAACGTAAAATGAGTCTCAATTTATTTTTAAGTGTTTTGGGTCACCATGAGTCATCCTGGCGTTATCCGGATGCCCCTGTTGAAAAAGCAAAGAACTTTTCGTATTATGCGGAACTGGCAAAAAAAGCTGAAAACGCCAAAATGGATGCGATCTTCTTAGCAGATCGAACCTCAACCTCGCCACAATCAGTAAAAAATGGTGCTACAGGTTTCTTTGAACCGACAACACTATTATCGGGTCTGGCGGCAGTAACAGAAAAGATTGGATTAATAGGAACGGTTTCAACAAGTTTTAATGAACCGTACAATGTCGCCAGAAGATTTTCATCACTTGATTTCTTGAGCAACGGGCGGGCCGGATGGAATATCATCACTTCAGGAACGGACGAGGAAGCACAGAATTTTAACTTGGAGCAGATTCCAAATCATGCCCGACGCTATCAAAGGGCAAAGGAATTTTTAGAAGTGGCTGTAAAGCTGTGGGACAGCTGGGAGGATAATGCCATCCTGGCAAATAAAGAAACCGGGGTATTTGCTGACAGCCAAAAAGTGCATGAAATCAATCATAAAGGAGAATTTTTTCAAGTCCGCGGGCCTTTAAATATCCCGAGGTCCCCTCAAAAAAGGCCGGTGCTTGTCCAAGCCGGGACATCGGAGAATGGTAAGGAATTTGCCGCAATATATGCTGAAGCGATCTTTACAGCTCAGCAATCATTTAAAGATGCAAGAGCCTTCTACCAGGATATAAAACAAAGGGTCATTAATAATGGAAGAAATCCGGAGCAAGTCAAAATTTTACCGGGCATTTGCCCTATTATTGGAGAAACCGAAGAGGAGGCTATCGAAAGAGAAAGTAAGATGCAGGAATTAATCAATTTTGATCACAGCCTTCTGAAATTATCCAATCGAGTTGGAGTGGATTTAACTTCAGCACCTCTGGATGAACCATTTCCGGAGCTGCCGGAGCTTGATGAGATTCAAGGCCATAAGAGCCGCACACAGCTAATCGTTGAATTGGCGCAAAGAGAGAACCTTACGCTCAGACAAGTGTTGATTCGCTTAGGAGGCGGCAGAGGCCATTATACCATTGCCGCTACACCTAAAAAAATTGCGGATGTCCTAGAATATTGGTTTTTAAATGGAGCGGCTGATGGTTTTAATATCATGCCTCAGGTGATGAATCATGATTTTGAGCGTTTTGTTCAACTGGTCATTCCTGAATTGCAAAGAAGAGGCCTGTTTAGAACCGAATATACCGGAGATACCTTAAGAGAACATTTTGGATTGACAATACCGAGTAATCAATTTCTGTCTGTATAAACTTTTTGAAGGATAAAAAGAAAGGGTTTAATAAAATGAAAAAAAGTATTATGGGAGTACTTATATTATTGATAGTCATGGCTTTAAGTGCCTGCGGAGTGGATCAGAAAGCAAACGCCGGGAATAAATCAAAGGGAAAAACCACCATAAACATCGGAATTCAAGGTCAGGTTGGCGTCCTGCAATACGCAAAAGAGAAGAAAATTTTTGAAAAGGCATTTGAAAAAGAAAATGTGGAGATAAAATGGAACGAGTTTACCAGCGGTCCTCCGGAATTTGAAGCGATTGCATCAGGCAGACTTGATTTTGGTGCTACCGGGGCGACTCCTCTTATTTCGGGTCAGGCCGGAGGAATTGATTTTCGTGCCATTGGGGTGACGGGTGACGGAAAGAAAAATTATGGCATTTTGGTTAATAAGGGATCATCCTTTAAAAGTTTAAAAGATTTAAAGGGTAAGAAAATAGCTGTCGCACAAGGGAGCGGTTCTTACAATTTTTTATATACAGCTTTGGACAAAAATGGACTTACGGATAAAGATGTTGAAATCGTTCCTTTGCAGCCGGACGAAGCACGTCCAGCATTTGAGAACGGTTCCATTGATGCATGGGCAATATGGGAATCCTATTTGACAACAGCGATCTATCAATTAGGCGCAGTACCAATTCTAACCTCAGAGGATTTGAATGCATTATCACCGGGATTTATTGTTGCAAGAACAAAATTCACCGAGGAGCATCCCAATTATACTGTACTGTTCTTAAAGGCATATCATAATGCAAGTAAATCGTACATTGCAAATATTGATTCAGTATCAAAGGAATTAGCTGCGTCTCAAGGGATAGATCAAAAAATTATTCGTAAAGTAATTGAGAAATCAGATCCTATTCTCTCCCCGACAACGAAAGAGTTTGCAAAAGCACAGCAGGAACAAGCAAACTTTTTATATGCGAAAAAAGTAATCGATAAAAAAATCGATATCTCTAAAATAATCGATAATAAATTTGTTGAAAAAGCATTAAAGTAACAGGAAACTTTATATTAAAAAATTTAAAAGAGATGGAAAGCCATCTCTTTTTTTTGTCGTTCACGGGCAAAACATTAACACACGGCGAGCCTCTTTAAAATGGTTTGTATTCTCAGCAATACAATATGAAGAAAACATGAATTAAATTGAATTTAGTATTGCCTGTACCGTAGCTTTAGCGTCACCGAAGCACATGTATGTATTATCTTTGAAAAATAGCGGGTTTTGTACTCCAGCATAACCGGTTCTCATTGAACGCTTTAATACGATTACATTATGTGCTTTCCATACTTCAAGTACTGGCATACCAGCAATCGGACTGGATGGATTTTCTTGAGCAGAAGGATTTACCGTATCATTAGCCCCGATTACAAGTACGGTGTCTGTTTCAGGAAAATCATCATTAATCTCATCCATTTCTAAAACAATGTCATATGGCACTTTTGCTTCCGCTAAAAGTACATTCATATGGCCTGGCAGACGGCCTGCCACTGGGTGAATAGCAAAGCGAACTTTTATACCCATGTCACGAAGTTTTTTTGTAATTTCAGCTACCGGATATTGAGCCTGAGCCACAGCCATGCCATAACCTGGAGTGATAATAACAGAACTGGATTGTTTTAAAATTTCCGCAACTTCTTCCGGAATCATCTCACGGTATTCACCCTTTTCTTCTGAGTCTCCCACACTAACTCCTGCATTGCCAAATCCTCCGGCAATAACGGAAATAAATGATCTGTTCATCGCCTTGCACATGATGTATGATAAAATGGCCCCAGAAGAGCCAACTAAAGCTCCAGTTACAATTAACAGGTCATTTGAAAGCATAAATCCAGCTGCGGCTGCTGCCCATCCGGAATAGGAGTTTAACATGGAGATGACAACTGGCATATCTGCTCCGCCTATTGATGCAACCAAATGCCAACCAAAAACTAAAGCAATTGCCGTCATAATGGCAAGGTAGAGCAATGAACCTCCTGCATGGATAAATAAGAACATAAGTACAATAGATGCTAGAAGAGCAAACAGGTTAAGCTTATTCTTGCCTGGCAAAGAAATTGCTTTAGAATTAATTAAACCATGAAGCTTACCAAAAGCGACAACAGATCCGGTAAAAGTTACTGCCCCAATTAAAACTCCAAGAAATATTTCAGTCAATTCAATATTTAAGATTGCCCCATTTGCATAGGAATGAGCATCTGTGTAAATTCTGATAAAGCTATTATAGCCAACCAAAACTGCTGCCAAGCCTACAAAGCTGTGCAGAATCGCAACCAATTCAGGCATCTCAGTCATTTCTACCTTTAAAGCCAAACGAACTCCGATCAGGCCGCCTAACAGCATTGCAACCAAAATGTAGACTATACTCTGGACATTGAGACTTACAATCGTGGCAATCAATGCAATTGCCATTCCAATTATCCCAAACTTGTTACCATTTCTGGCAGTTTCCTGTTTTGATAAACCTGCCAGACTTAGAATAAATAGTATTGCTGCAATAATGTATGCTGCTGTAATTAAACCATTTGACATGCAGACCACCTCCCTACTCCTTGTTAAACATCTTTAACATACGTTGGGTTACAGTAAAACCTCCAAAAATATTAATTGACGCTATCAATATACCAATAAAAGATATTATCTTAACTGTAAGGATTGTACTGCTGATCTGTAATAATGCCCCCACCAGGATAATTCCGGAGATAGCATTCGTAACGGACATTAGGGGGGTATGCAGAGAATGTGTTACATTCCAAACAACATAATAGCCTACTACACAAGCAAGAACAAAAACGGTAAAATGGGACAAAAACTCTGGAGGTGTTACTTGACCGATCCATCCAAACAGCACGATAGCCGCTGCACCGATCACGTATTTTAGTTTTGAAGGCTTTTTCTGGACTTTAACTGGTGCTTCGGTTTGATCGGCTTCTTTTTTTACTGGTGTCGCAGACACATTGATTGCAGGTGGAGGAAAGGTTACGTTTCCATTATTTATTACACTCATGTTGCGCAATATGACGTCTTCAAAATCAATATTAATATTACCATCTTTATCTTTACAAAGCAGTTTGGTTAAATTCACCAGATTTGTTGCATACATTTCCGAGGATTGGGTTGGTAAACGCCCAGGAAGATCATTATAGCCTATAACTCTAACTCCGGAATTAGTAACAAACAATTCACCTGGAACCGTATATTCACAGTTACCACCTGTAGAAGCTGCCATATCAACGATCACTGATCCTGGTTTCATGCTGTCAACCATGGCTTTGGAAATTAACCTTGGTGCCGGTTTCCCAGGAATAAGTGCGGTTGTAATAATGATATCTACATCTTTTGCTTGTTCAGCAAATAATTCCATTTCCGCTTTAATAAACTCATCCGACATTACCTTTGCGTAGCCGCCAGAAGTAGAGCTATCTTCATCACCATCAAAGCTTAGCTTTAAAAATTCTCCTCCCATAGATTCTATTTGTTCTGCTACTTCAAGACGAGTGTCAAATGCCCGCACAATGGCTCCAAGCGATCTGGCGGTTCCTATTGCAGCTAGTCCTGCTACCCCTGCACCAATTACCAAAACCTTAGCTGGCGGTACTTTACCAGCTGCAGTTATCTGCCCGGTAAAAAAACGTCCGAAATGATGAGCTGCTTCCACTACAGCTCTATATCCGCCGATATTAGCCATTGAGGATAATGCATCCATTGACTGGGCGCGGGAAATTCTTGGTACCATATCCATCGCCAGCACATTAATATTTTTTTGAGAAAGCCTACTAACCAAGTCTGAATTCTGTGCTGGATATAAGAAGCTAACCAAGGTTGTTCCATCATTTACTTTCGCGATTTCCTCCTCGTTTGGAGGATTTACTTTGTAGATCAAATCTGATTGCCAAACATCGGCTGCGTTTACAACATTAGCTCCTGCGATGATATACAGTTCATCGGTAAAGCTGGCTTGCTCACCTGCTCCAAACTCAACTGCAACATCTAAGCCTAGTTTTCTTAATTGCTCGACGGTTTTAGGAGTTGCAGCAACGCGGGTTTCTCCACCAACGCTTTCTTTTGGAATACCAATTCTCATGCTCATTCTCCTTCCTGCTTGTAAAGCCATAAATTTACCAATTGAATTGATTCTACAAGAGATGAAAAAAACAATAAAAATGTGAGATTATTCATATAACCACATTCAAAAAGAGGTCCAATAGTCAATTATTCCACTATCTCAGTAGGATATTTCTGACCATTAACTTAAAATCCACCACCATAGCAACCACCATCAATTTGAATATACGTACCTGTAATATAGCTTGCCATATGGGAAGCAAGGAATAAAGCTGCACCAACTGTTTCTTCGGGTTCAGCAAGTCTGCCAATTGGTGTTCTACTAGCCACCAAACGTATCCAATCTTCGTTTGACATAGCTTCTTGTATAAGGTCTGTTTTCGTATAATGTGGACAAATACAATTAACCTGAATATTATATTTTGCCCACTCTGCAGCAAGAGAACGAGTCATCTGAAGTATTCCTCCCTTGCTTGAGCTATAAGCTGCAGACATTGGTATTCCTGAAAAGCCACCCATGGAAGCAGTATTAACAATTTTGCCACATTTTTGTGGAATCATAAATTCCTTTGCTATCTTTGTGCTAAGGAAAAATGGTGTATTCAAATTTGTATCTAGTACTGTTTTCCATTGCTCCTCAGTTACATCGATAGATGGGATTCGATGTCCGACACCGGCATTGTTGATCAAAATATCTACCCTATTAAAATCGCGTTTTATGTTATTAATCATGGTATCAACTTGAGAAACGACGTTTATATCTGCCTGAATTTTAATGCATTTTCCACCCTGCTCTAGGATAGCTGCTTCTGTTTCATTCAGTTTTTCAACATTACGTCCTACCAAAAGGCTAATTGCTCCCAATGAAGAAAATCCTTCTGCAATCGCTCTCCCTATTCCCCGGCTTGCGCCCGTAATTAGCACTATCTTATCAGTAAAATCGAATTGATACTTCATAACATTGTTACCCCCTCAATTTATCAGCATCTAATAGGCTATTATAAGAATTAATTTTTATTACTTTGATAGACTCTGTTAAGTACCTGTTATTAATGAATTGGTCTTACAACCGCTAACTCCATTGCTTGTTTAAATCCTGGTGCTGCATTTACAACTGAAGGAATGATGTTAACCGTAGGTGCTGCACTAGTTACATAACTCTCGTCTAAAGGCATCATGCCCTGAATTTCGATGTCTAATGAACTTGGACATCCCTCAATATGAATCTTATCACTTATTCTAGGCTCTTTTACTTTATCATCACAAATCTTATGAACGTATCTAAGAGTAACCTTTTCCTCTCCATTAACTACACCTGTCATTTCAAACCTATGCCCACAAATCGTTCCTGCCTTAACCTCACCAAAGATTGGATGCAGATCAATAGGAGCTGTGAATACTTCATGGCTTGTTCGAAGTTCTGTGAACTTAAAGCCGAGCACATCTCCCATCTCATACACGCCAGAACTATAGTAAGAAACGATTCCTGCTTTCAGTTTCTCATTTGGAAATATCTTCGGATCCATTCCATAACCAAATACTTTAACCCAACTTGAGAAGTTATGCTGATCATCTTCGCCACTCTCAACAACAATTTTATCCACCCTGCCCATAATACCGCTCATAACCATTGGGATATAACTTGCATATGCACCGGGAAGTAGGCCTGAAGGAAGATATGTTACTCCATTTTCCTTTGCAGCATCGTCAATCAGCTTAAACAGTTCAGGTGTTGTAACATGCGAATAGTATAATGGAATAGTTGTAATAACATTTTTCTTGTATCCAAGAGCCTTTATTATACTCATGGCACTGGGAGTAAATTCACCCTTTTCATCTCTTATAAGAGGAGTATAGTTTAGGATAACATCTGCATCCATAGAGAATACTTTATCCATATCATTGGATACAAGTACTCCTGCTCTGCCAAAATCAAAGATTTCTCCTGCATCCTTTCCAACTTTGTTAGGATCAACATCTAGAACACCCACAAGCTCAAGAGATTCTTTCTCCATACACATACGTAAGGCTGCTCTTCCTACATTGCCAAGACCCCAAATAATAACTTTATATTTTTTCATAAATATACCCCTCTCATTAATTATTATTATATAATTAATATTACAAAAAATATGAAAACTATTACATACACAAAAGAGACTGTTTGTGTAAAAACGATACAAACAGTCTCTTTTGTTACCTATATGATCAATGACTATTTTGCCATTATTTTAACATAATTCTCCAAGCTTTTATCAGCTATTGCCTTCCACCTTTTTACTATTAATTCTGGCGTATCCTTCATTCCACTTTTTATCCACGTTGTAAAAACCGCAACAAAGGCATTATAAAAAAACTCAATCATGAAATCCTTATCATCTTTATCAATCTTAAGATGTCCACATGCCTGTGTAGATAATTTTTCAACCTGTAAACGTGTTAAATTTTTCAGATATTCAATAAAACTATTCTGTCCTACTATATTAACGACATTAGTATAATAGGTTCGATTCTCATAAATATAGCGGCACAGCTTTAAGGAGCCATCAGCCCAGTTGTTCAAAGTTGTGCTTTCAAGTATGCTATCTACTACATCTGTATTAAATATCCAATTGATCACATCGTATTTATCTCGAAAATGATAATAGAAGGTTTTTCTGCTGACGTCACATTCCTTAATAATGTCATTTACTGAAATATCGCTAAAAGGCTTGACTTTCATAAGCTTTTTCATCGCATTTGCTATAGCAGTTTCGGTCATTTTAGCATTAGCCATGTGACTCCCCCCACACCATTTACTAAATATTCTCTATCAATATGATAACACAGAATGAAAATGTTTTTATATCTCCCTAACGTTAATAAGGCTGTAATAATATAGACTTGAAAAAGATAAATAATAACGAAGAGAAACTGGTATATACTGACAAATTATTTATTTTCATTTGAGAATTAGAAGCATGTTTGTGTAATGAATAATCATTTCAAAAAATTTTTTTCTAGAAATTATCAAATAGATAATGAAATAGTAAACCCCTGAATAATCATATTTTTACCAAGCATTTGCATCAGCTTTTTCTCTTTAGCCAGATACAATAAGGTTAGACAAGAATAGCAAAGGATCGGAATCAATATAAAGCTTAATAAAAAGGATAAAATTGTAATGTTGCTTCTTTCTATAAGGAAATAAAGAATGTCTAAAGTATATATTAGAATCACAATAGTCATAAACCATTTTTTCTAATATGACATTCCCTTCTTTTGTTAATTTAAGGCTAATAAGTTATCAATAGTGTGCAAACGAATTGTATAAGCAATACTTTTGCTGCGATAAGCAAAAATATCTATCATCTTTTTTGTAGGGTCAAAACCATGTTTTGGTGTAGACCCATTTTTTCCCTCCATTTTATTACATAGCAGCAAAAAAATAATTGATACGTATTAGAATTTTCATATTAACCCTTGAGATTTCTTTTCCATACTGCAAACAAAACAGCGAAAAAAAATCCACATAATCAACCAACTCAATGGGAGAGTTAGTTATTAATGCAGATTTTTTTTGTTTCTTAATTCTTTTATTTTATTAGGAGTTACATCTTCCCCGTTTGGATCTAGAACTGTGACGTTCTTTAATGTGTTTTTCATGGAAGATCGAAAGGCCTTTAGGTATTCACTTCTTAATAAGGATTGTTCCTTATCCTCTTCAATCGATAAACCTGATTCTTTCGATTTTTTAGCGAGGGCATTAATTCTTGCCAATTTTTCTTTGGATATCATTCTTTAACTCCTTTTAATCAAACATAATAAATCCCGATCTATTCATAGTTATTTAAGAATCAACCTTAAATTCCAGTTCTCTAGGCTATCTTGGCCGTTTTGATTCTGCACTAAATTAATACAAAAAAGAATCCATTCCTGTTAAAGTTTAAGTAACCACACAAAAACACACAGAAAGGATTCTTTATATGGTCACTTTAACGAAAAAAACGCTTGATTTCAATCACAAAATCAAATTGTCAAATGATGGAGGCTCCCTTTCCTCCGATACGGGTGAATTTAACCTGTGATTAATTGAAAAAAAACATTTTTTCGGTCAAGGGAGAAGTCTCTCCACAATCAAAAAGAATTCATCCATCAACTGTTTGGACTAGTTGCTTAAGACCAGGGATCACTAGAAATCTTTTGCTTTTTTATATTTTCTTCAAGTATTTGCACCAGAACCATTATAACAAATGAAAACGCATTAGAATTCAATGTGATTCCTAATGCGTTTTCATTTGTGATTTATTTGTTGGAACACATCTATAGTGAGCCCGTTGCCATTTTGGAATACCTTTTTTAAAAATTATTTCTTAAAACCATATCTTTAAATTCAGATACAAATTGATAGCCAATTTACATTACATTTTCAATGTTTAAGGTAGGAAACGGAACCCGTTACAAAAACATCCCGGTCCTTGACTCTTCGCCCTCTCCCACAAAAAACATTGAAACCTTATAACTTAAATTCCCTTTTAAATACCTCAAAATCCAAATCAAGAACGTCACAACACTCCTTAACCTTTTGGAAGAAATCACCACTATCATTTACAGGCCGATCGCGATTTTCATAATAATATTGAATAAGATCATATAATTCTGATAACCGCTTTACCTTTTCCACTTTTTCCGCCATATTAATCCACCTTCCCTGATTTTATTATTTGCCCAATCGGTTTTGAAACAATTTGGCCCTCTTCCATTACCGTAATTCCCCGCACAATTGTGGCAGTAGGCACCCCTTTAACAGGAAACTGATCAAACGCCGTTACCTTGCTCTTACTATGAAGATTCTCCCTTTTAATCACCATCTCTTTGTTCATGTCCACAATCGTGATATCCGCATCAGTTCCAACTGCAAGAGAACCTTTTTGCGGATAGACCCCAAACTGCTTAGCTGGATTCTCTGAAAGCAATTCACAAGCTCGGTTAAGTGTAATTTTCCCCTCACTCACCGCATTTAGCAGAAGCGGAGCAAGTGTTTCTACCCCGCACATCCCTGCAGGAATGGACCATAAGTCACCATCCTTTTCTTCTTCTGTATGAGGGGCATGATCGGAACAAACAATACTAATTGTTCCATCCTGAATACCCTGCCAAAGCTCCTCTTGGTCCTTCTTATATTTTACTGGAGGGTACACTTTCATTTGCGGCCCAACCGTTTCATAATCCTCATTGCTTAAAAAGAGAAAATGTGGGCAGGTTTCTCCTGTAATCGGATATCCTTCTTTCTGCGCCTGCCGAACGGCCTGCACGCCTTCCTCCGAACTGATGTGAAGAATATGGAGCCGGGTTCCGGTCTTTTTCGCCATGGCAATACCCGTCTGAATCGTCAATTTCTCTGCAAGATTCGGTCTGCATTGAAGCAGTGCCTCATAATCACGTCTTCCGGATTCTTCAACCTTTTTCGTAAGTCTCTGAATCAATTCATTGTTTTCAGCATGAATGGCAAGGGTTTGGCCCGTTTTTGCCACTTCCTGAAAAATATCATATACCTCGCCGTCCGGTAGTGGCGGAATAACTTCTTCCTCCCCATCCTTATAGTTATACATAAGCTGGAAAGTTTTACTGTTAATTGCATAGCCCCAGAAAAACTTAAATCCAATGACACCTGCCTCGTGAAGCGGAAGAAGATCCTTCATGTTCAAATCCCCAAGACAAATTCCCCAAATACCAAAGTCAACATGTGCTTTAGGAGAAAGATTTCCGACCTGTTTTTGCAGATTTTCTACATTATTAATGGGCGGATTCGTATTTGGCATCTCAAACACAGATGTAATCCCACCGGCAGCAGCAGCTTGTGTGCTATAATAAAAATCTTCTTTATATGTCGCTCCTGGATCCCTTGAATGTATATGTGTATCAATAAAGCCTGGAAGCACATATTGTTCGTTTGCATCCGTTGTTTTTAAAGTTTCACCTTCCAGCTCATTTTCTGAAATCGCTGCGATTTTCCCATCCTTAATATAAAGATTCCCTTTAACAAAATCAGTTCCCGAATAAATATACCCATTTTTAATGACATGATCCCATACCATTTTCATCACTCCTTGATTCAATTTTCACTTGACCGATTAATTCCTTTATATCGACAATATCATAGTGCTCCATATAGTCCTTAATTTCCTTTAAAATCGTTAACATGGCGGTCGGTTGAACAAAATTGGCTGTACCCACTTGAACTGCTGTTGCTCCTGCTAGCATCATTTCAATGGCATCTTCTCCATTCATCACTCCCCCACAACCAATGATTGGTATAGACGAAGCCTGATACACCTGGTGAATCAAGCGAACTACAATGGGCTTAATTGACGGACCTGAAATTCCCCCTATGACATTTCCAATCTTCGGTCTTCTTGTATGAACATCAATCGACATGGCAATTAAAGTATTTGCTACCGTAAGTGCGTCCGCTCCACCTGCTTCTGCAGCCGCTGCCACTACCCCAATATTCGTAACATTTGGAGATAATTTCGCGATGATCGGTTTATCTGTGACCTGACGAACCTTTTTGACCAGCTTATGAGTAACATTCTCATCCATTCCAAACGCAAGCCCGTTATTTTTCAAATTAGGGCAGGAAATATTCAGTTCGAGGGCTGCAACGGCATCCATTGAAGCAATTTTCTCACTCATTTCTTCAAATTCATCTATGCTATCTGCTGAAATACTAGATATAAGCGGGCTGGAAAATCGTGAATAAAAAGGGACGGTGACCCTCTGGTAATAATCATATCCTTTACTTTGGATCCCTATTGAATTAATCATCCCCCCCGTTGTTTCACAAATACGGGGAGTGGGGTTCCCTCCCCTTACTTCTTTTGTAATGCTTTTCGGCAGAAGGGCACCAAGTTGATTAAAATCAATAATTTTTTCCATTTCCTCCCCAAATGTTCCAGAAGCAGGCATAATAGGATTTTTCAATGAAAGACTTCCAATTGACACTGCTAAATTTCTCATAAAATCACCTTCTTCAATGGTAAAACAGGCCCTTCCTGGCAAACTCGAATCGAGCGAATTTCATCTTCATCCTGAATATCGCAAACACATGCATAGCATGCTCCCATCGCACAACCCATGTTTTCCTCAAGAGCAATTTCTGCAAATAACTGATGTTGTTCTCCAATGTCTTTCGTTAGAATCGCTAACCTCCTTGAGCCGCAGGTATAGACAGAATCAATTTGCTGCATTTTAATGATTTCCTCTGCCAGCTTTCGTACAAGAAGAGGATCGCTTGAGCCATCCTCATCGGTCACAGGAAATGTCTTGATTCCAGCGGCAGTCAGTTCTTTTTCTATTAAAATGTCATCCTTTGTTCTGGCACTTAAAATTGCATAACAGGGAATACCTTTTTTGCCTGCATCAAATGCGAGAGCGGAAAGAGTTGCAATTCCAACACCTCTGGCAATTAACAAGATACCGCTTGATCCCTCACGGAATGTAAAGGTATTTCCAAGCGGACCGAAGATATCCAAGTGTTCTTTTGGCATTCTTTTAGCCATTACCTTTGTACCTACTCCTTTGACTAGATAAAGAAATTCCAATGTATTATCTTCTTCATTAATTCGGTAAATGCTGAATGGGCGTCTTAGCAAAGGAGAATAAGCATCAATCGTCCGAATGTGGAAAAACTGCCCCGGCTTCACGTCGGCTACACTCCAGCCGGTTATTGCAATTTCCATATGACAATATCTCTCGCTGATTGGTTGATTGGAGAGAATCTCTGCGTTTGTTAAATTCATTATTAACCCCCAACTTGTAAAGATGATGGACACACTTTTGCATATTGAAGCACCGCCGCTTCCATAACATCGATCCCGGTTAAGATTTCATCAATTTCTGTGTGTTCATTAGGATGGTGGCTTAAACCATCCTTTGACGGAACAAAAATAAGTCCCACCGGTCCAAGGCTGACCATATTCATAGAATCATGCCCTGCGCCACTTTGCATAAGTCTATAAGGCAATTGTTTATACTCGCAAATTTGCTTAAATGACACGATAATTTCAGAGGATAACTGCACAGGGTCCTCCATGCTAATTTCCTTCAAATCAATTTCTAGCAATCTTCGCTGCCTGGAAGAAACAATCGTTTCAAATAACCTGTCAAGCACCCGCTTTCTAGATTCAACGGAAGATGACCGAATATCAATATTCATTTCAACCTCACCCGGTACTACATTCATAGCTCCCAGATGGACCTCCAGAACCCCAACCGTTGCAACTGTGCCATATGCTTGCTCTGAAACAGCAGCCTTTTCTAACTCTAGAGCAATCTCTGCTGCTCCTAAAAGGGCATCTTTTCTCATATCCATGGGTGTAGTCCCAGAATGTGAAGCCTTTCCGAGGATTCTTACAATATATCGGGCTGGTGCTGCAATCCCAGTAACAATCCCCACTTTTTTTTGTTCATTTTCGAGGACGGGCCCTTGTTCAATATGTAACTCAAAAAAAGCCCGAAATGTTTCTTTTGTTCTGTTCGCTTCATTAATACTATTAAAATCAAGGGCACAAAGTGAAAAGGCCTTTTCCATCGATATTCCATCTCGATCCGTTAATCGACGGTATTTTTCTTTATCAATACGCCCAGCCATCGCCTTACTTCCAACAGTTGATACTCCAAAACGGGCGGATTCTTCACATGCAAATGAAATCAATTCAATCGGATGTTCTGTAACAACTCCTTTTTCATTTAAACGGCGGATGATTTCAAGGCCTGCCGTAACGCCTGCCACCCCATCATATTTCCCACCCTCATAGACCGTGTCAATATGAGATCCCATTATAACCGGTGGTAAATTATGATTCATCCCTTCTCTTCTGGCAATCAGGTTTCCTGCTTGATCAAGCCTAACCTCCATTTTTTCATCCTTACAAAGTCGCATCAGTGCATGGATACAAGCTTGCTCTTCATTGGTATAAGCAACTCTGGTTATGCCCTTTTCCCCTGAGTTATATTGATTAATCTTATCAAGTAAGGTTTGGTATCTTTGTTTCCTATCCATACAAATGTCCTCCATTATATTTCAATCCTGCAAAGTAATGTATCCTTTCCCGTTCTCGATGGTGACTGTGGTCCCAAACTCAGCCGATAATTCCTTCAGTTCCTGAAGAATTCGAGCCCCATGCTCTTGATCTGCAAATTTCGGTCTGCCTTTTCCTGCCCGCCTTTTCTCAAAACCTAAAGAGATTGGGGTCAGTTCAATCGTCGATATCGAACTATTTTCAATTTCAAACGAAGCAATAACTGATTCAAACACTTTATGATTGGCAGCGAGTCCCCTGGTTCCATTTTGGCTTCTGGCATCAAACCCATCTGCCGGCGTATGACCATGATCAAGCTGATAAAGGTCATAAAATTCAGTTGGCTGTCTTTCAACCGTATCATTTTGAAAAATAAAATCTCCTAAACTATAAAAAATTGGCCGTTTTTGATAGATTTCGATTCCCCTAAAAATATGGGGTCCGTGCCCTATCACCCCATGGGCTCCTTCGTCAATGCAAAACCTGCTAAACTCGCGGATGAAGTCAGCCGGTCTATTTTTTTGATCACCCTTCATTTCATGGGCATGAAGACTAACAAATACGAGATCTGCCTGACGGGACGCCTCATAAATCGCCTTTCTGATTCGGCATGCATCGACCTGATCCATAAACGTACAAGTACCTGACTCCCCTTCTTCAAAATGAAGGCTGCCAAAGACATACGAACCGTTCGTTTCTTTCCAGAACCCCTCTTTCACATTCAGGTTCCTTGTACTATTCACTTCCGTACAGGAATCAATCTCTTGTAAAACTGCAAGCTTCTCTTTACTTATTCTATGAACTTTTTTATGGCCAAGAGGATTTACGCCCAGTCTACCGGGAACATCCGGTCTTTGTTCCCCTGCCCGATGCCATGGTTCAAACGAGGAGGTAACCGAAATCAAAGCAATTCTTCCCTCTTTTGTCTCCAGGTATTTAGGCTGTGACGCTTCTGCCAAGTTTCTGCCAATGCCGGCAAAAACCCACTCTTCTTTCTCTAAACACTCAATGGTTGATAACAGTCCCCCATGAAGCCAATCCAGGCTGTGATTATTGGCACAGGCAAGCATATTGAAACCCAGCCATTCTAAATCCTTTAATACAAACGGACGTGCAGCCGCCCATGTCCCCCCACTTGTTGCGGATGGTGACTGATTAAACTCATGTACCGTAACTTCAAAGTTTGTAAACTTCACATCATATTGTCGAAGGAATTCTTGAATTTCTTTTAAATAAGGTTCATTTCTTGACAATCTTTGCGTAATAAATGAATCACCGGTTAAGGCTGCCCTAATCATTGGTTTACCCCTTTCTAAAATTTGATTGATGTAAGTAAATTCATTGACTTTAGTTGCTCGCTGGCAGACATCGAAACCTCTTTTAGTGCAGTGACAATCCGGTCATGATGGAATTCGAAGTAGGAACTCTCCCCAACAACGCTTAGACTCATAGAAGTTTTTCCATCATCATGAAAAATCGGAACAGAAATGGCTGACACACCTATTTCCAATTCTTGTAGGCAATAAGAAACACCTTCTGTTATAACCGTTTCCAACTCTTTTTCCAAAGCCTCCCATTCCGTTATGGTATAGGGGGTAATGGGTGTAAAGCTCTCCTTTGCCAGTAATGAACAGATTTTCTCCTTCTCTTGATAAGCGATGATGGCTTTCGATGCAGCTGAACAATTAAACGGCATTCGCTGTCCAACATGAACAAAATATTTACTTCGTAATTGAGACGGTTGGTGGGTATGTGTACAATAGACCTGATCATCCTGGAATCTACTTAAATAAGAATACTGGCCTGTTCTTCTTGAAACCTCTTCGCAATACCTCCCCATTAATCCAATGGGGTCTTGCGCCCGTAAGAATTGACTTCCCCAAAACATAGCCTTTGGACCAAGGGTATAGTGCTTCGTTTGAAGGTTTTGTGTTACGAGTTGGTGCAACATCATGCTGCTCAGCATCCGGTGAACTGTGCTTTTACTAAGACTCGTTCTCCTTGACAATTCACTGATACCAATCCCCTCAATTGGATTTTCACTAATGCAATCCATAACCTCTGTAAATCGATTAAGCCATTCCATCTATCCATCTTCCTTTGCGTGTAATAAATGATTTATTATTGATAGTTCTGCTAAACGGGACATTGTTCCATTTTCATGAAAAGAAACACCCCTACTCATAATAATAGAGTAGGGAGGATATTTTACTTATACTAATTCTTTGCCTTTTGTTTCTGGTATTAAAAAGATAAATGCAAGTGCAGATAAAATATAAATTCCGGAAATTAAGCTTAGCGCATAACTTAATGAATGGTTTAAAGAAATATATCCAATGACGAAAGGGGCAAATCCGGCAATGGCCCGACCAATATTGAAAATAATATTCTCTGCTGATGACCTTGCTTCTGTCGGATAGTTCTCTGCAAGAAGTGCACCAAAACCGCCCATCATTCCATTTACGAAGAATCCTAATATTCCTCCTAGAATTAATAACGCAACCATGGATGTTTGTTGGAAATAGATCCAAACAATCAGCGCGGAGGCAAAAAGGAAGATTAAGTAGGACGGTTTCCGCCCAATCTTATCTGCAAGGTAACCAAAAACAATAATTCCGACAACCATCCCAACAATCGTTATAACCGTCCACCAGGTAGTTTTATTAAAGTTGTATCCTAATTCGCTAGACAGCATCGTTGGCATCCAAGTCATAATTCCGTAAAAGCCAAAATTCTGAACACTGGTAGCAATGATTAATCCAATTGTTGCTTTTGTTATTTTACTTGAAGAAAATAAGTGGCCAATGGCAACTTTGTTCTTATTTTCCTCCTTTAATTTCTCCCAAATTTCAGGTTCTTTCATATTCCGGCGGGACCAGAAGGCTAACAATGCTGGAATTACACCAGCAACGAAAACTCCCTGCCAGCCGAATTTTGGAGCGATAAATAATACAGCTAATGTCGCAAGTACAATTCCAATCTGAAACCCAGTTGCCACGACAGATGTAGCCCGTGAACGGTATTTCTTTGGCCAGGCTTCACTTACAAGGGTCATTCCAATTCCGAACTCTCCCCCAAGCCCTAACCCGGAAAGGAAACGGAAAATTCCCAATGTCTCAAGATTAGGTGCCACAGCACATAGCCCCGTAAATAATGAAAAGATTAAAATGGTCCAAGTGAACACACGGACACGTCCATATTTATCGGCTAACACACCAAAGACAATTCCGCCAAGCACAGACCCTAATAATGTAATGGTGGAAATACTGCCGGCCTGGGCTGCGTTGATCCCAAAATAAGCAATAATCAACGGCATGGTATAAGCAAGGATCATCATATCTAGGCCATCCATAGCGTAACCAATTGTTGAGGCCCAAAGCGTCTTCCATTGATAACCAGTTATTTTTTCTGAACCAACTTCAATTTGACCTGTGATTTTTCGAATATTTGCTTCCATATTGTTCCTCCCATTTAAGAAATCCCTTCAATGTAAAGTGATTTCTCTCTCTATAAACTATTAGTTTTCTTAAAAATACTCCCGTTTTCTCAGTTTTTCGTATTAGTTAAAATATCATTGACACAAGAATTATGGATGAAAATTGAATTTCTTTAAATATTTGGATAGTGGGGGAACGTGGAAATATAGCCCACTACCTATTTTCCTTATAGCGGAAAAATCAATAACCTTTTTGATCGCACAATTGGATCTCCACAAGGCTCACGGCGGTTTAACCTCCCATGTCTAACAGAGTCAATGCTCCTACATTCCTTCGTTCAACTTATCCATGAGGTGGGTGTCAGTAAAGCTCCTTTGCAGGGTCAATGCCCGTATGGAAAAAAATACGTCTGGCTTCTCCGTGCTTCTAATGTCATACCTTTGATTAAACAATTCTTTATACTGAGTTAGAGTACATTTCAAGCTGTTTCAAAGTTTTAAGCTACTTCCTGTAATGTGTTCATATATGGCATATCATTTAACGTTTTTTTATAGCTAAATTGGCATTGTTTTGTCGCTACTGTAAACAAAATTCGTATTAACTTACAACATAGGACTATTAAAGACTGCTTCTTCTTCAAGGGGGTGACTGGGCGCGTTGTATAGTATTGGTTCAACGCTTTAAAAGCAGGATTTTTAGCGACCAGAGGCATAATGACTCGGAATAAAAGAGCACTTAGGCCTGGACGTCCCCGCTTAGTAATCCTGGTTTGACCCTTGTGTTTCCCTGAAGTATTCAAGCGCAAATTAAGCCCTGCCAACTTTCAAATCTGCTTGAGATGTTAATATTTACTCAGTTCATCTACTTCAGCGAAGAACCCTGCTACAGTAAGCTTCCCAATACCTTTGATTTGAAGGATTTCGGTTACCCCTGGAATCTCTTTAAGTAACTCATCTATTTGTGATTCCAACTCTTAGAGTTTCCTTTGGATAAGGCAATACTTTTCCAAAAGGGTTTCTAGTTCTAATTTGGCTAATCCAACTCCCTCTTTGATGCCAATAGAACGTCGTGCCGCATCTTTTAAAGCCCTTACTCAGGCTAGACCTTCGCCTCGTTTAGCCTCCTTTTTATGTGAGCCAATAATGCGTAGTCGGCCCAAGTTAATATTTCATTTGGCAATAAGCAAAGCTTTAAAACTTGTAGTGCCGCTTTCCCTTCCCAATCCTTAAAGACTGCTAGAAACTCAGGAAAATATCGGTCAATCCAGTTGTGGACTTGCCCCTGTGCTGATTGAAGGTCAGAAGATAGAAGATCGTGCAATTTCATGTCTTCTGGAAGGTTTGGTTCGGCGTATCTTCAGTCTTTAACTAACTACGCAATAGTCTTTGCATCTTTCACATCATTTTTGGTATGGGAATTATCATCTAATTCTTTGCTTTTCTTGACATGCATTGGATTTACGATCACAAACTTAATCCCTTTCTCTTAAGGAAATAGGCAAAATTAAGCCAATAATGTCCTGTAGGCTCCATTCCAATGATTACATCCGACATACCGTGTTTGTTTAAAAGTAGCTGGATCCACTGTTCAAGGAATTCAAATCCATGTTTTTTGTTTTCAAAGGTGAGGGCTTTCCCAAATTCTATTCCTCTGAAATCCTGTGCACGTGCTACATACTTGTGTTTAGCAATATCAACGCCAATGATGAGAGTTGAAGAAGTAATTTGAGATATTTTACGATTTTGGTTATCATTCATTTTGAGTCCTCCTTTGTAATCAGTTAAGGGTCCTTTTGCTGCGCAGCTTTTGGACACCTCGTATTCTACCAAGGGGGCTTTTCTTCTTTCAAACCTCAAATTTCTTCATTACAGGAATGCTCCTTTAATAAATGAAAACTAAAAAAATTATTAAGACTTTTCCTGATGTTTAAATTATTTACCCGTTCCTTCCAACGGAACACCATTCCAATTTACGGCAATAGTTTGGTTATTAATAGGATTTTTAAAACCCTATTTGAATTAGACTTTTTTCATTTATCTAATCACAGTCATAACCCAATATATTTTGGAGATTTTTCTTTAATACGAAGTACTCTAAAGATGCAAAAAGTTTCTTGAGATGACCATTCTAGGTTGAAAGAATTGAGATGGAGATACAAATGAATAGCATTTATATTAATTTTAAACCTTAATAACACCACCCTTAAATGAATTTTTACTTCTTAGCATTTAAAGTTATTCAATAAAAATAATAATATTATTATAAATTTTCCAAATTAAATCTGTAAAGGTCTTTGTTAGAAAATCTGACATGAAAATAAATAGAGAAAATAGAATCAGATTTTCTGGTGCTAATACTGATTAAACAATTGTTGAATTTCGTCAAAGTCATCTGTCTTTTTCAGTGCCAGCATGAGCAAAATCCTTGCTTTTTGAGGTAATAAATTATCGTAGATGCCAATCTAGAAATAATCGCACTGTTTTCTGCATGAATGCACACAGCTTTGCCTGTTTTCCCAATTTCACAAAAGGCATCATAGATTTGCCCATCATCCGGTGGCAGAACTACATCATCATCTTTAGAAAAATTATAAACCAGTTCAAGTGTATGAGGATTTAATGAGTATCCCCAAAACAGCTTAAATCCTACAACACTAGCTTCAGCTAATTTCGGTAATTCTTTGATGTTGAAGTCACCGAGCACCATACCTAAAAGTGAAAAATCGACAAAAGCATTTTTCCCAAGAGTTTCAGCTTTTAAACGGAATGAATCGACATCGCTAACGGGAGGTATCGAATTTGGCTCTCAATAACCGTCGTTACTCCGCCGGCAGCTGCCGACTTTGTTAAATGATAAAAATCTTCTTTATAAGTAAGAACAGGGTCACGGCTATGAACATGTTCATCTATAAACCCTGGAAATACATATTTGCCGCCTGCATCGTATTCTTCTATCTCCTTTCCCCCATCAATTGTTCCAATAGTAATGATTTTCCCATCCTTCACACCAATATTTGCAGTAAATGTTTCTTTAGAATTAACGATTTCCCCATTTTTAATTACCAAATCATAATACATACCCATCCTCCACCTGATTAATGAAATAGTTTATTAATATCTGAATATTGTTCTACGTTTAATAGTGAGAACCATAGTTTCTTTTTTTTGTTCCTTACCTAAAATGTTATTAGTTAATTCCGAAAATTTGACGTATAAATCTACTTCAATGAAAGGATTTTGGACGCTCCCATAAGGATTGATACACTCTCCATGTAATATTTCTCCATTGTTTAAAAAAATGCTAACCTCAGCCATCGCGCTTGTTGGCCATTCGCGACTAAAATGATTGTCTACCGCTACATTCACTTTTTTCAGCAAATCTTGTACATTTTTGTTCGATAAATAAGGCTCCTTAAATAGCTCAAATGATGTATGCCCTTTAGATAAAATAGCAGCAACAGCGTAGGGAATGGAAAACTTTGCCGAAAGCTGATGGGATGCTACAAGAACATCGAGCCTCGCTGCATTTTGTGCGACTTTAACATTAACCTCTTTAATTTCATCAGCTTTAAATGTACGTGAGGTTTTAATAGGTGGATATTCACCTGTATGAATCATTTTTTTGACAGCGTCCACTGCTGCATCCAAAGCCGGATGTGTTAGTGCATAAGCCGCATGAAACTTAAAATAATTATCTAAAACTCCGTATTTACAATTCAGTTTTTCAATTAATGTTTCACTAGAAAAATCTTCCCCTAAAATTTTACCAAAAGCCTCTGAAAGGGCATACTCGTAACCGACAAATCCACTTTCAATGAGATCCTTAACAAAAAAAGCAGTCATTATGGTTAACGCGGGATAAGCATTTCGTATGGTTGCACCGACCAAGCTTGGCATCCACGATGTCCCCCCCCCGCTATACTTTGGATCGAAACTATCATACCGATACGAGTGTTCCCAGAAATAAGTGGACGCGAAATGTTTATCAAAACCTACTGGCTCCGGCTCATTACGCGCAATAACCGATTGTTGGCCCATTCGATGAATTTGTTCATAAATAGATTCTTAATCATATCCTGCATCCATCGTTTGATAACGTAAAGTGGGAAGTTGTACACTTTCGAGGATTCCTTTTAATAAAGGAATTGCTGCCTTCCCGTCATTCAAATTACCAGAATAAAAGATGGATTGAAGAATGTACTGGCTTTTTGTTCCTTCTATCCCCACCAAAAAACGTTCTTTCCTTCGCTGTTTTTCTTCACACTCCATTCTGGATTTTGAGGAATTTCGGCACGAAGTTGATCTAAAGGAACATCCAACTGTGCTTCTATTTTCTTTTCAAAAAGAGGGAGATTGGCTTCGCGTTCATCCTTCTCAATCAACCATTGTTCTCTCTCTTCTTTTGATTTACGCCCTCTTTTCTTGGGCTCAGTTTTGGGTTTTTCCACTTTCGGAGGTGCTTGATCTTTAGCTTTTAAGTGTGTCGCATCAGTGGCTGCCTTTTCATCCTAGATAAATCTTTCTGTAATGGATTATAGAATTGTGCCCATAGCCTTTTCAAGAACACTCGATTCACTAAGAATGGTCCCCATTCTTGAATAAGCTACTTCTGATGGTACTTTATCAGAAAACAAATTCCGCAGCCTAAACGGAAACCATATCGTTTTTTAATTTGTTAAAATAATATTATAGAATGTTAAAAATTGTATAGAATTTATTAGCCAAAAATGTGGAGGAGTGAATATGTGAACAGATTTTTCAAATTATTTATAGGCTTGTTATTTATCTTGACATTAACAGGATGTTTTGGAGAAGAATATGATTTTACTCCCCCTACTGTTTCACTTGTAAATCCTGACGATATTACCCAAGAAGAAAAATTAGCAGAAGCAAACATAGATTGGACCTTGATAAAAAATACAACAAGAAAACGAAGGGTATTCTATCATTAGCAAAAAAACAAAACACAATGTACTTTAATTCCGGACAGCGAGTTCAATTCAATCTTGAAAACGGAGAACTTGACGCAAAAAAGGTAAAAATTTCACTTTGGCAAATAAAAACATAATTGATTTAGCAATTGATACCGCTGGTCAAAATTTCAACTTACCGAAAGAAAAAGGCGAGTATATGATTGTTTTAGACCTCCCTACGTATAAAGGAACTGCTCAATATGTAGGGAATATCGTCATTCAGTAATATCAAGGTTAGAAATGGAAATTTATAAAAATTAACTTGAAAATCCATTATCATTTAAGATTTTATCCACATTATCTGAACTACTTATGTATATCCACATTCCTAAATTTAATTATCCTTTCATACTTCATTGAAAAGGCATTTTCTTCAGAGATGCCTTTTTCTGTGTATGTATCTTCTTATTGCAAACGCCAGTCAGTTTAAAAATAAAAAGTAACTACTTTTTTCATAGCTGCCTAAGTAATCGGAGGTTTGCATATATCGCTTTATATTCTAGCATCTTTCCATAAATCCCAAAAAATACATGTAAGCAGGAACGCAGAAGAATTCTTCTTCTGACGGTACCCAGGGAGTCTTTCACAATAAAAATGAGGGGGCTATATTTTCTTTAACGTTCCTTTTCAAATCAAAAAATGTAAAAAACATATCAATTAGCAAAAGAAAAGCATGACCATTCAACTTTTGAAAGGATCATGCTTTTTCTGGTCTAATCTTTTATAATTGGCATTTTCCCCTTATAGCCACAAACGGGGCATGTAACAATTCGTTCGTTCATGAAACCTGTCTTTAATGCAAATGCAAAACTTAATTTTGATAATTTAAAGCTACTTCTACAAATTGGATATCCTTTCATCATCCCTTCGATAAAACTGGAGTCTACATCTTTTAGTGGTATGGACTATCAGGGCTTTCTTATTTACCAAGCAATCTAACGAATCAATTATTACTTTTCGCTCTTCAATTATCTCCAATTTCCCATAAATATGGACAGACACATAATTCCAAATAGGTACTGACTTCGGTGTTTCGTACCAAGATAGTTATATAAGTGTTTTGGTCATGATGAAGTCTATTGGTTCTTCTTCCCCCATATAAAAAGAGTGGATTCTTGTTTGAACAAATCCCCTACTCTTATAAAAGGCAAGAGCATTTTCATTTTTTTCCCATACGCCTAACCAGATTTTCTTTTTATTACGTTCCAGCGCAATTTTCATCGCCATATTTAACAGATATTTTAACAACGAAAAAAAATCCACATAAACAACCAACTCAATAGGTGAGTTAGTTATTAATGCAGATTTTTTTTGTTTCTTAATTCTTTTATTCTATTAGGGGTTACATCTTCCCCGTTTGGATCAAGAACTGTGACGTTCTTTAATGTGTTCTTCATGGAAGATCGAAAGGCCTTTAAGTATTCACTTCTTAATAAGGATTGTTCCTTAGCCTCTTCAATCGATAAACCTGATTCTTTCGATTTTTTAGCGAGGGCATTAATTCTTGCCAATTTTTCTTTGGATATCATTCTTTAACTCCTTTTAATCAAACATAATAAATATATGTTACTCGAATCAAGTGTTATTGACAAGCAAGTTGCACGTGCTTTATTGATTTTCCATATATTCCTTATATCTTCTATGTACCGTAGCCTTTGAAACATCATAGCCGAAACCTCTTAAGGTCGCTGCGATTTCGGAAAAAGTGAGTTTATTTTGTTTTAATCGAATAATTTCCTCAATTGGTACTTGCTTTCGGTCCCTTCCAGCATTCTGGCCTTGATTTTTTAAGTTGTTTTCAGGCTGAAATCCTTTCTTTATCGCCCTTTTCATTCCTCTTTTGATTTTCATATTGTGAATTTTCCGCTGGTAATCTTCTACTATTCCCACAATCTGCAAGACCATTGAATCGGCTTCTGAAAGTTGCATTTCACCATTTTGAGTTAAACTATATAATTTCACATCCTCTTTAAGGATACAATGCAATAGCGCAATCTTGGCGTTCCCTCGACCTAATCTTGTTTCATCCTGAATGAGAACAGCCTTCACATCCGGATCCTTAATCGCGTCTAATAATTCAAAAACTCCTTCTCTTTCCAAATCATAACCACTTGCCTGCTCCCTTATCACTGCAGCGATTTGGAAGCCGCTTCTTTTCGCCAAGTCTGTTAATTCCTCTTCCTGACGCTTTAGCGAGGTTTCTTGCGTTTCCTTAGTAGTACTCACTCTGCAATATATGATGCTCTTCATCTAATCACCTTAATAAGATCAATAATTTTCTGAACTTGCTACTTGCGTTTCGTCTGATTTTGTATTTTTTACGGGGATCATGATCTTTTCACCAGGAAAAATTTGATCTCCAGAAATTCCATTTTTCTCTTCTACCCATTTAATAAATTGATTGGAAGAAAGCCGATGCTCTGAAGCATATCTTTCAGAGATTTTCCAAAGTGACTCTCCTTCCTGAACCGTTATCTTAACATAATTTGAAGGATTATTTTCATGAATTTTATTTGAAAAAACAAAGGCTGCCGAAAAGCTTAATATGATGAATAGAATGATATAGCTGTATTGATTCCATATTTTTTTCATTTCTTAACACCTCTATACGAATGTTTGTTCGGATTCTTTTTCTTTATCATAATACGAACATTCGTTTGTGTCAAGAAATAATTCGAACTTATGTTTGTACCAACTGGTAATTCATGCTATAATACGAACAAGAATAATCTTAGAGGTGTACGTTTATGACAAAATTATCGAAACGTCAACAGGATATATTATCTTTCATAAAAGATGAAGTTCGTTCAAAAGGATATCCCCCTTCCGTAAGAGAGATTGGGGAAGCTGTTGGACTGGCATCCAGTTCAACCGTCCATGGACATCTTGCTAGACTGGAAAGCAAGGGCCTAATTCGTCGAGACCCCACAAAGCCTCGGGCCATTGAAATATTGGAATATGATGAAAATTCCAATATTCCAAAATACAATGTTGTCAACGTTCCAGTTGTTGGAAAGGTAACAGCCGGCCAGCCTATTACTGCGATTGAAAATGTAGAAGAATACTTTCCATTGCCTGAGAGTCTCGCCCCTTCAGATGAACAGATCTTTATGCTTGAAGTAATGGGAGACAGTATGATTGAGGCTGGAATTTTGGATGGAGATTATGTCATTGTAAGGCAGCAAAATACTGCTATAAATGGGGATATTGTCGTCGCTATGACCGAAGAGGATGAGGCAACCGTGAAAAGATTCTTTAAAGAAAAAGATTTCATTCGTCTTCAGCCGGAAAACTCTACTCTTGAGCCGATTATTTTGAATAATGTTTCCATTCTCGGAAAAGTCATCGGCGTTTATCGCCGTATTCACTAATACCAATCTAGTAAAAAACAACAAGCCATCCAGCTTGTTGTTTTTACTTTGGCTTATCATATTTACATGCCTGCTCACTATCACTTAAACCCTTTGTGGTTGGGTCTTGAATGATTCCTAAAGTAGATAAAATCATAGATACAGCATTTACTAACCCTATTACCCAATCTTCAAACTCTTTATTTAATTGAAAATCTGTCAGTCCAATCGCATGGGCACCATATAATAGGATTTCCGCCAATATAAAAATTTGCGCAATTAGAGTGATAACCCAGAGCCTATTTTTTAGTCGAACCTTCCAGTTAATCAAAGTAACCCCCCCTCTAATTCTCTATCTTATGATTTAGGCCATTTTTATAGAATGAATAAATGGGGATAAGATTACATTGTGAATAAATTAACAAACCTTTCGTCATTCTATAAAAATAACTAGTTAATTTATTATATTAATATCATTAATATTTCGTACCACTTATGACTTCCTTAAATAAAAATCCACTGATACCCCAAATAGAACCTTGTACTTAGTCATATATGAACAATAATAGAAAACTTTTTGCTTCTTTAAATATATTTTTCATCCCAGTTTAGGAATACGACAAAAAGGATCTACACAAATTGTCAAAACCTTGTAATCCTTGCCTATGTTTCTTTTGGACAGGCACGATGTCCAAGTTCCCACATAATGTATATGGACAACTATAGAAAGGAAAGTGAAAGAATGACTTTTAATCCGCATTATCCGCAGCCAATGTATCCACAACCAGGAGGCTATGGACAACCCTATGGTCAAATGCCTTATCCGCAAGCACCTGGTAAAAGTATAGGCCTTGGAAAGGGATATGGAAAAGGCCATGGGCAAATGCCCCATATGCCGGGATACGGTCATGGGCAAATGCCTCATATGCCGGGATACGGTCATGGGATGCAACATTATCCGGGCCAAATGTATGGCCCTGGATTTGGACAAATGCCTGGTGGTTTTCAATCAGGTTATCCTTATCCTCAAGGTGGAATGGGTCAGCAATACCCTTGGTTTTCTCAAGGAACCTTCCGTGATAATAAATCTAAATAATCATGATTACGAGGATGTCTCTTTATTGAGAGCATCCTTTCTTTATAATGGTTTATTGTGCCTACAATTCTATTTATCTTTTCCAAATTTCACATTATAATGACTATAACGGTTTCATAGATTAATAGAATTTCTTATGCAGCATTAGATAAAATCAGTAAAGGAAGTGTTATATGAAAACGAATTGGAAAAAAAGCATCCTTACAGCGTTTCTTATGATCTTTTTTCTTATTGGGTTGCCACATCCTTTTGGAAGCAATCATGTAGAGGCAACTAGCACTGCGAAATTGCCAAAGACTGCTTACCAAACAACCGCAAATCTAAACTTACGTACTGGCACAAGCACCAAATATTCCATCATATTATCGATTCCAAAAAGTAAAATCATCTATGCAACTGAAAAAAAAGGTGGATGGGTTAAGGTTTCGTATACGTATACCTATCGGGGGAAAAAGCTGACAAAAAGCGGATGGGTGAGCTCAACTTATATGAAGGAGTATTACCAATATATTAAAACCAAGGGCACCTACTATTTTTCCAATAAAACGGCGTATCTGTACCCTGCGCCAGATACGAAGAAAAAAGCAGCTTATAAAATCGCGCAAAACAACGGATTTTATTCCACCCAGCAAATTATTAACAGTGTTGGTCAAACCTGGTATCGTGTTTCATATAATGGACGAACACTCTATGTAAAAAGTAGTTCCGTTGCGAAAGTGACTCCAAAAACGTTCGCTGCTATTCAGTTAAAGGCAAAAGCGAATACAGTTATATATCAGGCATACGGAAAATCTTATAAAGCTCTTGCAAAAATTGGGATGAATCAAATCCTCTCGGCAAGTAAAATCGTTGGAGATTTCTACAAAGTGACCTATAACGGGATAACCGGATACATCTACAAAGATGATTTTGAGCAGGTTATCGATGAGGAAGAACCAGATGATGATAATCCTGATTATACGGAGATTGCCCTTTCAGGAAAGACCTTTTTAATGACTGCTGATACCATCGCAAGAAAGACTCCAGCAGAGAGCAGCGCGATGACAACCACCGTGTCAAAAGGAAAAATCGTCATTCCTACACATCAAACATCAAATGGATGGTATAAAGTGGCTTATAGTGGAAAAATCGGCTATGTTAATGGCAACACTCTCCAAGAAGTCACCACCGGAGATCCACTGGATCATCACGATGGTTATCAATTTATTGACTTGCGAACTAAATCAAGAGTAACCGCAGCACAAATCAATAATTATATTAGTGCATATGAAAAATTAACGGGAAAAACCAGCGTTTTACATAATAAAGGCAGTGTTTTTATCCAAGCAGGCGACCAATATGGCGTAAATGCCCTCTATCTTGCTGCGCATGCGATTCATGAAAGTGCTTATGGAACTTCGAATATTTCTTTGGGAAAATTCAATTTATTTGGCTTTGCGGCCTATGATGCGACACCATTTATTGCGGCCTACCGTTTCCAAACAGTGGACGATAATATCATGTACATCGCTCAAGAATTGAAAGCCACTTATTTAAATCCAAAAAGCTGGAAATATCAAGGGGCATATCTGGGATTTAGTACAAAGACGCTGAATAATACACGAGTAGATGCGAATAGTGAAGGAATGAACTTCTATTATGCCTCTGATCCAAAATGGGGAGTGAAGATTGCCGCACATATGCAAAACATTCTTCCATATAATAAAGCAGATTATACTGGGGCAGCAGTAGATACAAGAGTATTCGCAAATCCACCGATTCCTACTGGAAGCGAGGTATTTCCAGCTAGTATCCTTGCAGTTGCCAAAATGGATTTAGAATTAAAATTGAAAAAAGGAGATACCGCCTCAGTCATTACGCTGAAAAAAGGCAAGGAATTTGTTCTCCTCGAAAAAACGAATGATTTCTGGGTAAGGGTTCAGTATGAAGGGAAAACTTATTGGATATCCATCATCAAGTTTGATCACTATAATGATTATTTATCCGTGAAAAACTTAGGAAGAGTGAATGTTGACGGATTAAACGTCCGGCCCGATCCATCAACGGCCAATGCTCCAATCGCTACACTATCCATAAATCAATATGTTCAACTTGTATTAGACAGTAACGGCAATTTAACCATGGACCCTTCTAAAACCTGGTATAAAGTCAAACTTTCATCAGAGAAAATCGGTTGGGTTTCTGCTAGTTATCTAACACGAGAACTAAAATAAATTCTAATGAATGCCTTTCCTTTTTACAGGAGGGGCATTTTAATGAGCTTATGTGTGGCTTCCTGCCTGATTTCTTAAACCTTTCATGGGAGTTTATCACCTGAGATGGTAAACTCCCTTTTTTTCATTAATAACACAAGGATTTGGTAGACTCAAAATACCTTATTTCTATACACTGTTTTCAACGTAATTTTCTTCATAAATCGAATTCTATTTCCGATAGATCAAACAATCTCCTTTTCCATGGTATCCTCTTTTGCATTTGTTTTTTTGATTTTATATCCGAAATACAGAATCAAAAACCATATAGGCCCTACCATTAAGGCAATTCGCATGTCCTCTATAAATGCCATTAGGACAACGACAAATCCCAAAAATGTTAATGCTAAATAGGTTGAAACTGGATATAAGAGCATTTTAAATGATAATTTCTCTATTTCTTTTTTTGTTTTTGATTGTCTGAACTTTAATTGTGTAATCAGGATAATCGTCCAGCTGGTAATAACCGCAACCGTGGCGACTGCAGAAATATACAGAAACACTTTTTCAGGAACGATATAATTCAACACGACTGCAACTAATAAACATAAGGAAGAGAAAAGGATTCCACGTCTCGGGCTGCCATTCTTGCTAAGTTCTCCGAAGTATTTCGGTCCGTTATTTTGCAGGGATAAATTGTACAGCATTCTTCCAGAAGCGAATAAACCACTATTAAAAGCAGATAATGCTGCTGTTATGACAACGAAGTTAATGATATTCGCAGCACCAGGAATTCCCACTTTATCAAAAATTAACACAAATGGGCTGCCGTTTGTGCCGATTTTATTCCAAGGATATAGAATCATCATGACTCCTAATGCACCAATATAGAAAATGAGGATTCTCCAAATCACATTATTAATTGCAGATGGAATCGATTTTTGCGGATTTTTTGCTTCTCCTGCCGTAATTCCAACCAATTCAACCCCGCCAAAAGAAAACATCACGAGAACCAATGACATAATAATCCCCTTGATTCCATTTGGCATGAACCCACCGTGAGCCCAAAGATTGTCAAAGCCAATTGGCTGACCTCCGTTTCCAATTCCAAGGAAGATGATTCCTAATCCGAGGAGAATCATTCCGATAATGGCCACGACTTTAATCAGTGCAAACCAAAATTCAAGCTCTCCATAGACTTTTACATTCGCAATATTGATCATAGTAATGACAATAAGTGCGGCTAGTGCTGTCAGCCATTGGGGAATATCAGGAAACCAATAGTTTACATATACGCCGACCACCGTTATTTCTGCCATCTCAACGACAACCCACATGAACCAATAAGTCCAGCCGGTTAAATAACCGGCAAAAGGGCCTAAATATCGATGAGCATATGAACTAAATGAACCGGCAACCGGTTCTTCCACCGCCATTTCCCCAAGCGCTCTCATAATGGTGAAAATAACCAGGCCTCCGACTAAATAGGAGAACAAAATAGCTGGGCCCGCCATTTGAATCGTTGCACTTGAGCCATAGAACAATCCAACTCCAATTGCACCTCCAAGGGCAATTAACTGGATATGCCGATTGTCTAATCCTCGTTGAAGTCTCTTATTTTGCTGATCTTTCCTCAATGGTGATTCCTCCTAAATATATGATTTCTAATATCGCCAAATCGATAAGAAACAAATGATAAAAAAAAACGCCCTTTTGGATTAACCAAAAGGACGATTCAGCTCGTGTTACCACCTTTAATTCATAAGCAACTCAAATTGCTTACCTTCATAAGTACAGTCGTCAGACGATACTTTAGCACATGATGACGGGTGCTAAGCCGGTGTAGCCTACTAAGGGAATCCTATTCAGTACACAGCTCCAAGATGAATTCGCAATCATTCCACATGCACCTCTCATCAACCGGTCACTTTCTGTCTGTTTACATGATTGCTACTATTTCTTATCATAGCTTTTGTTCTTATATTCCGAAATGATTTATGCAAATATTAATTGTTTATAATTTTAGCGATTTATTTAAGTTTGTCAATATCAAATGTGCTTTTGCAACAAAGATACTCCGTTCATCCTTATCTCCATTATTCATAGATGAATGCTTTCAGCTTGTTATGAATGCTGCTTAAACCCATCTTAAAATGTTACGGAAAGAATTGTGAAGATTTTTTGACATAGAAAAAAAGTAGATATTGTTACCCAATTTTCAATCCAATACTAGCTTATCCCGATCGGCAGCTTTTGGTGGTTGTTCCATCCAGCCTTGATCAATCATAATATTGGCCCCATCCTCAACATAAAGACCTATATCCATTAATGCCTTTGCATACATCCCGCCAATATCTTTTCGGGCATTAAGTGATAATGCGTTTCCTATAGTTCTGATTTTCATTGAAAACATTTCAATTTTATGGGCTACCATTATTTTATCAGAAAAGGGTGAAACGGTTGCTTCACTAACAAAGTGATCTAATAACATAGGGGATGGTAAATTTTCCTTATTTAGTTTTTGTGAATTAATTTCTATATGCTTGTTGGTCATCTCCATGCCGCGAATAAAATATTCCCGAACTTTATTATTTTCTGCTACTTGACTAAATCCTAATAATAATGCCTTGCTAGTTAAATTATTTTCAAGATTATCATATAGATGGGCAATCTCTAATGCATTAAGAGAGCGAACATCTCCCAAAAAACCATGAAGATAATTCTGCTTTTTTATAAAATCTATTCTTTTGGGGATAGGAATTTGAGGTGGCCTTATATATAACCCTTTTGCCTTTAATATTCCGTTAACTTCGGTGATTAAATTCACAGTCGAGTTAAGAGTACGGATAAAAAAATCTCTTATGTCCTCTCTAGTCATGATTGGAATAGCGATGGAATACATCCCCAACCCTGCTTTAGCTGCATATTTCAAGTAATGAAGATAAAATTCATCAGAAAATAATCTGGGAGCATCCAAATTGATATCTTCTTCTGTATACCCAATTGGGATAGGAAATTTTTCCTTAATGAATATTTCTTTCACATTTTCCACAATCGTGTCACTTAAATTTAGGGCATTACTTAATACATTTTGTATATCCTGATCCTTAATATGCTGGAGATAATAGCGAATTATACACTTTGCAAGCGTGTTTCCTGTATAAGTAGTCCAAAGCTTTCCCATTTCTGCGGAGGTTAATGATTCATTTAATGGTAAATTCTCATTCATTATCGAAAAACTCCTTTTAGCGGCTTTCCATATAGTTTAATAAATACGAAACAAAATTATACAGCGCCTATAGATATTCACAAATATATGCACTTACCCAATACGACTAAACACGGCATCGGGAGTAGTTATCTACTTGGCGAAGGTTCAAAAACCTAATGCGACTTGAAAAGAATTTATTGGATTCTTAAATTAATTAAGAAACAAGTTTTAGCCCAACTGCTGCACTTAAAACCATACCAATGAAAACCAGCCTTTTCCAATCCTTAGACTCCCCGTATAACATCATTCCCAATATTGCTCCACCGGATGCACCGATTCCCGTCCATATGGCATAAGCTGTCCCCATAGGGAGTGTTTCCATTGCATAATTCAATAATAGGAAGCTTGCTCCAAATCCAAACACTAATAAAACAATTGATTTCCAATTACGTTCATCATGAACTTTATTGATCATTGTCACACCAAACATTTCAAATAACCCTGCTATTACTAATGAAATCCACGCCATTAGGAATCAGTCCCTTTCTTAACGTTTTCCTTTGTAACTAATTTCAAGCCAATTACACCTACTAGCAACAGTATAATCAAAAGAATTTTACTCATTTTGAACGGTTCCCCAAAGAATAGTATTTCGGAAATAACAGTACCTGCTGTCCCCAACCCCACAAATACTGCATATACTGTTCCTATTGGGAGTTTTTTTCCTGCCATAATCAAGCCCATGAAGCTGATGATGATGGCTACAGTCGTACCAGCCCATGTCCAAAAGCCATCTGCATGCTTCAGACCAATCACCCATATTACTTCAAATAGAGCTGCAATAAATACTTTAATCCAATTAATGCTCATTTTAAAAATCCAACCTCCATTTTACTTGTGATAAAAAACAAAAAAGCCTGAGAGAAAACTATCAATAGTTTCTCCCAGGCTTTTATCCTTCCGTGACACAGCAAACTGTGCGTTTTCTCTCGGACCAGACCAACATGAAGTTGCGGAACCCTAGAAAACATTTAATCTATACAATTATTTAAAATTATACACATAATCCATAATCATTCAATACAAAAATGATCGTTACGATTATGGTTTTATCTTTTTAATCTCAAAATCAGTCCGTTAAATGGTAAAACGAACACCTGTGAGGTCTTCACTCAGTGACCAGAGACGCTTAGCAGTCTGCTCGTCTATAGCCCATGGGCATACTCCGGGTACCCCCGGCTTCTTTATATCTTCAATTGGAACCAAAGGAGCAATATCGACATTTTGGCAATAAACTCCACCTTTCCCGTCAAGTTGGTTGCTTACAGCACACCAGACGATCGTCGCGGCTCCTTCCGGTACGGTTTTGCGTTCTTCCGTCAATTCACTATACGTCCGCCGTCCCTGCACATTGATCACCCCAGAAGCGCTCAATTCTTCATTGGACAAGTGACGGGAGAGCTCGGTAATGATGGTTCCGGGATGAACGGAGAAAGCTCTTACATGATGTGGCTTGCCCCGTTTATCCAGTTCTAGGGCGAAAAGGGCGTTAGCCGTCTTGGATTGCCCGTAAGCCTCCCATTTGCTATAAGGGCGACGTTGATAATTCGGATCCTCGAAATGGATGCTACTTTGTCTATGAGCGCCTGAAGAAACGGAAACAACTCGAGCACCGTTTGCTCGTTTCAGAGCTGGCCAGAGCCGTGATGCCAGTTGAAAGTGACCCAAGTGATTGGTAGCGAACTGTAATTCATATCCTCTACGATCGTGTTGTTCAGGTATGGCCATGATCCCTGCGCAGTTCACGAGAATGTGAAGGGGACGGCCCGATTCCTCGAATCGGTGAGCGAAGGCATCGATCGAATCTGGATTGGCAAGATCAAGTTCTCCTAGTTCTGCATTAGGAATCGAATTCAATGCGACTTTGGCCTTGTCTAGCGAACGGGCAGGAACGACGACTTGGGCTCCTGCCTTCGCAAATACCCTTGATACCTCCAAGCCAATTCCGGAATATCCGCCAGTCACAATGGCAACCTTGCCAGTCAAATCCACTCCTTGCATGATCTCTTCGGCAGTCGTACGTGGTCCATATCCGGTATGCAGTGGTTGTTGCGGTGTCCGTTGGTTTGCATCAATTCTCATCAGTGTTTTCCTCCTTTTGATGTCCATCCTTGATTTCTTGAAAATGCTTAAGCTTGTATCGAATGATTTCAGCAGTAGCGTTTAGTTCGGATATCCGTTGCTCGATCGCCTCTCGGTGCGAATCCAACAACGCATAACAATGTGCATCGTTTTTCTGCGAGTAGTGATGCACATACTCCTTAATTTTCTTGAGTGGCATATCTGTTCGTTTGAGATGGTTCAAAAAAAGGATACGGCCTATATCTTTCTCGTTGTACATTCGTTTTTGTCCACCGCCTCTCATCGGTGAAGCGAGCAGTCCTATTTTCTCGTAATAACGAAGGGTTTCCGTAGAAAGTCCTGTTCGTTCAGCAACTTTGGAAATCGAATACGTCTGTTCTTTGTTCATAAATGTCTCCTTTCTTGCTTTTCTTTCTCCCATCATAATCTTATTACTTGGAGTATACTCTAAGTCAAGGTTTCCTAACCCTTCAGAACAAAAAGAAGAAAGAAAGTATCACGTATCAGAGACGATAGTTCATAATTAATTTATGACAGTCTAAGATTTAATTTCCAAGTCTTCAGACTGCTTCTGATTGATTATCCAATCCACAAAACATACACCTGAAGCTCTTCAATTAGAAGCCGGAGCAGATTTGAAATATATCCAAGAGCGATTAGGGCGGAATCATACAGATTTCAGCTGATGATTATGCACAATGCACATCAATAAGTAAATTGAACAGGCTCAAATGAGGAAATTCGAGGAGCATATGTATAAACATCCTCAAATCATTTTATTATTTATTTTCGGGGCAGTTTCAAAATTCATGAAACCAAACATAAAAACACCCACAAAATAAAAAAAGCCTCAACACCAATGGTGTCAAGGCTTCTCCTTATTAATACATCTTCATATATTGTTCGCGTTCCCAAGGATGAACTTGAGTTCTGAACATATCCCACTCAATTTCTTTTGCTTCAATGAAGTGTTCAAAAATATGATCTCCAAGTCCAGATACAATTACGTTATCAGAAGCCATCACATCTAAAGCTAGAGCTAAGGTTGCTGGTAAATCATGAATTCCAGCTTCTTCTCTTTCTTCTTTGCTCATGATATAAATGTTGCGGTCAACAGAAGCTGGAGGAGTTAATTCGTTCTTCACTCCATCTAATCCTGCTTTTAAGAGAACTGCCATTGCAAGATAAGGATTGGCGGATGGGTCAACACTGCGTACTTCAATACGAGTACTCAAGCCGCGAGAAGCAGGAATACGAATTAATGGTGAACGGTTTCTAGCTGACCATGCAACATAGCAAGGTGCTTCATAACCTGGAACTAAACGTTTATAAGAGTTTACTGTTGGATTAGTTACAGCTGTAAAACTAGGAGCATGCTTTAACACACCAGCGATAAAGTAACGAGCTGTATCACTTAATTCTAAGTCACCGGTAGGATCATAGAATACATTCTTTCCATTAGTAAATAATGATAGATTACAGTGCATACCTGAGCCATTTACACCGAATAATGGTTTTGGCATAAATGTAGCATGAAGACCATGCTTACGAGCAATTGTCTTAACTACTAGTTTAAAAGTTTGAATTTGGTCACAAGCTGTTAAAGCATTCGCATATTTGAAATCAATTTCATGTTGGCCTGGTGCCACTTCATGGTGAGAAGCTTCGATTTCAAATCCCATTTCTTCTAATTCAAGAACGATATCACGGCGGCAGTTTTCACCTAAATCAGTTGGTGCTAAGTCAAAATAACCACCATTATCGTTTAACTCTAAAGTAGGTTCTCCTTTTTCATCCAATTTGAACAAGAAGAATTCTGGTTCAGGTCCTAAGTTGAAATCTGTGAAGCCCAATTCTTCCATCTCTTTTAATACTCTTCTTAGGTTATTACGAGGATCCCCTTCGAAAGGTGTTCCGTCTGGATTGTAGATGTCACAGATAAGACGTGCCACTTTTCCTTTTTCAGCTGTCCAAGGGAAAATAACCCAAGTGTCTAAATCAGGATATAAATACATATCAGATTCTTCAATACGTACAAAACCTTCAATTGATGAACCATCAAACATCATCTTATTATCCAAAGCTTTTTCAAGCTGACTAATCGGAATTTCCACGTTTTTAATTGTACCTAGAATGTCGGTAAATTGTAAACGAATAAACTTTACATTTTCTTCTGTAGCCATTTTCTTGATGTCATCTTTTGTGAACTTTACCATTACGGTTCCTCCTTAATGATTCAAAAAATATATATTTGTTTAATGGAAAAAGCGAGACATATCTCCTTGGCGTAATGAGGATCGATTAAAGCGTCCGGCTTGCACTAATTCAGCACGCAGTAATTTTCGAAGTTCATCATCACTCAATTCACGTCTAACCTTCTCTTTTTGCTGACTTAAATCAGATTCTTGCAGGTGCTGCTCTTTCACTTGGAATAATTGCTTTATCCCCGCCATATTCACACCTTGATCAATTAAATCCTTAATTTCTAAGAGTTTATCAATATCATATAAAGAGAATAAGCGTTTATTCCCTTCAGTTCTTGCAGGAGAAATCAATTCATGTTCTTCATAATAGCGGATTTGTCTAGCGGATAAATCCGTTAGTTTCATCACAATCCCAATTGTAAAAAGAGGCATCGAACGGCGTATTTCGCTTCCACTCATTTTGCATTCTCCATTCCTCTAATCTTGATATCATTATATTCAATGTTATATATGTTGTCAATGGAATGTAAGGAAATATAACATAAAAATTATGAAAAATTTCTGACATAAGAAAATCAAATGATTTCCTATCTTCAAAATCTACGAAAATAGGAACAACTAAAAGCTGTTCCTCTCTCATCTATGAATTTAATCCGATTAATCCCTCATCTAATAACCGATCGAGGGCGATGCAGATGGCGATTTTTACATGGGAATAGGTAAGTCCTCCTTGAATATAGGCAACAAATGGCGCTCTCGTTGGACCATCTGCTGTCAATTCAATACTTGCACCTTGAATAAAAGTTCCGGCAGCCATGATTACATCATCTTCATATCCTGGCATATAGCTTGGATATGGCTTGACATAGGAATTGACTGGTGAAGCAAATTGAATTGCCTGACAAAAGGCGACCATTTTATCACGATCATCAAATTGTACAGATTGAATCAAATCTGTTCTTTTCGCGTCCCATTTTGGATTGGAATTCATCCCTAGTTTTGCAAGCATTGCCGCTGTAAAAACAGCGCCTTTTAATGCTTGACCGACAACATGTGGAGCTAAAAAGAAGCCTTGGTACATTTCCTGTAAACTATATAAAGAAGCTCCCGCCTCTGCTCCGATTCCGGGGGATGTCATTCGATAGGAACAAGCTTCGACCCATTTCTCCTTCCCAACGATATATCCTCCCGTTTTCGCAATCCCTCCGCCAGGATTCTTAATTAAAGATCCTGCCATCAGATCCGCGCCAACATGACAAGGCTCACAGTCTTCCACAAATTCACCGTAGCAATTATCGACAAAAACAACTACATCGGGTTTGATTTCTTTAACAAACCGAATCATCTCTTCAATTTCTGAAATCGTAAAGGAGGGTCTTGTGGCATATCCCTTTGAACGCTGAATGCCGATCATTTTTGTATTTGGATGTATCGCTTCTTTTACGGCTTCAAAGTCAACTCGACCTTGCTCATTAAGCGGAACGCTATTGTAGCCAATTTGAAAATCCCTTAAAGAGCCAACCCCATTTCCTCTTATTCCAACGATTTCTTCCAATGTATCATATGGCTTTCCAGTTATGTACAATAATTCATCACCAGGTCGAAGAACGCCAAAAAGAGCGATGGAAATCGCATGTGTACCGGAAATAATCTGTGGTCGGACTAATCCAGCTTCCCCACCAAATACATCTGCATAAATCTTTTCTAATGTATCTCTCCCAATATCATCATACCCGTAGCCCGTTGATGGATTAAAATGGGAATCACTCACCTTATGCTCTTGAAAACTTTTTAATACACGAAATTGATTGATCTCAATTTTAGCATCAATTTCTTTATGAACCGCTTCTATTTGTTTTTCTACCGCTTGAACGATTGGTTCAAGCTTTTCCCCATTTTGCAATTGTTGAAACATGTTGTTCTCCTTTTACTGTTTGTATTGTTGTAATTTCCCGGAAATTTGATGATACCGTTGCGTATACCCTGCGCAAACATATACCTGTTTTTCTTCATCAAATTCTAATTTTCGTAAAATCGTTTCATTTTTCAGCTGAGAAAGCAGCTTCCCCTCCGTTGCTGGAATTTCCACATGATAAGCATCCATTTGCTGGATCATCATCTGTTCCATTTTCTGTTTCAACAGCTTCAAATCCTCTTCATCAAATGCGCTGATTAAAATCGTTTCGGTTTTGGCCGTTGGCACAAATTCAGGGTGCTTCATATCTTTTTTATTATAGACCGTTAATTGTGGAATCTGCATCACTTCCATATCATCCAATAAGGAATTAACTGTTTTCTCATGCTGAAAATAATCTGGATTAGACATATCAACGACATGCAATAAAAGGTCAGCCTCTTTTACTTCCTCAAGAGTGGACCTGAAAGCAGCAATCAAAGTAGTCGGCAAATCCTGGATAAATCCAACAGTATCTGTTAATAGTGTCCCAAAGCCGCTTGATAAAATCAATTTTCTTGTCATCGGATCAAGGGTTGCAAATAATTGATTTTCTTCAAAGGAATCAGCCTCGGTTAATCGATTAAAAAGGGTTGATTTCCCTGCATTTGTATAGCCAACCAAGGCAATTTGAAAGGTCCTATTCTTCTTTCTTCTCTCGCGATAACGCTCACGATGCTGGACAATGACGGAAAGCTGCGATTTAATATCATCAATGCGACGTCTGATATGCCTTCGATCTGATTCCAGCTTCGTTTCACCTGGTCCTCTTGTTCCGATTCCGGCACCAAGTCTTGAAAGCTGTGTCCCTTGTCCCCCAAGTCTCGGCAGCAAATATTGAAGCTGCGCAAGTTCAACTTGAAGCTTTCCTTCCTTGGAACGTGCCCTTTGCGCAAAAATATCCAAAATTAATTGTGTCCGATCAATGACTCTCGCGTCCATTTCACTAGCAACATTTCGCACCTGACTAGGTGTTAACTCATCATTAAAAATAATTAAATCAGCCTGCAACTCATCTGCTAATGCTCTTAATTCCTCAACTTTCCCTTTTCCTATGTATGTAGAAGGATGAATTCTCTCTCTTTTCTGAGTTAAAGTCGCAACAACGTTTCCTTTTGCTGTTCCTGTCAAGGAAGAAAGCTCCTCGATTGAGTAAGCAAATCTTGAATCCTCTTCATCTGTTTGACATCCTACAAGGATGACTTTTTCACTATCTGACAGTGATTTTTGTTCCAAGTAATCATCTTCTTTCTTTCATCTTTGCATTCCATCATCTTATCAAAAAATACATGAAAACACGAATGACCAACTATTCCTTCATTCATTATATTTCAAAAATCAAAATAGAATCTACAATCTTCATGAATTTCTGATGAAAGAGAACACGATGATAAATAATAAAAGCGAGTCATAGACTTATGACTATTCGCAATCTTCTTGTGGGTTTCTTTTCTGCTAATACACTTCCTGTAAATACGAAGGCTTGATTGACTGCATCTGCTAGACTATGATACTGGATGCGAACATAGCACCGCTTCCACTCATTGCAGCGGCTATCCATTTAATCAATGCCATAAATACATTGCCAAGAGCAGCCATGAATGACGACTTATTGCCTTTTTTTATCAGCTTGCGAAAACTTTCTTTCTCTGGTTTTGGTTTCAATTTTATACCTCCATATCATTTTTCTATCCTTACTATTCCTCTTCTAAATTCATAATATTGATTCACAATGTGGACCTTTCAAATATAAAAAGGCGAAGAAGCGAAAACCTTTAATGAAATGAAAAATGTTTGAATAAGTATAGTATATAGTTTGTCATTTTCGCGTAAATATAGATTTTGTATCTAGAGTGATCCTACTCAACATAGATAACCTATTCCCTTATGGGCGAATGTCACAAATTTCCCTTTTGTTGCGTATAATGTTTGACAAGAGAGGTGAACACTTTGGACCAACCAATTCGAATGAAGAATAATGGGCAAATTAGTGTCGTCCTGAATACACAAAAACGAAAAACATTTAATACTGTGTTTCCCGATCCAGAAGTTGTTCCAAAGGTCCTTCCACAGGAGCATGCTGCTCTCAGAGAGATTGAAGAGGAATTAAGTGCTCTCGTCGGGATGGAAGAAATGAAAAAAATGATTAAAGAAATTTATGCTTGGATTTACGTGAATAAAAAGCGAGAGGAAGCTGGACTGAAAGCAGGAAAGCAAGCCCTCCATATGATGTTTAAAGGCAACCCCGGAACAGGGAAAACAACTGTTGCAAGGCTAATAGGAAAACTATTTCAAAGAATGAATGTTCTATCAAAGGGACATTTAATTGAAGCAGAGAGAGCAGACCTCGTCGGGGAATACATTGGTCATACAGCACAAAAAACCCGCGACTTAATCAAAAAGGCGCTCGGTGGCATTTTATTTATTGATGAGGCTTACTCCCTAGGTCGTGGCGGTGAAAAGGATTTTGGAAAAGAAGCAATCGATACGATGGTTAAACATATGGAGGATAAGCAGCACGAATTTATTTTAATCCTTGCCGGATATTCAAAAGAGATGAACCAATTTCTTACTCTAAATCCTGGCCTCCATTCCCGTTTTCCTCTTGTCATTGATTTCCCAGATTATACGGTTGAGCAATTAATGGAAATTGCTCAAAGAATGTTAAAGGAAAAAGAGTATTCATTAAGTCATGAGGGAGAAAAAAAATTGCGGGAGCATCTCATATGGAAAAAGGTGGATATCAGTGCGATTAGCTTTTCCAATGGCCGTTATGTCCGCAATGTCATTGAAAAATCCATTCGAGCACAGGCTATGAGGCTGCTGATGCAAAATCAGTATGATCGCCACGAGCTAGTTACGATTCGGAGTAATGATTTAGTCTTTGAGGATGAGTAAAGAAGTACTCATGATAAAGAGGTCCCTTTTCAACTGAGACCTCTTATCCTTTTATAATAGAGAATTTTATCAAAAAAATAAGCGACGATTAAGCTTGTTGACCTTCTAAATCAATTTGAACATTTCTTTGTGGTGCAAATGTTGAAATGGCGTGTTTATAGACAAGCTGTTGCTTACCTTCAGATTCAAAAAGAACAGTGAAATTATCAAAACCTTTTATTTGGCCTCTCAATTGAAAACCATTTAATAAGAAAACCGTCACATTTGTTCCATCTTTACGTAATTGATTTAAATATTGGTCCTGAATATTAATGGGTTGTTTCATACAAAATCCTCCTCTTTTATCTCTATTACTATGTATTCGATTTTATCTCGAGCTTTCCTTCAATATAGGATGAAATTTCCGCAATTTTTTTATCAAACAGTTGTTTTTCAATGGCAACTGACATATCAAACCACTTCACATCCATTTTATTGCGAAACCAGGTTAATTGCCTTTTGGCATAGCGTCTGGAATTTTGCTTTAAATTTTCAATCGCTTCCGGCAATAGAACACGACCATCCAAGAATTCGTAAAGCTCTTTGTAGCCGATCGCTTGAATCGATTGACATTGGCGCAAACCATGATCATATAATTGCTTTACTTCTTCTATTAGCCCTTCAGAAACCATCTGATCCACACGCAAATTTATGCGCTCATATAACAATTCCCGCTCCATCGTGAGTCCAATTAAGGCTACGTCATAGAATAATCCGGGTCTCTGCTGTTCCTGAAATTCCTGCATCGTTTTTCCTGTACAATGGAAAATTTCTAATGCCCGAATCACACGTCGTACGTTATTGGGATGAATTCTTTCGGCACTAAGCGGATCCACTTTCTGTAATTCCTGATAAAGAATTTCATTTCCTTCTACTTGAGCTCTACTCTCTAATTCTTCTCGAAAACCTTCATCTGATGGTGCGTCCGAAAAATGGTAATCATAAATACAGGCTTGAATATAAAGGCCTGTTCCCCCAACAATCATCGGCAGTTTCCCTCTGCTCGTGATTTCGGTAATTTTGGCTCGAACTAGCTCTTGAAATTCTGCAACAGAAAACGACTCTTCAGGCTGTTTAATATCGATTAAATGGTGGATAATTCCTTCCATTTCTTCTACTTTGATCTTAGCCGTTCCGATATCCATCCCTTTATAAATCTGCATCGAATCGCCACTGATTATTTCCCCATTGTATTTTTTCGCTAATTCGATACTTAGCTTTGTTTTTCCAACGGCCGTGGGACCAATAATCACCAATAATTTTTCCTTATGACTCAAGATCTTCACACTGCTTTCTTCAACAAAATACTATAATGACATCTTACCATGGTCGGATAAATCATAACATAATTAAAAAAAGCAGTTAAACATCTATGCATTATTCCCACTTTCAAATTTTCTAATCAAGTAAATCAATATTTCTTTATTACCAATCCTCTGAAAAATTACAGGCATTACGAGTTCTTTACAACTCAGGTCAATACCCCCAAAAGATGAAGTTTAGGACAGAAAATTATTCTTGTACATTAATAATTAGAATAGGTGGGACAATGATGTTTTCAACTTCAAATATCGGAATAGACTTAGGAACAGCCAATATATTGGTATATAGTAAAAATAAAGGAGTAGCGATCAATGAACCATCCGTTGTCGCGATTGAAACGGGAACGAATAAAATTGTTGCTGTAGGTCATGAGGCAAAAGAAATGATTGGCAAAACTCCTGAAAAAATCAAAGTCATCAGACCCTTGAAGAATGGAGTAATCGCTGATTATGATATGACCACCAATATGCTCAGGGTTATATTAAAAAATGCTTCAAAAAAACTGGGATTTGCCATTCGCAAACCAAACGTGATTGTCTGCACTCCATCAGGATCAACGAGTGTGGATAGAAGAGCGATTCAAGATGCGGTTCGAAATGCCGGAGCGAAGAAGGTTCATCTCATTGAAGAATCTGTTGCTGCTGCTATAGGGGCAGGGCTTCCGGTCGATGAACCGGTCGCCAATGTCATTGTCGATATAGGTGGCGGCTCAACAGAAGTTTCGATTATTTCCTTTGGCGGAGTCGTAGCCTGTCATTCATTACGCTTTGGCGGGGATCACCTGGATGAAGATATTATCAACTATGTTCGAAAAACCTATAATATTTTGATTGGCGAACATACGGCAGAGAAAATAAAGATGGAAATCGGTCATGCCCTGCAGGATCACGAGCCGCTTTCGCTCCCTATCCGTGGAAGAGATTTATTAACGGGACTTCCCAAAACAATCGAATTGACCTCAACAGAAATTTATCGTGCCATAAAAGATTCCTTGTCGCAAATTCTCGAGACCATTCGCATGACTTTAGAGGACAGCCCTGCTGAGTTAAGTGGTGATATCGTTGATCGCGGTATTATTTTAACAGGCGGAGGAGCGCTCTTAAATGGTCTGCAAGAATGGATTAGCGGAGAAATTGATGTTCCCGTTCAACTTGCACCAAGTCCGTTAGAATCTGTTGCGATTGGAACAGGGGAAGCTTTAAAATATATTAACACCTTAAATAAAAAGAGCTGAGCTGGTCGAGTTACCAGCTCAGAGCTTTCCTCATTCATTAACAATTGTTCTTCGTTTGCGATTAAAGTAAAGAAAGATTGGTAATGGAATCACAATAAATCCTAAGCTTTTGATCAATTGATTCTTTGCATTTTGCTGCTGTCTTTGTTTTTCATCCTTTTGTAATTGATCATATTCTGACCGTAATTGTTGTTCTGTAAGATTTGTTTCTGTATTTCCTGCCTTATCAGACAATCTGACTAGCTTAAAATCAGAATAACTTTGGTAATAAGAGGTTGGACTGACTAAATCCGCGGCCGCCATAAAAATGGAGATTCCTCCGCCAATAACCATCATTAATGTCGCAAATAAGACCAAATACATGTATAAATTTCGGAACACATTCTCATCTCCTTTTTCTTTATACTTCACTGCATAAGCAATAACAAAAATAATGAAAATAATCGGTACAATTCCTAAAGCCATACTAAAAGCAATCAAGTGAACACCTCCATTCACTCTTTCTACTTCAAATATAAAGGATAGGAAATGGTTATGGAACCCTTATTGGCATGTGCTCATTAAATTTCATTTGGTCTACTTATTTGATTCATATGAAATTTTATTAAAAACTTAATCATTTTTTCATAGTTTTTTCATTTTTATTTTGTAGGATAAAGATGTGCTAGTGAAAACACTTTTTCACACACCCCCTTTTTTTAACATATGTTGAATGATCCGGTTTGTAGGTGCCGGATTATTTTTTTGTAAAAAAGGAAAACATGTATTTAGGCTACATCACGCGTTTCAGCATCTTTCCATACCATAGGTAGTGCATACAAGCCTAATATTAGATTAAATATAAGAAAACAATATAAAAGAAGCTACTTTCAGTGATGTACTTGGTGTAAAAGAAAATAGGTGATTTTCCAAAAAATTCACACTAAAATAATGCAAGGATAAAAATGGCCCCGATCGGCTCGGAACAAATTAATATCATTATGAAATATAAAAAGAGAGCATCAAAACTCTCTTTTAATCTCACTTTTTATATAATTCTTTGTACGCTATTAATTTCAAAGCTTGTATTTCATCGTCTGTTAATTTACCTTTAATTTCCTGATATACTTCCTTTTTTGAAATTGTTCCTTTTTGTACTTTTGTTTGAATATCTTTAATTTCTGAGATTCCAAGTTTTTTTACTAAAACTCTTGTTGCTTCTTCCTTTGTAGTAAATGGTAATTTGGACTCATCTACATTATCAGCATCTTCTATAAAAGCTTTTAATTCTGGATCCTTTTCAATAGTCTGTTTAAGTTCTTCTTTTTGACCACTATCCTCTAATTCAGTTGAAACGATACTCATTACCTTTTCAGATGCTATATTAGTTCCAAAATAGTAGATACCATAACCAAGAATACCCAGTACAATAATCAATATGAATAAATATTTGAGGAATTTCACATTCTCACACCCTTGCTTTTTACTTATTGTATAAGATTATACTACAATAAATTAAGTGTATGGGGGAAAATGATTTCCAACTGTTTGACTAACCTTCTTTCTATAAAAATAGTCCCGATCGGCTCAGAACATGATGAGTTCTTATAGGCATAAAAATTACACCAACTAATTAGTGGGGTTTGTGGTGTTTATTCTTCGAATACGGCACTAAAGCCAACATATAACTGTTGGCCTCAACCTATCTAATTAATCCCAAAAAATTTTCTTTTAGCTTTCTGCGAATAAAATCGTTCAAATAGGATTTGAACCCCATATAATATTAATGCTTTATAAAAATAATAAAGGAAAAACTGAAATTCATTTATTCTATCTAATGACCAATATTTTATTTTCCTTGAAAATCTTGATATCAGAAAAGCAAAGGTAAAATTAAGAATCGCATTGAATAATAAAAACTTTTTAAAATTTCCAAACGTCCATTTTAATATCCAAAGTGAATTTACAAAAAATGGTCCAATATAATATGGAAATTCCCCAAATAAATGTGATTGTGGCTTGTTATAAAAAAACCACCAATGACGTCTTTTTCCAATCATTCCGTTTATAATTTCAAAAAGGACAATAATAATGGTAGCAGGAAGAAATCTTTTTAAATTACGCCCCCCCATAAAAGGGAGTGTTAACCAAGTCAATAAAATCAGAGCAATATTAACCAATCTTTGAATTTTGATAGTCATAGAACATCATCCCTTTATTAATGGTCATTTCCCCTTTTATTGTTAAAATAACCAGTGGACCATATTTATATGTGTTTTAATCCACAACATATTGCTATATGAAATCATTTACCTACAGGCATTGGTTAGGATGGGGAAGATCAACATTTCCTGCTTCCGCAAAAGGAGAAACAACATTTGCCCTGGCTACCTTTCCACCTTCTGGTTCAACTGGAACAAGCCCGCTTATTTCATGCTGCAGGCGGCTAAGTAGGGAATAGCCTTGCTTTTCATTTATTGAGGTAAATTATCGTACTCTGACACCATATTTTTATTTCCCATTATTTACTTTATAATATGTGTAAATGGGAGGTTTGACATGAACAATGACAGTAAATTATCTAAGCTCAAGAGTTATGCAAGAAAATTAAAACAAAATCTTTTCGTGCTATACCTGTCCCAAAGAGACAAAAGAACACCATGGTATGCAAAAGTTATCGCAATTTGTGTTGTAGCCTATGCGTTTAGCCCAATTGATTTAATTCCAGATTTCATACCGGTTTTAGGATATTTAGATGATTTAGTCATTGTCCCTCTTGGTATCTCATTGGCCCTAAAATTAATTCCACAACATATCATAGAAGACAATAGAGAAAAAGCTGAAGAGATGAAAAAGAATGGAAAGCCTAAAAATTGGTTTGTTGGCATTCTTTTTATACTAACTTGGATATTACTTGCTGTTTGGGTTTATAAACTTGTAAAACAAGCATTTCATTAAAAAATGCTTGTTTTTTATTTACTTATTTCTTCCTTTTAATATACGCAGATGCATTGATGAACTATGGTTTTCAAAAAGTTATTGAACAAGTATACCCACAAACTCAAGTAGAGATAGGAAAAATCCCAAAGGTCTAAAACTCACACATGGTATAGTAATAACAAAAACTGGTTATTGTAATATTTGAGAGCAAGATTTCCTGTTACCCAAAACCACACTTTCACCACAGATACCTTGCTCTCAAAGAAGCAATATTTGAAATTACAAATACAAGAATTTAAAGAAGCTCTTTTTGAGGGCATTACCAAAAACGGGATAGATTGAATCAGCTTCTTAATAAGCAACAGAATTTTAACAAGCAGGAAAATACCTGAGCAGAATAAGAACAAATAAAAATATGCAAAGATTACCGGCAATCAGAATATTTAATAGCCTTCCCAAGAAGTAAAGAAATAAGTGAATTCGGAGTAAATAAAGCTATTGATTCTATCTTATCAAAAACAAATCTGCACCACATTACTCCACATGGATAACGTTATACTCACGTTATCATGCTTTTAGAAAGGGGTGCAGATATTAAATTTATGAGTAATCGATTAGGACATGCTAGTGTGAACATGACCGCCAATGTATATGTTCATATAACAAAGAAATATGAAACAGAAAATCACCTTAATTTAGAAGCGTATTGAACTAAAGTGGCCAAAAGAGGTTTAGATACGCCAGGAACTCCTCTACATCACGCGCTTAAACATCTTCTCCATATCATAGGTAGAATAATGAATAATAATCGGTCTTCCATGCGGACAGGTAAAGGGGTCGGTTGTTTGTCGCAATTCATCTAATAATGCTTGAATTTCATCATTACGCAAATGTCGGTTAGCCTTGATGGAACCTTTGCAGCTCATCATAATAGCTGCTTCTTCTCTTAACTTCTTCACGTCCACCTTTTTCATTGATAAAAGCTGCTCAATCATGTCTTCGATGACTTCTTTCTCTTCCCCCTTTGGAAACCAGGTTGGATGAGAACGAACAATAAAACTATTAAATCCGAATGGCTCTAAATAAACCCCAACCTTTTCAAGCTCTTCTCTTGCTTCATTAATTCTCAAGGTTTCATCAGTTGAGTATTCAAAGGTTAATGGGACAAGTAATTCTTGCAGTTCTTGGATCGTTTCTCCTACCTTTTCTTTAAAAAATTCATATTTGATCCGTTCCTGGGCCGCGTGCTGATCGATAATATAAAGCCCGCGTTCATTTTGCGCGAAGATATAGGTTCCATGCATCTGTCCAATTGGATAAAGTGGAGGTACCCGGGAGGAATCCTTTGCCCCCAATTCCGCGAGTAAAACCTCCTCACCGTTTTTTTGCTCTTCCCCTCTATCATGAATGTCTTCTAGATCAAAGGCCCCGAAATCAGGCAATTCAAATGATTCCTCGAAACGATCCTGAACCTTTTCTTTTTCAAAAATAGAAGCTTCATTCCTGCTATGAACCTCTGGCTCTTTTATGAAGAGACTGCTTGCTTGTTTTTGCAAGGAAAGGACGTCATCTTCAACAGGGATATGATCTAAATTCAGAATCGTCTGCTCTGATTTTGGTCGTTCTTTCTTTTCTTGAGAAAAACCGGCAGGAATTAGTTGCTGCTTTTGAAAGACAGATTTAATCGATTCGCTCACAAGCCTATTCAATTCCTGCTCCTTGCTGAGGCGAACCTCCATTTTAGAAGGATGGACATTCACATCTACTAAAATTGGATCCATTTCGATATTCATCAAAACGATCGGGTATCGACCAATTGGAAGCAAGGTATGATACCCTTCTTGAATAGCCTTCACTAATGGATAATTTTTAATAAAACGACCATTAATCATCGTCGAGATATAATTTCGTGATGCTCTTGTGATTTCCGGTAATGCTAACCATCCGGTGATATGAAAATCCAAAGAAGAGGCATCAATTGGAACCATTTTTTTCACAATGCTTAATCCGTAAATCGCAGCCAATACTTGTCTAACATCCCCATTTCCATTTGTAAAGAGCAGTTTACGACCGTTATGGGTTAAGCGGATGGATACCTCTGGATGTGCTAACGCCAACCGATTAACCACATCAGTGATATTTCCTAGTTCCGTATGAATCGTTTTCATATATTTAAGTCGTGCCGGTGTATTAAAGAATAAATCAGAGATGGTGATATCTGTCCCTTTTCGGCTCGCTGCTTTTTCAAAGGAATGAACTTTTCCCCCTTCAATGACAACCTTCGTTCCGGCTTCACCTGTTGATGTGGCCATTTCCAATCTCGAGACAGAAGCGATACTTGGAAGTGCTTCTCCTCTGAATCCCAATGTGCGAATGCGGAAAAGATCATTCTCATCTTTGATTTTGCTTGTGGCGTGGCGGGAAAAGGCAAGAAGAACATCCTCTTCTTCAATGCCATCCCCATTATCCACGATTCGAATTTGTGCTAACCCTGCTTCTTCGACATCCACTTCAATAACTGTGCTACCCGCATCAATTGAATTCTCAATCAATTCCTTGACTACAGAGGCTGGTCTTTCTACCACTTCGCCAGCAGCAATTTTATTCGAAAGTGCATCGTCCAGTTGAATAATTTTGCCCATAGAATTCGCCTCCCTTTTTAAGGCTAGTATTGAAAACAGTTCATTTTTATCGGTCTTGCTATTTTTTTCTTTATGCCAAAGAGGTGTCTTTTGGTAGAATATTTTATATTAAATCCGTTTAATAGGCTTATTTAAGATCAATGAGCTTAAGATATTGGGTCAATTTAATCCCACACTGATCCACTTCCAAATATGAACCTTATTTCATCTTTTTATGAAGATCATATAATAAATTCATGGCCTTCATCGGTGTCATTTCTAATATATCGATTTCTTTTAGTAAATCAATGACTTTCTTTTCCTTTGAAGCTAAGTGATGCTTCTTATCATCTTTAACTTCTGCAAAGAATGATAGTTGAGCAATTTCTTCCTGAATCGGTTCCTGTATGGTATGAGCAATTGCTGCATTTTTATGTTGTTCAATCGCATCAGGAGCTTGTTCTTCAAGGGTTCGTAAAATCGTTTTGGCTCTTGAAATCAAATCCTTTGGCAATTCTGCCAATTCAGCCACATGAATTCCATAGCTTTTGTCAGCCGCCCCTTCTTTAATCTTGTGAAGGAAGAGGACTTTCCCATTTTGCTCCATCGCACTAACATGAACATTCTTCACTCTCGTTAACTCCATATCTAGTGAAGTTAATTCATGATAGTGAGTTGAAAATAATGTTTTGGCGCCAATTCGATTGTGAATGTATTCAATGATCGCTTGAGCAAGGGCCATGCCGTCATAGGTGGAAGTTCCACGGCCAATTTCATCGAATAAGATTAAACTGTTCTCCGTGGCATTCGAAATCGCATTATTTGCTTCAAGCATTTCCACCATAAATGTACTTTGTCCCGAAATCAAATCATCTGCCGCTCCAATTCTCGTAAAAACTTGATCAAAGATAGGAAGAATGGCCTCCGAAGCCGGTACATAACAACCAATTTGCGCCAATATTGAAATTAAGGCAATTTGCCGCATATAGGTGCTTTTCCCAGACATATTTGGTCCTGTTATTAAGAGAACCTCGCGTTCCTTGTCCATTAAACAATCATTGGGAATATAGCTTCTGGCATTCATGACTTTTTCGACAACAGGATGACGGCCATCCTTAATCCATAATTTTTTTTCAGAAGAGAAGCCTGGTTTCACATATTTCCGCTCTTCACTGATCGTTGCAAAGCATTGAAGCACGTCCAATTCACTGACAGTTTTTGCTAATGCTTGTAATCTCGGAATAAATTCTTTTACTTGCTCGCGAATTGATGCAAATAATTCATATTCAAGCCCCACACTTTTTTCTTCCGCTTGTAAAATCAAATCTTCTTTCTCTTTTAATTCCGGGGTAATATAACGCTCTGCATTAGCAAGAGTCTGTTTTCGTTCATATTGACCTTCTTTTAATAAGCCAATATTAGCTTTTGTCACTTCGATATAATAGCCAAAAATACGATTATAGCCAATTTTAAGAGACTTGATCCCTGTTTTTTCCCGTTCTTTTCTTTCTAATTGGGCAATCCACGTCTTCCCATTTCGACTCGCATCCCGATACTTATCCAATTCTTCATGGAAACCGTCTTGAATCATATTTCCATCTTTTACAGAAATAGGTGGATTTTCGACTAAGGCTTTTTCAAGCAAGTCAGTAATTTCTTCACACGGGTCTAAACGAGTAGCTAAATCTTGAGCTGACCGTTCAGAAAATGGCTCTAAAATCGCTTTAAGCAAAGGAATTTGCTGTAAGGAACGCTTTAGCTGTACTAGTTCGCGTGCATTGACATTTCCAAAAGCCACTCTTCCTGCAAGCCGTTCGATATCGTAAACTTCTCTTAATTTTTCCCGTAAATCCTGACGTTCGAAATAGTGTTCTATTAAAATCTGAACAAACGCATGACGCCGTTCAATTTTACTTTGGTTGATTAACGGACGATCGATCCATTGCTTAAGGAGCCTTGCACCCATGGCGGTTTTCGTTTCATCCAATAGCCATAATAAAGAACCTTTTTTCCCTTTTGAACGAATGGTCTCGGTTAATTCAAGATTTCGTTTTGAATAATAATCAATTTTCATAAAATGATTGGTTTGATAGCTTTCAACTGGTTGCAAATGATCAAGACTTCTTTTTTGCGTGCGATGTAAATAATGAAATAAGCGGGAAATCGTCTTTTTCATCTTTTCTTGATCGATTTTTGCAACTAAAGATTGATCATGTTCTTGTAATTCATCAGCATCTTCATACGAAATCGTGATGGAGGATCTTTCCTTTAGTTGCTGCTGTAGCCCTTGATCAAAATCATGGGCGAGTACCACTTCCTTGGCGCCACAGACAGACAATTCATTTAACACTTCATCAAAACCATCCATTAAAAGGGTTACCCGGCTTTCACCAGTGGTAAGATCCGTATAAGCAAAGCCATATGATTTTTCTCCAAATGAAGAAATGGAGGCGAGATAATTATTTTCCTTTTCATTTAAGCCTCGGCCTTCCATCATCGTTCCGGGAGTAATCAGCTGAACGACCTCTCTTCTGACGACACCCTTCGCCTGTTTCGGGTCCTCAGTCTGCTCACAGATTGCTACTTTATAGCCCTTCTCAATTAATTGTTCAATATAGGTTGCAGCAGAATGATAAGGAACGCCACACATAGGAATCCGCTCGGTTCCCCCACCTTCACGGCTGGTTAATGTAATTTCAAGTTCTCTTGATGCCTGCACCGCATCATCAAAGAACATTTCATAAAAATCTCCTAAACGAAAAAATAAAAAGGCATCTTGATAATCAGCCTTTACCTGTAAATATTGTTGTACCATCGGCGTATAAGCTGCCATAATTTCCTCCAAAAAATCCATACTTATTTATCGTCTTCAACAATACATTATATCATAATTTTTTTGGCATGGACCGCATCTGATTTTGGAAGGTCTGTACTTCTGTCACCAAAAATTTTTAATAGGTTGATTTCCATCTGAAATACTGCTATAAAAACCATCCATGTGTACAACTGAAATTCGTTAGCTACAGGCGAGTTTCCTCACTACCAACCGCTCTATCAGGCTTCTCCTTTCGCTCATAGGAATCTTCGTGTATTCTTTTTTTAAATCAACTAGCTATGAGAAAATAGACTAAAAAATAAGAAAAACTAGGAAGCATTACCTTCCTAGCGATCATTTATTCCTCTTCAGTTCCTAATAGGAAGTCTGGGCTTAATTCTTCAAACTCTTCGTCTTCCACTTGATCGAAGCCCCAGTCTTCATCATTGTCTTCACATTCACCAGGGTAAATCTTTACACATACTTTGGTTTCTCCGATAACCTCGACTAGAAACTCTCTTTCAACGTGAATAATGATTTTATTCCCATTTGGTGAAATAACGGCCTCCACACAGTTTGGCTGTTGAAGTACACGTGCGACGACTTCTTGATCGTCTAAGAAATCAGGATCACGATATTTTAATTTAATGACGTCAAGATATTCAACACGCTCCGTAACAACTTCTGTTTTTGTATTATCGTTATAGGAGTACCAAACGTTAATATCATAGAAGCCACTTATTTCAACAGCCTTGCCGTGCTTTTTTGCCTCGTACGTATGGTTAATAATCCAGCAGCCAAGGATACTTGACGGATGGTGTTCGGGGCAAATGGTATGGCTGGACTGTGTAAACTTGCGGCCTTTTGCTACGACGGCTTTCGTAATAATCTCTCTGTATTCTCCCATTACGAGCGAAACCTCCTCATTCATTTTCAATTCATCCTATGCGGGATATTAGACTAGTGTGATTATATTTTTCATGCAAGATATAAGTTTGAAGTATAGTGCATTTTATGCGTTTACCTATGGAAGTGTGATTTTAGATGTGGGAAGTAGGAGGTTTGAAAAATGGAATAGAAAAAGACTGACTTATAAAAAGTCAGCCTCATAAAGTGAAACTTCCATCAGTGGGGGTTTTCGACGCACAGGACGTGCTAGTGCAGACGTTGTGATTGACGTCGCGCTTTTAGTCTGCCATTCATCCCCCACTGATGGTTAGTCACGCAGAGCCTGATTGATTTTTCTAAGGGCTGAAGCCCAAAGAAAAATCTTATTTCACTTATCACGCTCATAGCGCCACGTCCTGTGGCTTTCGCCTGACTAGGACATCCTGTCCGTCGTCGGACCTTTACGGACAGTTGATCTCCCACTTATCTTCTTCGTATTCTCAGAATCTTGAAGTGGGAGTCAAAATGTCCGTTAAGAGTGGGATAAATCTTAATGATGATGGGAGCATTCTTTATTTTTAATTTCTGCGCCTGTTTCACCACTTAATAGATTACCGCCGGTTGAAATGAGGATTTCGTCCGTTACCCGATTCGATATCGTATTAGCAACCATTTGTAAAAGATCATTCACATCGATTTGCGATTGCTTAAACTCTCGAACAACTGGAATTTCATCTAATTCCTGCTCCAAAGCAGCCAATTTTTCTTCTGTCTTCTTCAAAGCTTCTTCTTTGCCATAATGATGAAGATTGACTGCTTGTTTTTGCAGCCCTTTAATTTGCGAGATGATTTCTGTCACTTTTTTATTCTCATGGATTTTCGCTTCTGCCTTTTTGAAAAAATCCACCTCTTCTGTTTCCGCAATCATCTTTGCAATTTCTCTTGCCTTGCCAACAATATCCTCTTTTGTAAAATTGACCATACTATTTCACCTCTGCCGCATTGAATTCTTCCACCATTTCTCCATTCAGTGACCATGTTCTCGCTTCGTTAATTTTTACCTTTACGAGCTTCCCGATTGCAGATTTAGGTCCAACAAAGTTCACAAGCTTATTCTTTCTCGTATAGCCAGCAAGGACATCTGGATTATTCTTGCTTTCTCCTTCTACAAGGACCTCCACAATTTGTCCCTCATGCTGTTTCATCGCTTTAGCAGACAGCTCATTGACTAATGCATTCAATCTTTGAAGGCGTTCCTTTTTCACTTCCATTGGGACATTGTCCACCATTTTTGCTGCTGGTGTCCCTTCACGCGGAGAGTAAATAAAGGTATAAGCAATTTCAAAACCAACCTCGCGATATAATGAAAGGGTTTCTTCAAATTGTTCGTCTGTTTCGTTTGGGTATCCGACGATGATATCCGTTGATAATGAGACATTTGGGATTGCTGCCTTAATTTTTCTAACAAGCTCAAGATATTGCTCTCTTGTATATTTTCTGGCCATTATTTTCAAGACATCATTTGACCCAGATTGTACAGGAAGGTGGATATGTTCTACCAGGTTTCCGCCTTTTGCTAATACTTCAATTAGGCGATCATCAAAATCTCTTGGATGACTAGTCGTAAAACGAATTCTTGGAATATCAATCTTACGGATTTCTTCCATTAAATCTCCAAGACCATATGACATATCCTCAAAATCTTTTCCATAGGCATTGACATTTTGTCCTAAAAGAGTGATTTCCTGATAACCTTGGGCTGCAAGGTGACGAACTTCTTGGATGATATCATCCGGTCTGCGGCTGCGTTCTTTTCCTCGAGTGAAAGGAACGATGCAATACGTACAGAATTTGTCACAACCATACATAATATTAACCCATGCCTTTATGTTTCCACGGCGGACTTTTGGAAGATTTTCGATGACATCTCCCTCTTTTGACCACACCTCAACGACCATTTCTTTCGACATATAGGCTTCATGCAAAATGTTTGGCAGTCTGTGGATATTATGAGTTCCAAATATCATGTCAACATGATGATAAGTTTTGAGGATTTTCCCTACAACAGACTCCTCTTGAGACATACAGCCACATACACCAAGTAATAGATCTGGGTTTTCGATTTTCAATTGCTTTAAATGACCAAGCTCCCCAAAAACCTTGTTCTCCGCATTTTCACGAATGGCACAAGTATTAAGTAAAATCACATTCGCATTCTCTACTGTATCTGTCGGTTCATAACCTAACGCCAAGAAAATTCCCGCCATTACTTCTGTATCATGTTCATTCATCTGACAACCATAGGTGCGAATATAAAACTTGCGGCCTTTTCCCATCCCTTTAAATTCTTCAGGAATGGAGAAGCTATCATGATAATGAACCTCTTCTTTTCCTCTCTTTTTTGCATCTTTCAAGGAAGGCGGAATATATACGGTTTGAAAATACTGGCTGTAGTCCTTATCGGATTTTTTGTCCGAAGAATTAGCCGTTTTCACTTGTTGATTATCTAGTCGTTGTTTTTCATTCATTAATGAAAAATCCCCTTTCTCATTATTATAATAGTAGCCATAAAAATAGACTTAAGCCCCTTTTTCAAATACATGGAGACGGTTTAAGAAAATTATTTTTTTCGTTGAAAGATGCATATATTTATCATATATACACATTATTATAGTATAAGGCTTTCAGGTCTTTAAAACAATAGAATGAAAATTTATTCACTTAAACATTTCATTTCCACTGTGAAAACACTATGATTATCAACGTAACTATTAACAAAGGCCATATTTCTTTCGATAAAATAATATTCAAAAAGCCTTCATTCTTTCGAATGAAGGCTTTAGCATTTTTCACATACTATTACATAAATTCTGAAACTAAAGAATTAAAATGCGCTTCATCTAATGTTAAATCAGCATCTCTTAATGGGGCTTCAGAATATCCTGTTATTAATTCTTGATAAGATGGACGATCAGTATTTTGATAAACTAATCCTGTCACTAAACCTTTATGTTGCATTAAGGTTTGCATCGCTAATTTGCGATTAGATGGATCATAATTTTCAATATCGGATAATTTCGTTAAATTTTCTTTAAACCAGTCATAGGTGTTTACTTTGTTATAAGTAACACACGGACTAAACACATTGATTAATGAGAATCCTTTATGTTTAATACCCGCTTCGATTAGAGCAGTCAAATCTTTTAAATCGGTTGAAAAGCTTTGAGCCACAAACGTTGCGCCAGCTGTTAAAGCCATTTCCATTGGATGAATTGGTTGTTCAATCGATCCAGATGGAGTAGATTTTGTCTTGAAACCTGCTTGTGATCTTGGTGAAGTTTGGCCCTTTGTTAAGCCGTAAATTTGGTTATCCATTACAATATAAGTAATGTCAATATTCCGACGGATTGCATGAATTGTATGACCCATACCGATAGCAAAACCGTCGCCATCACCACCAGAGGCAATAACGGTTAAATCGCGATTAGCCATCTTCACACCTTGAGCAAGTGGTAAAGAACGACCATGAATCCCATGAAAACCATATGAGTTAATGTATCCAGAAATACGTCCAGAACATCCAATACCAGAAATAACAGCTAAAGTTTCAGGCTCTAATCCAACATTTGCAGCTGCACGCTGAATCGCTGCTTGAACAGAGAAATCACCACACCCAGGGCACCAGTTTGGTTTTACTGAATTTCGAAAATCTTTAAATGTTGCCATTTAAAACAACTCCTTGCTTTTTGTATGAATTTCATGTGGCAAGAACGGATTCCCGTCGTATTTTAACAGCTTATGAATCTTTTCTGCATTTCCGACGTTCATCTTAATAATATTTGCTAGCTGCCCTGTAGCATTGTTTTCAATTACAGCAACCTTTTTCGCACTCTTTACAAGTGGTAAAAGTTCATCAGTAGGGAATGGATGGATTAAACGAATATGTGCATGATTCACTTTAATTCCATCATTTTCAAGACGAATCATCGCTTCTTCAATCGCACCACGAGTTGAATTAAAACCGATTAAAAGTAGGTCTGCCTCATCATGTGGAGCATTTTTGTATACAGGTGTATTAAAACGAATATTTTCGACTTTACGGAAACGTTTATTCATTTGTGCATTACGATTTGCTGCGGATTCAGATGGTTTCCCTGTTTCATCATGTTCAACACCAGTTACATGGTGAATCCCATTTTTCATGCCTGGAATAACACGAGGTGAAACCCCATCTTCTGTAACCTCATAACGTTTGAAGTACCCTTTATTTTCAATTTCAGGTAATTCATCTTTCACAAGCTTACCACGACGAATTTCAATTTTATTATAATCAAGAGGTTCAACTGTTTGTTTTCCTAGTGATAATTGTAAGTCAGATAATACAATAACCGGACATTGATATTCTTCTGCCAAGTTGAAGGCTTCAGCAGCATCATAGAATGCTTCTTCAACTGTACTTGGAGCAAGGACAATTTTTGGAATTTCTCCGTGTGTACCATAAATCATGGCCATTAAGTCAGATTGTTCTTGCTTTGTTGGAAGACCTGTTGAAGGGCCGCCACGTTGAGTATCGACAATAACTAATGGAGTCTCTGTAATACCAGACAAACCAATAGCTTCCATTTTTAAAGAAAGACCTGGTCCTGCGGATGCAGTTATGGTACGAACACCACCATAGTTAGCACCAATCGCCATTGTACATGCGGCGATTTCATCTTCGGTTTGAATGACTGTTCCACCTAATGCAGGCAATTTTTTAATTAAATATTCCATTATTTCAGAAGCAGGTGTTATTGGGTATGCAGCCATAAAACGGCATCCACCAGCTATCGCTCCCAATGCAATGGCATCGTTGCCAATCATAAATAAGCGTTTTTTTCCATCCGCTTTATCTAAGTGCATTTGAGGAGTAGTAGTTCCTAGCTTTTCCTTCATAAAATCAAATCCAGCCGCAATGGCTTTCATATTTTTATCCACTACTTGCTGCCCTTTTTTTCCATAAATCTCTTTAACAACCTCTTCAAATACTTGAATATCCAAGTCTAATATAGCACTTGTTGCTCCAATTGCTACCATGTTTTTCATTAAAGATGTTCCTAATTCAGTAGCCATTTGCGAAAATGGAACCGCATACATGCCAGCTTCTGTATCTTCCGGTTTCTTTGGATCAAACTTGGAATCAGCAATGATGATTCCTCCAACATGAAGCTCCTTGTAATTCAAATCTATTGTTTCTTGATCAAATGCCACAAGTATATCTAGATCATCTGATATAGAACGTACTTGCTTTGTACTTACACGAATCTTATTGTTTGTATGGCCGCCTTTAATACGTGAAGAAAAGTGACGATACCCATACAAGTAGTAGCCTAGACGATTCAGAGCAATAGAGAAAACTTCCCCAGTGCTTTCGATACCTTCCCCTTGTTGTCCGCCAACTTTCCAAGAAAGTTGATTGATCATGACTTACACCCCTTTAGACACCTAAAAAATTATGTAATTATTTTTTCTTGAATAGCACTCATACAATTTGTTTGCTAATTATTCATAATTTCACAGTTGAAATTTATGAATAATTATGCCTTGTAGGGTACTAAACGCTTTCAATTCTAGACCTATGTTTCAAAAAAAGCAACCCTTTCAAGTAAAATATTGACGAAAATATGAATATTTTTTTATTATTAAAATAATGATAAATAAGTTAGAGAATTTTTATTAAAAAATAGATTTTTTCATGAAAAAGAACCTGTCTGCTTAAAGGCAAACAGGCTGAAATATGAGTAATTTAGCGAGGCTCAACAATGAGCTTAATTGCAGTTCGTTCTTCGCCATCAATCTGAATATCCGTGAATGCGGGAATGCAAATTAGATCTACTCCGCTAGGTGCCACAAATCCTCTTGCAATTGCTACTGCCTTGACGGCTTGATTCAATGCACCCGCACCGATTGCTTGGATTTCTGCAGCACCTCTTTCCCGCAGAACTCCTGCAAGCGCACCTGCTACAGAATTAGGATTAGATTTTGCTGAAACTTTTAATATTTCCATTCCTAGCTCCTCCTTGTTTTCCCATCCCTATGCCTGTAATCAGGCATGTTCGGTATATCTCTTCCATTGCTACTATATTCAGGCTTTTTTCCACATATTCCGGCTTGGTCAAAAAAAAGCATAAAAACAGCCTCTTTTCAAGTAAGAGAGCTTAACATGAAAGATGACTTTTTTATTTACATAAAGTTCAACTAACCATCAGTGGGGGTTGTCATTCATCCCCCACTGATGGTTAGTCCCGCAAAGCCTGATTGATTTTTCTAAGGGCTGAAGCCCAAAGAAAAATCTTATTTCACTTATCACGCTCAAGGGACGCCACGTCCTGTGGCTTTCGCCTGACTAGGACCTTAATCCCTCGTCGGACCTTTACGGACAGTTGATCTCCCACTTATCTTTTTCGTATTCTCAGAATCTTGAAGTGGGAGTCAAAATGTCCGTTAAGAGTGGGATAAAAATAAGCCTGCCACATACGGCAGGCTTATTTCCTTCCTATTTTTAGGAATAAAAAGGGTGGTCCTGATTAATCAAAATTCTTTCGATTTTTTTCGCTAATCCCGTCTTACTATCCAATTCTATATGTACTGCACTAAGTTGTGTATTCCCATTTTTCGGCACTTCAAAGCGAACAGGAAGATTGGTTAAAAACCGTTTGAGAACTAGTTCTTTTTCAACCCCTAAAATTCCATCATAGGGACCGGTCATTCCAACATCGGTAATAAAAGCCGTTCCTTCTGGTAAAATACGGTTATCTGCTGTTTGTACATGTGTATGTGTCCCAACAACAGCAGATACTTGACCATCTAAATACCAGCCCATTGCTTGTTTCTCGCTGGTAGCTTCTGCGTGAAAGTCAACAAAAATAAAGGGAGTCCTTTCTTTTGCTTCTTTAAGCAATGCATCCGCCTTTCTAAATGGACAATCATTGGGCGGAAGAAAAGTTCGACCCTGTAGGTTAATGACAGCTACTTCAAATTGATTTAATTTTAGATAGGTGATGCCCTTCCCTGGATTATCTTCCGGAAAATTAGCTGGTCGAACCATGTATTTGGCTTGATCAATAAATTCGAATATCTCGCGGTTATCCCATGTATGATTACCTAATGTAACGGCCTGTGCACCTGCTTCCAGAAATCCCCGATAAATTTTTTCAGTAATTCCTTTTCCGCCTGCGGCATTCTCTCCATTGATGATCGTCACATGCGGACGATATTTTTCCTTCAATTTTGGTAAATATTCATGGACCATATCCCGTCCGAGTGACCCTACAACATCCCCAATAAATAATATATTCATGTATTGACCCTTTCTATGTAAAAATCGATATTATTTAAATTGTATCACAATACTAAAGCTTTCTATTCAAGTTAATCCAAAATAATAGAGAGCAAAAAATAAAGCAGTGCAAAAGCACCGCTTTATTTTGCGTATTCAACAGCTCTCGTTTCACGAATCACTGTTACTTTAATATGTCCTGGATAATCAAGTTCTTCTTCAATTTTCTTTCGAATATCCCTTGCTAAGCGATGAGCTTCTAAGTCATCAATTTGATCAGGCTTAACAATCACACGAATTTCTCGACCTGCCTGAATGGCAAAAGATTTTTCTACCCCATCATGAGACTCAGAAATTTCCTCAAGCTTTTCAAGGCGTCGGATATAATTCTCCAACGTCTCCCTACGTGCACCTGGTCTTGCGGCTGATAATGCATCAGCGGCTGCCACGAGGATTGCAATAATGGAAGTTGGTTCTGTATCACCATGGTGTGAGGCAATACTATTAATGACAACAGGATGTTCCTTATATTTCGTTGCAAGCTCAACACCAATTTCAACATGGCTTCCTTCTACTTCATGGTCAATTGCCTTACCAATATCATGAAGTAAACCAGATCGGCGAGCTAAGGTTTCATCTTCACCAAGCTCTGCTGCAAGTAATCCAGATAATTGGGCAACCTCGATTGAATGCTTTAGTACATTTTGTCCGTAGCTTGTACGGAACTTTAAGCGGCCAAGAATTTTGATAAGATCCGGATGAAGACCATGAACACCAACCTCAAAAGTCGTTTGTTCACCGATTTCTCGAATATGCTCATCCACTTCGCGTCTTGCCTTATCGACCATTTCTTCAATCCGAGCTGGATGAATTCTACCATCTTGAACAAGCTTCTCTAGAGCTAAGCGGGCTGTTTCACGACGAATCGGGTCAAATCCTGACAAAATAACTGCTTCAGGAGTATCATCAATGATTAAATCGATTCCCGTTAACGTCTCAAGTGTACGAATATTACGTCCCTCACGACCAATGATACGTCCCTTCATTTCATCATTTGGAAGGTTGACTACGGATACTGTCGTTTCAGCAACATGATCTGCAGCGCACCGTTGGATTGCTAGTGACAAGATATCTTTCGCTTTCTTGTCAGCTTCCTCTTTCACTCTATTTTCACTCTCTTTAATCATTAAAGCAGTTTCATGAGATAATTCCTGCTCAACTCGCTCTAAAATGATGGACCTTGCCTCATCACGAGTTAGACCTGAGATGCGTTCAAGCTCATTTTGTTGTGTACGTATCATCTCGTCCACTTTGCTTTCCATCTGTTCAATATGCTGTTGTCTTTTGTTTAGAGAATCGTCCCTCTTTTCTAATTGTGCTTCACGTTTATCTAGCGTTTCGTCTTTGCGATCAAGATTTTCTTCTCTTTGCAATAAACGATTTTCTTGTTTTTGCAGTTCATTTCTTCGATCACGAACTTCACGTTCAGCTTCAGAACGCAACTTATGAATTTCATCCTTCGCTTCAAGAAGAGCTTCCTTTTTTAGGGAGTCCGCTTCACGCTTTGCATCCTCTAAAATAAGCTCAGCGGAATTCTTTGCTCCTGCTATTTTTGCCTCAGAAAAAGATTTACGAACAAAATAGCCAACAACTGCACCTACGATTAGACCAAGCAAAATGGAGATGATTGCTAATAAATCCATCATTTCACCTCCTCTTGCTATGAACTTGTTTGTGTTACGTTTTCTAAAGTGTCGGCATGTACATTGTTCTCATCAATATACAGCACATGGGCTTTTAAACGTTTTAATAGTCATATAAAAATGTAAAATATACATCCTAATTGTAAAGCTGGAAATTTTTATTGTCAAGGGTTTGTCCTTTCGGCAATTCCTAATATTTAGAATTAACCTTAAGTAATATGCATATAATAAAAATCACTAAAAATTTTTTTCTTTTTCCACTATTAAAAAATAAGGGTAACTATTAAATAGTTACCCGCTAACTTAGTCAGTTAATTCAAATTCTTCTTGTCCCTCATCCTCATTTGGAGCAACTTTTACATTATCTAAACCATAATGATTGCGGATTTTCTTTTGAATTTCCAGGCGAAGATCTGGATTTTCTTTTAAGAAGAGCTTGGCATTTTCACGACCTTGGCCCAGCTTTTCATCATTATAAGAGTACCAAGAGCCACTTTTTTGAACAATATCGAGTTCAGAACCTAAGTCAATGATTTCTCCTTCTTTTGAAATCCCTTCCCCATACATAATATCCACCTCAGCTGTACGGAACGGTGGCGCTACCTTATTCTTTACAACTTTAATCTTTGTCTTATTTCCGACGATATCTGTACCCTGCTTTAATTGTTCTGCACGTCGAACTTCTAAACGGACAGAAGAATAGAATTTAAGCGCACGTCCACCTGGCGTAGTTTCAGGATTTCCAAACATGACACCCACTTTTTCACGGATTTGGTTGATGAAAATAGCGATTGTCTTAGATTTATTAATCGCTCCTGATAGTTTACGAAGGGCCTGAGACATTAAACGAGCTTGAAGACCCACATGGGAATCCCCCATCTCCCCTTCGATTTCAGCCTTCGGTACAAGGGCAGCGACGGAGTCAATAACAATAATATCTACCGCACCACTTCTGACTAACGCTTCCGCAATTTCAAGGGCTTGCTCCCCTGTATCAGGTTGCGATAATAATAGCTCATCGATATTTACTCCAAGCTTTTGGGCATATATCGGGTCCAGCGCATGTTCTGCATCAATAAATGCTGCTTGTCCGCCGTCTGCTTGAACTTCAGCAATGGCATGGAGAGCAACTGTTGTTTTACCTGAACTTTCAGGTCCATATATTTCAATGACTCTTCCACGAGGATAACCCCCAATTCCAAGGGCTGCATCCAATGCTAATGAACCACTTGGCACGGAAGAAATTTCACGATCGGTCTTTTCACCGAGCTTCATAATAGAACCTTTACCAAATTGTTTTTCTATCTGTTTTAACGCCATTTCAAGGGCTGCTTGACGATCATTCACAAATAAATCCTCCTTTAGATAACAAATAATGCTTTAACGAGACAAATTCGTGCTCGAAATTCTATCTTAACTATACCCGTTTTTTATTTGTTTGTCGAGATAAAAATCGAACATCCATTCGTTTATTTTCAGAAGTGAAATAGATAGTAAATTCACATTTTACTCTAGAGAAAAATGAATTTTTGATCTGTCACGAGCGCTGATATTTACTATTTAAGGGATTTTCAAAAAATTTTTAAGGGATTCCATTAAAAATCACAGAAAGCTAAATAGAGCTCTCTGTGATTTCTTTGATCCTATTAATTAAATAATAGCATCCATATTTAACAGTTCTCATTCTATTTGCCTCTCTTGACCCTGCGAGAGATAATCGTTTTACGATTGTTGGTGCATTTTTCATAGATATTCCCACAAATACTGTTCCTGCTGGTTTCCCTTCTAATTCTCCAGGTCCTGCAACTCCAGTAAAACTTATGCCGATATCCGTATCTAGTAAATGAGCTACATTTTCCGCTAACTGAGCTGCACATGGTTCGCTAACAGCTCCCTCATTTTCAAGTGTTTCTTTCCTCACCCGTAGAATTCGCTCCTTCACTTCATTCGTATAGCAAATAATTCCACCTTTTAGATGATTACTTGCACCGGGAAGGGAAGTCAATTCTTCTTGAAATAGTCCACCCGTTAGACTTTCAGCACATGCTATCGTCCATTTTTTAGCTTTTAATAAATGAAATAATTCCTTTATCAAAGTTGTATCATCATAGCCATAGAAATATTCGCCCACTCTTGCTAGAATTTTTGCCTCTGTATCATCAATTACATTTTTTGCCTTTTCAAGCGTCTCAGCCTTAGCCGTTAAGCGCAATGTCACCTCTCCATCAGCTGCTAAAGGAGCAATAGTCGGGTTCGATTGCTGATCAATTAAATCTTCTATTTGTGTCTCAAGCATCGACTCGCCGATTCCAAAAAAACGTAAGACACGTGAAATAATTTTTTCGTTTGTCCTAAGCTTATCAAGAAGCATTGGCTTTCCATATGTTAAGAACATTGGAATTAATTCCTTCGGAGGTCCAGGCAAAAGAAGATACATCTTGGATGGACCTTCAAAAAGCATTCCAGGTGCCATTCCATGATCATTTCTCAAAACGGATGAATCTTCTAATACTAGTGCCTGCTTCCGATTATTATCGGTCATCACTCGATTCGTTTTTTGAAAAAACTGCGCAATAGAAGTCAATGCATATTCATCCATGATTAAATTCTTTCCAAGATGATGGGAAATGGTTTCTTTTGTTAAATCATCTTTCGTTGGTCCAAGACCGCCTGTAAAAATAATGAAATCGGCCCTATCTTCTGCGATTTCAATTGCAGCTTGAAGTCGCACAGAATTATCACCAACCACTGTATGAAAATAGACATCAATTCCCATATTTGCTAACTCTTGAGATAAAAATTGGGCATTGGTATTGGCAATTTGTCCAAGGAGTAATTCCGAACCAACCGCTATGATCTCAGCGTTCATTGATTCATCACCTCTAATATGATTTATTCCCTACACAGTTAAAGCCCGTAGGATGGCTATTTTGAATTTTTAAAAGCATCCATATTCTTGCTGAAATATTCCCATCCAGACAAAATGGTAAAGAAGGTAGCTACCCACAAGGCAATGGTATCAAAAGGCAAAGAAATCAACTCAAAAATAATATTATGCAAAAGCAAGGAAGATATGGCAACAATCTGAGTCCAGGTTTTAATTTTTCCAAGCATATTAGCCGCAACTACTTCTCCTGCACCTGCAAGGACAAGACGAAGTCCAGTAACGGCAAATTCACGGCTAATGATAATAATAACCATCCAAGAAGGAGCGTAACCTAAGTCAACTAAAACAATTAAAGCAGAGGAAACCAATAATTTGTCTGCTAATGGATCTAAAAATTTCCCTAAATTGGTTACGAGATTATATTTTCGTGCATAATGTCCATCAATCCAATCAGTGGTTGAAGCCAAAATAAAAATAAGCGCACCCACAAAATGAGTAACCGGCATCGTCGCTCCGAGGATAGTCATTTCCCCCCATGAAAACGGGACGAGCATAATGATGAGAAAGATTGGAATTAAAAATATCCTTGAGATTGTGATTTTATTTGGTAAATTCATTCATGTGACCTCCGTGTGTAAAAGAACGTGTAAGTCTTTCTTTAATATGAAAGTGAAAAATAGTCATCCCTTGATGACTATTCACCCACTGAATCATCTGCATCCTTCTTAATGGTTATATTCTGAGTAACCACATCTGTTGGAGATACCTTATACTCTAATTTTTGGTCATTAACGTAGATTTCGGTATTCGCTGCATTTCCAACAACAATAACTGCTTCTTCTTCTTTTGAATAATCAACGGTCTTATTATCTGTTTCCCCTTTTTTCAACGTACCTTGAAAGAAGGAATAACCTTTCCCGTTTAACATATTGATCCATGTTTCTCCAGTTGAAACAATCTTCACTTGAAAATCATCTGCATTCTTCAATTCGTATGTGGTTGCATCACCTTTTGATTCCGCAACCGTAAGTTCTTGAGTTGGTTCTTTTGCCATTTCATCCTGAGTTTTATCTTCAGTTTTACTAGGCTCTTCTTTATTCGCATCGTCTTTAGTAGACTGATCCTTTGAATCTGTTTCATCTGTTTTTAAGTTATCAGATTTTTGGTATGTAACGGTTTGATTATCACTCTTTTTCGAATTTTGATCGGCATCGCTCGCATTTTTTTGCAGAAAATACCAAATTGCCGCAATTATCCCAATAACTATAATCGCAATTAAAACTTTGGGTAAAATATCAAAAATTTTTGAGTGATTAGGAGAAATACTTGTTCTAGATTGAACTCTAGAGATTTTTTCCGGAATATCCTCATTATGAGTAGCCGGTACTTCTGAAGCATATTGCGTAAATACTTCTTCAGGTTCAAGCCCAACCGCTTCTGCATACTGTTTAATAAATGCACGAACATAAAAAGCTCCGGGCATCATGTCATAGTTTCCTTCTTCAATTCCTTGTAAATAACGTTTTTGAATTTTCGTAACCGTTTGTAAATCGTCCAAGCTCATATTTTTATTCATTCGAGCCTCTTTTAGTCTATTCCCTAGTTCTGACAACGAAAACACCTTCCAATATACTAAAAATCAAACCCTCCGAAATCCATATCAGAGAATATATTTTCTTTTTCAACATCATCGTATTTTATTTCTTCTTCAGGTTCATTTCTAAGTTCGATGATGGAATCAAAATCTTCCAAAGAATATTCGGTATTTTGCACAAAAACATCTGGATGCTCAATTATTTTGACTGCAGGAAGTGACATAATTTCTCTGACAAGCTGCCAATGACGTTCGTTTGCTCTTCTAGTTGAGACAATGCCATCGATAATAAAAAGGTTATTTTCATTGTACTCATCATCAATGAGCTGACTCCGTATGGTTTGCTTTAGTAGTGTAGAGGAGACAAATAACCAACGTTTATTGGCACAAACGCTTGCTGCAACAATGGATTCGGTTTTTCCCACACGGGGCATGCCACGAATACCGATTAGTTTATGCCCTTCTTGCTTAAATAATTCAGCCATAAAATCCACTAGTAATCCTAATTCATCTCTGACAAATCGGAAGGTCTTCTTATCATCTGCATCTCTTTGTATATACCTTCCATGGCGAACTGCAAGTCGATCACGCAGTTTTGGTTCACGAATTTTAATTACTTTAATTGTGTCCATTGTATTTAAAATTGATTCTAAGCGAACAATCTGATCATCATCTTTTACTAAGATTAATAAACCTCTCCGCCCTTCGTCAACGCCATTAATCGTTACGATATTAATAGAAAGCATCCCTAATAATGAAGAAATATCACCGAGCAAACCAGGACGGTTTTTTTGAATTTCATATTCTAAATACCATTCTTTTTTTTCCATAAAACCCCTCCTATGGCTGCTAGCAATGATTATACAATAGATTCCACATACTATAATATATGATTTTCCATTAAGATGAAAGAAAAAACCAAATTCAATAATAAAATGTTAAAATAATGCCACATGTACAGAAAAGCGGAGGCGGCTTGAACAGGGGCGACAAGCATAAGACAAGCAGGCCGTGGGAGGTGCCTTTTCCTCCCATGGACTGCTTGGCTTATGACCTCGAGCCCCTAGCCGCCGGAGCTGGACAACACGAAAAGCGGAGGCGGCTTGCTCAGCGCCGTATGGACTGGACTGCAGCCGTAGGAGATAAAGGAAACACGGTGAGGCACGAACCGATGTTGACTTATCGTTGAACAGGGGCGACAAGCATAAGACAAGCAGGCCGTGGGAGGTGCCTTTTCCTCCCATGGACTGCTTGGCTTATGACCTCGAGCCCCTAGCCGCCGGAGCTGGACAACACGAAAAGCGGAGGCGGCTTGAATAGATGCAACAAGCACAAGCTAAACACATAGAATAATTATTGTTTTTTATTTTTCCCATAATAAAAAGAGAGGCTTACCCTCTCTTCATTTTAATGACTTCCGTTATTTTCAACAAGTTTCACCATGATGCTAGCGACTGCATGCTGCTCTTCTGGTGTTGCAACAGACCAAAGATCAGCTAGAATTCTTTCCTGCTCATTTTTTGGTTCTACCTGTTTCGCTAAATAATCTCCAATTTGAAAGGCAAGATCATTAATAACTTCTTTGTTCATCCCTTGATTTTGTGCATGATCTAATCGGTCACCTAAAAAATCCTTCCATTGTTGCCAATTTTCTAGTACAGACATGTATTATCCTCCTTTTTAGGTAGTACAACTATATTTTGCATAAGGAGGACAAAAATATTCATGGCACTGAAATTGCCTGCATTTTTTTCTACATAAACCAGCCGCCATTTACCGATAAAACCTGACCCGTCATATAAGAAGCTTGCTCAGATAAGAGAAAATTCACTGCGTCCGCTACATTTTCTGCACTGCCTAGCTTCCCCATCGGAATTTCTCCCTGAATATCCTCAAGCTCTTTTTTCGTAAAACCTTCAAGCATAGCCGTTTGAATGGCTCCAGGGGCAACCGCATTCACCCGAATCCCATTATAGGCTACCTCTTTACTTAACGCTTTCATAAAAGCGATTTGCGCACCCTTAGCTGCAGAATACGCGGCTTCACATGCAGCGCCGATTTGCCCCCAAATGGATGAGATAAAAATGATACTTCCAGCTTGTTTAGAAAGCATCTTCGGCAATAATTCCTTCGTAACCAAAATAGGGGATGTAACATGGATCCGCATCATAATTTCAAGCAAGTTTGGGTCTAAATCCATCACAAGTCCATAGTGACTTATTCCGCTATTATGTATCATTCCATCCAAGGAGAAAATATTTTGCGTCAGTTCTTTATATCCCTCCTTTGAAGCTAAATCTGCCTTGATCGGAATATACTCCCCGCCATACTCCTTAAGCTCCTCTAAAAGCCTTTCCATACCAGTTTGATTTTTATAATAGTGTAAATATAAGGAATACCCTTGTTGTGCCAGTTTTTTGGCGATGGCTTGACCAATTCCCCCGCTAGCACCTGTTATTAATATGTATTTATTCATGTCCTCTACCCCACAGTAAAAATGCTTACATCTTTTATCCCACTCTTAACGGACAGTAAGACTCCCACTTCAAGATTCTGAGAATACGAAGAAGATAAGTGAGAGATCAACTGTCCGTAAAGGTCCGACGACGGACAGGATGTCCTAGTCAGGCGAAAGCCACAGGACGTGGCGTTATTGAGCGTGATAAGTGAAATAAGATTTTTCTTTGGGCTTCAGCCCTTAGAAAAATCAATCAGGCTTTGCGTGACTAACCATCAGTGGGGGATGAATGAAAACCCCCACTGATGGAAGTTTCACTTTATAGTATGGTCACATCCTTCCACTATTGCAAATCATCAAAAGAAAAAGGCTTTACTCTCAATTTTTTTGAGAAAAAGCCTAAAAAAGAATCCTTTATCCTTTAGGAATAACCTGACAAACGGTGAACCGCTCCTCCTTAATGAAATCCTTTGCTACAGCTAAAACATCCGCTAAAGTGATTTTTTCAAGAGCCGGAACGACATTAAAAAGATCCATTTCATTAAAAGCATAACGCGTAAATTGATTAGCAATGTATTCTGGAGAATTGACTGCTCGTAAAAATCCACCAATCTTTTTCTTCTTGGTTCGTTCTAACATTTCCTCCGTCACTTTCCCATTATGTGCAGCAAATAACATCATTTTTAATGTATCCGCTAATTTTTCAGGGTCGCTTGTATCTCCACCAATCATGGCAAATCCAAAACCCTTTTCTTGAGTAAAATCATAGGAAAAGGTTTCGTCAATTAAGCCTGAATCATACAATTGATTATAATTATCCGAGCTTTTTCCAAAGAGTAAATCAAGAAGAATATTAACCGTCAATTCCTTTTTTAACATCTCTTCTCCTTGGATATCTACATCAACAGCCTTCATCCCTACCAAACATTTGGATGTTTGGACGTTCATTTTTAAAATTTGCTTTTTCTCTGCAACCGCTTCGATTTCCTCAGCAAATTTCCGTTTAATTTCCGGTTGCTCATGATAGGTCTTTTTCGCCTGATCCTCTCTTACCTGATCCATGATTGCCTCTGGATCCACCGGTCCGACAACAAACAGGAGCATATTGCTTGGATGGTAGAATGTATAGTAGCATTCATATAACAAATCCTTGTTTATATGCGAAATCGATTCAATCGTACCTGCGATATCGATTTTTACCGGATGATTTTTATACATATTCTGAATCAAACCAAAATAGAGGCGCCAATCCGGATTATCATCATACATCGTAATTTCCTGGCCGATAATCCCCTTTTCCTTTTCCACTGTTTTCTCTGAAAAATAGGGATCCTGCACAAAATCAATGAGAGTTTCTAAATTCTTTTCCACATCAGAAGTACTTGAGAATAAATAGGCCGTTCTTGTAAAAGAAGTGAAGGCGTTGGCAGAAGCCCCTTGTCTGCTAAACTGCTGAAAGACATCTCCATCTGCCTTTTCAAACATTTTATGCTCTAAAAAGTGGGCGATTCCATCAGGTACCTTTGTAAATTCACTTTTTTCAGCTGGAACAAAGTAATTGTCAACGGAACCATATTTCGTTGTGAAAGTCGCATACGTTTTATTAAAACCTTTTTTTGGAAGAATATAAACTTCTAAACCATTTTCTAGTTTTTCATGAAATAATTCCTCCTGAAGCTGGTCAAAAGATATTTTCTCCATTATTTGCCCGCCTCCAATCCAGTAAGAAAATAAATAGTGTCTAATTCAATCTTTTGTGCAACATGGATGACTTCCTCTTTTGTTACTTTATCTGTTTCTTGAAGCCATGTGTCTAAGGTAATATCGGTTTTTGCAACCACGTTATGATAAAGGACTTCAACCAATCCTCTTGCAGAATCAATCGTTTCAAGCATTTGATTTTTTATGACAGCCTTTGTCTGTTCAAGCTCTTGGCCTGTAAAGTCGCCCTTTTTCATGGCGTCCATCTGTTCTTTAATGATGGTTACAGTCTGGTCATAGTTTTTATTATCAATACCAGACATGACCATCATTAAGCCTTTATGACTTTCCAATCTACTTGCAGCATAATAGGCAAGACTTGCTTTCTCGCGCACATTAATAAACAGCTTTGAATGGGAAAATCCCCCATATATTCCATTAAAAACTTGAAGGGCATAATAGTCGTTATCGCCATAATAAATATTTGTTCGAAAACCGATATTCAACTTTCCTTGTTTAATATCCTGGTTCTCCTTGACTTCATTAACTTTATCTATGGTTACTTTCTTTCTTTCTAGTAATGGGCTTGTGCGATTTGAAAATGATAATAGTTCATCACAGATGGAGCTTACTTCCTTGAAGTCCACATCACCAATCACATAAAAATCAAGCTCATCTTCTTTAAATGCCTGTTCGTAATAAGTAAATAAACTTTCCGCTGTAATGGCATCAACCTGTTCCTTCTCACCGAATGTTGAGAGCGAATATCGTTCTCCTTCACACATTTCTTCAACAAGTCGATTACTTGCATATTTCATTTTATCATCAAAGACAGATTGAATTCGTTGCTTTAATGTTCGCTTCTCCCGTTCTACAGTGTCTACGTCAAAGGAAATCCCGTTTTGATTCGGATTTTTCAAGATTTCAGCAAATAATTCAATTCCTTTTCTTAATAACGGCGTTGAGTCCGATAAAAACTTTTCATTCGCTATTTCCAGAGAAAAACTGATTACATGATACTCACCCTTTTTTGCTAAATCAACATAAAGGGATGCTCCGTATAAATCATCAAGATAGGCACGTAACTTTGCTGTAGTTGGATAATTCTTTGAACTGCTTTGCAATACATAAGGTAAGAGAGCTCTTTTGGTCACCGTTTCTTCTAACAAAGGTGATTTCATTTTCCAGACAAACGTATTTGTTTTGTATTTATCTGATTTCACAAGATGAAGCTTATAGCCCTTCATTTCTTCAACGGATTCTGAAATAATCGCCATAACCTGCCTCCTTCTAAACCTGTTTATTCATTCTATGTAATCCATTTTCAAATCATTTTGCTTTCTTGATCATTTAAAGAGCTTAAACGTAATAATCATATGTTTACCCTATGTGCTAAACATATTCTTACTATAACTTGCATGGATTCCAATTTTCAAGTAATTGGATATTAAGTTAATAAAAACATTCTTCCTTCAAAAATTAAGTGAAAAACAAAGAAACCCATCAGCCTAAAGACTGACAGGTTTCTTCTTATACGTAAAGAATGAATAAATTGGCTGCAAAGAAGAAACTCGGGCGCTGTGGCCAATTTTAGGAATTTAGTATAAGGTCAACTACGCCTCTGTCTTCGCCCTTAGGGGCTCGCCAATCGACGAGTTTTCTTTATCGTTGCCCTTTAATATATGGAACACCATCTGCTTTTGGAGCTTCTGCACGGCCGATAAAACCTGCTAGTGCCAGAATTGTTAATACATATGGTGTTATGAATAGATAAACATCCGGAACATCTTTTAATAATGGAATACTTGAACCTACAATACTTAAGCTTTGGGCAAAGCCGAAGAAAATAGCAGCTCCAAGGGCACCAATTGGATGCCACTTTCCAAAGATCATCGCCGCTAAAGCCATGAAGCCTTGTCCTGCAATCGTTGAATGTCCAAAGTTCATCGTAATGGTTTCGGCATAAACAGCACCACCAAGACCACCAAGAATCCCACTAATGAAAACAGCGATATATCGCATTTTTACAACATTAATCCCCATTGTATCTGCTGCTAATGGATGTTCACCAACAGAGCGTAATCTTAAACCAAATGGTGTTTTAAAAATAATGTACCATGCTAAGATTGCCACAACAATAGCAATAAAGGAAGTATAGTAAACATTGGAAAAGAACAATGGACCAATAATTGGAATATCACTTAAGAAAGGAACATCCGTCTTATAAAAACGGTCAGTGATAACATCTGTTTGCCCTTTGCCATAGAATTTCTTTACTAAGAAAATGGCTAACCCTAAAGCTAAAAAGTTCATCGCAATCCCACTGATGGTTTGGTCAGCGCGGAAAGAGATGGACGCTACTGCATGGAGTAGGGAGAAAATTCCAGCTAAAATGGCTGCAACCAATAAAGCAATCCATTTCGTTGCATCGCCAAAAGTATCCGCAAAAGTGAGGTTAAAGACAATCGCAACAAAGGCTCCAAAACACATTAATCCTTCTAATGCGATGTTAATAACACCAGATCGTTCTGAAAATACCCCGCCTAATGCAGTAAAAACAAGAGGAGCGGCCATAAAAATCGTTGATGAAATTATGAATTCTAAAACTTGCATGACATCCATTTATTTCCCCCCCTTTTTAAAACGTGAAATCGCCCATTTGATAATGTAGCTTGAAGCGACAAAGAAAAGAATTAAGGCAATAACAATATCAACTAATTCGTTTGGAACTCCCACCTCAAGCGGCATATTCAAGGCACCTATTTTTAGGCCCCCAAATAATATAGCTCCAAAAATAACACCAATTGCAGAGTTTGCTCCTAATAACGCAACCGCAATCCCATCAAAACCAACGCCAGTAAAAGCTGATTTAATGGAAGCATATTCGAAGGTTCCAAGCCCTTCCATTGCACCTGCTAGGCCTGCAAAAGCACCTGAAATCACCATGGATAAAATGATGTTTCTCCCAACATTCATCCCTGCATATTGAGAAGCATGCTGGTTAAATCCAACAGAACGTAATTCATAGCCTAAAGTTGTTTTTTCAAGGATAAACCACATCACAAACGCAGCTACGAGTGCAATGATAATCCCCCAGTGCATCCGTGAATAGTCCGTAATGCTTTCTAAAAATGATGATCTTAGGGATGCGGAACGGTGAACCGTTTCTGTTGTATCCCCTTTAACTGCGATAACACCACGAATAAGTGCATTGGTTACATATAAAGCAATATAGTTCATCATTATGGTTACGATAACTTCGTGAACTTTTAGCTTTGCTTTTAATAATCCCGGAATAAATGCCCATAAAGCCCCAGCAACAGTTGCTGCAAGTAAAGCTAAAGGTAAATGAATAAATTTAGGTAAATCAAAAGCAACTCCAACCCAAACGGCTGCTGTCCAGCCCACGATAAACTGTCCTTCAACTCCGATATTGAAAAGTCCTGTTTTAAAGGCAAATGCAACCGCCAATCCTGCAAGAATATATGGAGTGATTTGGCGAACGGTTTCCCCCATAAAATATACTTCACCAAAAATTCCATTCCATAGTGCAGCATAACCATCTATTGGATTATAACCACTAATAAGCATGATAATTCCGCCTGCGATAATCCCCAAAATAACAGAAATTACTGGTACGATGATATTTTGTAATCGACTAGACATGCTTCTCTACACCTTCTCCCTTACCTTTACTGCCAGCCATTAATAAACCGAGCTCTTGTTCGGTTGTTTCTTTAGGGTCCACGATTGCAACGATTTTCCCTTCATAGATAACAGCTATTCGGTCACTCACATTCATGACTTCATCTAATTCAAAAGAAACAAGTAAGACAGCCTTACCATGATCCCGCTGTTCAATCAAACGCTTATGAATAAATTCAATCGCACCAACATCTAGCCCCCGTGTAGGCTGTGCAGCAATAAGAAGGTTTGGATTTCGATCGATTTCACGGCCAATGATGGCTTTTTGCTGATTACCACCTGAAAGTGCTCTCGCCAACGTCTTCTCACTTGGAGTCCTCACATCAAATTCTTGAATGACTTTTTTAGCATGTTCATAGATTTTTTTATAATTTAGGACACCAGCCTTAGAGTATGGCTCTTTATAATAGGTTTGCAGAACCATATTTTCTCCAATGGGATAGTCTAAAACAAGTCCATGCTTATGACGATCTTGTGGAATATGTCCTACACCCGTTTCTAAAATTTTTCTTGGTGAATGGTTTTGAATTTCCTTCCCGTTGACTTTAACCGTTCCACTTTCAGATTTTCGTAAACCTGTGATTGCTTCGATTAATTCCCCCTGGCCATTGCCATCTACTCCGGCAATTCCCACAATTTCACCAGCGCGAACAGATAAATTCAAGCCTCTAACTGCTTCAATTCCGCGAGAATCCTTGACAACTAAATTGTTGATTTCCAATACTTCCTCTTTAGGTTTTGCTTCGACCTTCTCTGTCTTAAACACAACCTCGCGGCCAACCATTAAGCTTGCCAGTTCATTAACATTCGTTTCAGAGACATTGAGCGTATCAATCCCTTTTCCTTTACGAATAACGGTTACACGATCACTTACTTCCATTATTTCCTTTAATTTATGTGTAATTAAAATAATGGATTTTCCTTCTTTAATTAGAGTTTTCATAATTCCAATTAATTCGTGGATTTCTTGAGGAGTTAATACAGCTGTTGGTTCATCAAAAATTAAAATTTCTGCACCACGGTATAAGGTTTTCAAAATTTCAACACGTTGCTGCATCCCAACTGTAATATCAGAAATCTTTGCTTGCGGATCGACTGACAGTCCATAACGCTCGGAAATTTCGCGAACCTCTTGTTCAGCTTTTTTAATATCAATCTTCAAACCCTTTTTTGGTTCTTTGCCAAGAATGATATTCTCTGTTACCGTAAATTTATCAACCAACATAAAGTGTTGATGTACCATCCCAATCCCTAAATCATTAGCGATATTTGGATTGGTGATATCTACTTTCTTACCATGAACACGTATTTCCCCTTGTTCCGGTTGATATAAACCAAATAAAACATTCATTAGAGTTGATTTTCCGGCGCCATTTTCACCGAGTAAGGCATGTATTTCGCCTTTTCTCAGCTGCAGGGTAATATTATCGTTGGCAACGAAACCAGAAAACTCTTTACGAATGTTAAGCATTTCAATAACGTATTCCACCCTGTACTCACTCCTTAAAAAACAATATTCATAATATTGTAGGTTGTAAGAGGTCTTACCTCAAACAAATAATGAATTTTATTATCCACTTTTATAATAAAATCCTAAAGAAAGATTTGAATTTTACTTTCAATTCAATTCTTTCTTTGAAATTTTATTTTCCACTAGGAAAATGGAGGGCTATCATATAAAATAGCCCTCTATTCCATTCATTCATATTAATATTTAAAGTTCTTTAATTCATCGCGAGTAGTTGGAACCTTAACATCACCGTTTTTAATCTTAGTTGTCCACTCTTCTACTGCTTTTAACATATCAGGAGTTAAGTTATCTTGTGTTGGTGCAATACCAATGGCATTTTCTTCAAGTCCATACTCAAGAATTTTTCCGCCAGGGAATTCGCCGTCTTTCGCTTTTTGTGCTACGTCTTTTACAGCAATATCCACACGTTTAACCATTGAAGTTAAAGTGATATTTGTTTTATCATCAACTTTACCAAGATCAGATTGGTCTTTATCTACACCAATAGCCCAAATTGTTCTACTAGGATCTTTTTTCTTTAATTCTACAGCATCTGCGAACAATCCTTCACCACTACCACCTGAAGCATGATAGATAACATCGATACCAGAGTTGTACATTTTGTCTGCGATTGATTTACCTTTTGCTGCATCACCGAAGGAACCTACATATTCAACATCTACATCAGCTTTAGGGTTAACTGATTTTACCCCTGCAACAAAGCCTACTTCGAATTTATTGATTAAGTCTCCATCAACACCGCCAATAAATCCTACTTTATTTGATTTAGTCGCTAATCCAGCAACAACACCAACTAGGAATGAACCCTCATGTTCTTTGAATGTAATACTTGCTACGTTTGGTTGATCAACTGTTGAGTCAACAATTGCAAAGTTTGTATCTTTTCGTTGTTTGGCAATTTCCTCAACTGCTGGCTGTAATAAATAGCCAATACCGAAAATTAAGTTGAAATTTTCACGAGCTAAACGTTGGAGGTTAGTTGTATAGTCTGCATCAGATTTGGATTGAAGATAATCATATCCACCTTTACCTTTTTCCATTCCACTTTCTTTACCCCATGCAGAAAGACCTTCCCATGCAGATTGGTTAAAGGATTTGTCATCAACACCGCCAATATCCGTAACCATCCCAACTGAGAAACTATCTTCTTTCGTTCCTTTATCAGCTGTTTTGTCTTTTTCGTCACCGTTGCCACAAGCACCTAAAATCGTTCCAGCAGCTAAAACAAGTGATAGCGCTAAACCAAATTTACGCTTTTTCAAGGATGTTGCCCCCTATTTTTTATTTTGATTTGGTAGAAATGAACTTTACTCGCGTCAAATTGTAGTTTCCCCAAATATACGAATTACATTCTTTTTCGTAAAACGTGAAAACTGAATTTATCCGCTCTAAAGTAATTGACCGAATAGAGAATTGGCTCGTCCATCTCGTCATAGTGCATTTGCTTTAAAACAAGCAGTGCAGATTCATGGTCACAATTAAGGATAGGTGAGATTTTCGTATGATACCCCAGAGGTTCAATCTGGGCAACAGCATATGTAACTTTCCGGTTTGAAACATCCTCTAATATTCCAAATATCGATGTTTCAATTGGTGATATCCTCGCTGGCAAAATATTTTCTGGAATCTTATCCACACAATAAACCACCGGGTCACCGTTCGCCGTCCTTACTCTCTCAATTACCACCATAGAATCTTCTTTAGAACAAGAGAATCGCCGCATATCTTCTTCGGTTACAACATGTTTTTCTGAGCTAAGAAAAATAGTACCTGGCTTCATACCTGCTTGCTCAATCATTGCAGTGACACTTTGTAATTGCTCGATACCAGAGGTAAACAAGGGCCTTGAATTAACAAAAGTTCCAACACCATGGCGACGAATGATAACGTTTTCTTCTTCTAATATACGTAACGCTTCCCTCAGTGTTGCTCTGCTAACCCCCAGCTGCTTGGCAAGATCAAATTCCGAAGGCAACTTCTCTTTTTCTTTATAGTTGCCATGCTCAATGTCCTGCTTCAGCCGATCAATGACCTGTAAATACAAATGTCGATTATCTGACTTGATTGATGACATGTAGGCATTCCCCCAGTTTCTCTATAGACATCAGACCTCTGATGTTTTACCATTCCTACTAATCGTCAATAATATACCATTTTTTTTTGTATAAATAAATAGAGATTTTTATTTTTCTCGATAATGTCAAAAATCCAAATAAGGATTTTTCTCAATAATAACGCCATTTTTTTCAAAAATAGCGCTAGAATAAAGCGCTTTCAAAACTTTGAATGGAAAATAAGAAAAGAGCTCCACATATCCGCTCTTTTCTTATTTTCATGATTTCATTTTGATTTCACAATTTTTTACTTACTTTTCCTTCACTAAAATGAAGAACTAGCCTCATCAGAAGACTTTGGTATTAGCACAGTTCGAGGCTTACTTCCCTCATAGGGTCCAACAATTCCCCTTAGCTCCATCTCATCAATTAATCTAGCAGCTCTTGTATAACCAATCCTAAATCTGCGCTGCAGCATGGAAACAGAGGCAGTCTGCATCTCGATTACTAGCTCAACGGCATCATTATATAATTCATCATCTACTTCAGAGTTTATTTCTGGGATATCATCAGGAATCATATCCTGCTGATACTGAGCCTTTTGTTGAGAAATAACAAAATCCACGACCTCTTCTACCTCATCATCTGAAAGAAAGGCGCCTTGAACGCGAATCGGTTTTGAAGCCCCAACAGGCATGAAGAGCATATCCCCTCTCCCTAGAAGCTTCTCTGCACCTCCCATATCCAAAATCGTTCTCGAATCCGTTTGTGAAGAAACGGCAAAGGCAATTCTGGAAGGGATATTAGCTTTAATGACTCCAGTAATGACATCTACAGAAGGTCTTTGTGTCGCAATAATTAAGTGAATTCCTGCAGCACGAGCCATCTGTGCCAAGCGAGTAATAGCATCTTCAACGTCTGAAGAGGCAACCATCATTAAATCCGCAAGCTCGTCCACGATTACCACAATAAAAGGTAATAATGGCTGTTTTTCATTTTCTTCAGCATTTTGTCTTCTCACATGTTCATTATAACCTTCAATATTTCTCGTGCCTGTATGGGAGAATAACTCATAACGCCGCTCCATTTCATTGACAACCTTCATTAGGGCTTGAGCTGCTTTTTTCGGATTTGTCACAACAGGTGCTAAAAGGTGGGGAACCCCATTATAAACATTTAATTCCACCATTTTCGGATCAATCATCATCAGTTTCACTTCATGGGGCTTTGCCCGCATAAGAATACTTGTAATAATGCCATTAATACACACACTCTTCCCACTACCTGTTGCCCCTGCAACAAGTAAATGGGGCATTTTATTCAATTCAGCAAGGACAGCTTCTCCCGTAATGTCGCGGCCTAACCCAATCAAAAGTTTTGATTCCGGCTTTTCATTTTGCGTTGCTTCAATGACTTCCCGTAATGACACCACCGCAATTTCGGAATTGGGGACTTCAATCCCTATTGCGGACTTTCCTGGTATTGGAGCTTCAATTCTGATATCCTTCGCTGCCAACGCAAGTGCTAAATCATCACTGAGATTAACAATCTTACTTACCTTGACTCCGACATCTGGATGAACTTCATATTTAGTTACAGCTGGTCCTAAATGGACCTGAGTCACTCTAGCCTTCACGCCAAAGCTTTGAAAGGTTCGTTCAAGCTTTGCTGCATTGGAATGAATCATTTCATATTCTCCACTTTGATCAGCTTGTTTGGGAAATTTCAAAATATGTAGAGGAGGTAATTGATAATCCACATTTTCTACCTCTGTAAACATCATTGGAGGAGAACCATCATCCACCTCATCCATTTCCTCATGTACTGGATTTGTTCTGCTGTTTTCAGCCAATGTTTCTGGATGTTGAACCTTTTGCGCAAAGCTAGAGATGATTGGCTCGGGAAGTGGTTCCTCAACTTCTGCCTCAGGTTCGACAGGAGGTTTTTCCGCGATTCGTTTTTCTTTCCGTTTTTCCCTTTTTGCCGTATTCTTCTTCTTTTTATTATTTTTCCATTCCTTCGTATCTTCTTTAAACGCATTCCACTGTTGTTTTATAAATTGATAGATGGCGATAAACACCTTACCAAGAACATCACCAAATGTTTTCCCAGTCAGTAAAACAAAACCAATGATGAATAAAACAAAGGCGATAATTTTCGTTCCCGCATCTGCAAATAAATAGTGGCTAGCGGCAAAAAGAACAGCTCCAAGCATACCGCCACCTAAATCAGTTGTACTTGTCTCGCCTTTAATTTCCATTTGATACAGTTCCCAAGTATTTTTAATTACACTGGGATTCGCGAATTTTTCACCATTCGATAACAATTCAAACAACTTTTCATGACTTAATAGCAATATAGCTGAAAAAATGAGATAAAGTCCGATTAACTTTGTATGAAATAAAAATGGGACCGCCCTTTTCCACATAAAGTAAACACCCAATACGACTAAAGCGATAAGAGAGACCATGTACCATTCGCCCAAAAAAAAGCGAAAAAACAGGACAACTGCCTTTCCAACCGCTCCAAGCTTTGCTATGGATATAGCAGCAAGAGCAATCAATATGATTCCTAATAGCTCAAATTGCACGGATCGCTTGAATTTTTCCTTTTGTCTTGTTTTTCTTTTCTTCCTTTTTACCATAGAATCACCTTATCAGTTCATAATTACGTACCACTACTCAAAAAGGGAATATTTGCATATCCAGTCTCATCATAATCAATGAAGAAAGCAGCCCTATTTGGCTGCTTCCTGAAGTTTATCCTAATTATACCACATTTTTGTCTATTTATCTTATTCAACCTCTAGGATAGATAGATAAGAACCGGGCTCACATCTACCATCTAAATAATGGACCGGATCACTGCTTAAAACCCTCAAAACTCGATATTGTTGAGATTGATCATCTTTTTCCACAAGCAATGGAATACCATCAAATGAGACCATTTTCTGTTTTGAAAAATCATCTTGATTAGTCGGAAAAATCATATCATGAGGCATCATTGTATATAGAATCATTGAACCATACTCTCACTTTCATCCTTATTTAAATCAATCAATTCATTTAATTTTTTCATAGCTGCTCCAAGACCGCCAACTTCATTGATAAGACCATATTTTACTGCATCTGTTCCAACAACATTGGTTCCAATATCTCTTGTTAAATTCCCTTTTTCAAACATGAGCTCTTTAAATCGAACTTCTGTTATATTTGAATGCTTTGTCACAAAATTAATGACGCGGTCCTGCATTTTATCCAAATACTCAAAAGTTTGCGGAACACCAATAACGAGGCCCGTTAACCTAACCGGATGAATCGTCATCGTAGCTGTTTCTGCGATAAAGGAATAATTGCATGACACTGCAATCGGAACCCCGATCGAATGACCTCCTCCAAGTACAATCGATACAGTCGGTTTTGAAATAGAGGCTAGCATCTCAGCAATCGCAAGTCCTGCTTCCACATCGCCCCCAACTGTATTCAAAATCACTAACAAGCCTTCAATTTTTGGATTTTGCTCAATCGCAACTAATTGTGGAATAAGATGCTCATACTTGGTTGTTTTATTTTGTGGAGGTAATTGTATATGACCTTCAATTTGACCGACAATCGTTAAACAATGGATTCTTGTATCCTGAGATAATTGAGGAACATTCGTTTGACCTAATTGCTGGATCTTTTCCATTAAGGAAGACGGTTTATCTTCTTTCGGCTGATCTTGATCCTCATTGTTAACCGTTTCACTCTGTTCCTTTTCTCTATCCATTCCAATTCTCCCTTCACACATGATATGTTTAGTATGAAACACCCAACAGATTTTCATGCCAAAAAGAACAAATGGAATCCATGATTTCACATTAGAAAAATAAAAATGGGTCTTCTCTTGAAAGAGATAGACCCATTTTTATTCATTAAACTTCCATGATGATTGGTAAAATCATAGGACGACGCTTGGTTTTTTCAAATAAAAATTGATAAAGCTGGTCACGCATGTCCTGTTTAATGCTCGCCCAATCAAATGTCTCCTTGCCAATGTTTTTTTCTACAATTTCCTTAACGAGTTTCGTCGCTTCTACCATTAATTCCTCTGATTCTCTCACATAGACAAATCCTCTAGAAATAATTTCCGGTCCGGCAGTTATTTTTTTATCTACCCTATTTAGAGTCACTACTACAATTAAGATTCCATCTTGAGATAATAATCTACGATCTCTCAAAACAATATTTCCTACGTCGCCTACACCACTTCCATCTATTAGAACATTGCCAGAAGGAACCTTTCCGCCAAATCTAAGACGTTCATTTTTCCATTCAAGACAATCGCCTTTTTCAACAATAAAAATGGAATCATCCGTGAGGCCGCATTCCTTGGCGATTTTCGCATGTGCCTTCAGCATTCTAAATTCACCATGAATCGGAACAAAATATTTGGGATTCATTAAATTAATCATAAATTTAAGTTCTTCATGATGTCCGTGACTTGAATTATTCACCATATTTTTTTTGGTTAAGACATTGGCCCCTGCCCGATATAGCATATCAATCGTTTTATAGACAAAAACCTCATTGCCAATTAACGTTGAAGCTGCAATTAATACAGTGTCACCTGGTTTAATATTCATATGTTTATAATTTTGTTTCGCCATTTTCTGTAAAACTTCAATAAAATCACCCTGGATCCCTGTCGTTAAAACGACAAGTTCATCATCGGCATAGTGGCTCATTTCTGTTATCGGAATAATAATTTCATCATGAACGCGAAGATAATCCAAACTTAAGGCAATATCGAGAATTCGTTGTGAACTTTTTCCTAAGAGGATAACCTTCCTTCTACTTTCATAGGCCGCATCAAACACATGCTGAATGCGACTTAAATCAGAAGCAAAACATGCAGCAATAATTCTTCCTGAAGCATTATAGAATGCATCTGCCATTTCGCGGGAGATGACCCCTTCAGAAATGGAGTAGCCTGGTTTTTCCGCTTCCGTACTGTCCGATAATAGACATAAGACTCCTTCTTCTCCTATTTGTGCCATTTTGCCAATCTCAGGTTTATATAAATCCGTTGCAGCCTGATCAAACTTGAAATCTCCAGTATGGACTATAGTTCCTTCCGAGGTATGAATACAAATACCAACAGAATCTGGAATACTATGATTTGTTTTAAAGAAGCTCACATTTACCGAATCAAATTCGATGATGGAATTGGAATGAATTTCATTAAATTGAACATTCCCCTTATATTCCTGCTCTTTCAATTTTGCTTTCGCCAGTGCTAACGTTAAGCGTGTCCCATATACAGGCACCTTAATTTGTCTTAGCAAATAAGACAGGGCACCAATATGATCCTCATGTCCATGAGTTAAAAAAACAGCCTTTACTCTCTCACCATTTTGTATTAAATATGTAAAATCAGGGATGACAATATCGATTCCGAGCATTTCATTTTCGGGAAACATAAGACCAGCATCCACAATGAATATTTCATCATCCACTTCAACAATATTCATATTCTTGCCGATTTCCCCTACTCCACCAAGTGGCATCAATTTAATGATTTCATTCTTTCTTTTTTTCACTTCAGTATCCTCCTATGTTGAAACTTTCCGATCGAAATCAGTTATGACTATTATACTTGATGATAGAAAACCTTTACAACCCAATTTATTAACGACAAAATCTGCCATATTTTGAAAACGAGCCATATAGAAAAAGCCAACCAGATTTTAACGAATCTGATTGGCTTTTTCTATATATAATAAGAATTGCCTTAGGAAGAAATTTGTCGAAATATTTTTTCTAACATTATTGATAACTATTTAAAGTTTTAGCCAATGCAACTCTTTCTTGCTCGGAAAGAGGAACTAATGGCAAACGGACGGAACCGACATCCAGACCTTTCAGTTGCAAAGCTGTTTTAACCGGAGTAGGACTTGGAGCCTTAAATAAGCTTTCCATGATTGGCAATATTCTTTGATGAATCTTAGCTGCCTTTTCATTTTCACCATTTAGAAACGCCTGAATCATTTCTTGCATGTCATTTCCAATAATATGAGAGGCAACCGAAACGATTCCTGCTCCACCGATCGCCATTACTGGAAGAGTTAATCCATCATCACCACTATATAGAAGAAAATCATTATCCGTCTCTGCAATAATTTTTGTCATTGCACTTAAATTACCGCTAGCCTCTTTAACCGCCACGATATTAGAAATTTGTGACAGGCGAATAATCGTATCCGGCTGAATATTAACGACCGATCTTCCCGGGATATTGTATACCATCACTGGAAGGGAAGTACTTTCAGCAATTGCTTTGAAATGTTGATACAATCCTTCCTGGTTTGGCTTATTATAATACGGAGCGACGATCATAATCGCATCTGCGCCAATCTCTTCCGCCTTTTTTGTTAATAGGATGGAATCATACGTGTTATTACTTCCAGTACCAGCAATAACCGGAACCCTTTTATCAACAACTTTTACAACATGCTGAAAAAGGGCAATTTTTTCTTCCTTCGTTAAGGTTGGAGATTCCCCCGTTGTACCCGCCACGACAATTGTATCTGTACCATTTTCAATTAAGTGATTAATCAGAACGGTTGTTTTTTGAAAATCGATATGTCCTTTTATATCAAATGGTGTCACCATCGCCGTTGCCACTCTACCAAATAAAACCACTTTTCTCACTCCTATCTGTTTAAATCTTAATGCCCTATTTTGAATTAGCATCTGATTCTAACTCAAATGCAGCATGCAATGCATTCACCGCTTGGACTAAATCATCTTGCTTTACAAGAACCCAAATCGTTGTATGACTATCAGCAGATTGCAAAATGCGAATACCACTTTCTGAAAGAGCTGATACAATCTTTGAAGTAATCCCTGGGACTCCTGCCATTCCTGCACCAACTACTGATACCTTTGCACAATTTCTTTCTAAACTTGGTTCATGTCCAAGATTTCTTAGTACTTCAACTGCCTTATCTGTCATCTCATCTGTTACCGTATAAATAACGGCACTTGGTGAGATATTGATGAAATCCACACTAATCTTCTCATTAGCCATGGACTGGAATACTTCTGTTTGTAAATTATATTGATCCTTCTTCGGAAATACCTTAATTTGCGTGACAGGAGAAAGATGGGCTATTCCAGTTATTAATCTTTCAGATATATCACTACCCAAATTATGGTCCGGTAAATCCGCTACTAAAGTCCCTAGACCCTCGGAATAAGTAGAGCGAATCCTTAGAGGTATCTTCGCCTGCATGGCAATTTCAACGGCGCGTGGGTGAATCACTTTCGCCCCTTGATAGGCCAAATTACACACTTCGGTATACGTCACCTGCGGAAGTGGTCTCGCATTATCAACGAGCCTTGGATCTGCTGTCATAATCCCTTCAACATCGGTAAAAATATCAATGCGTTCGGCATTTAATGCAGCACCAAGAGCAGCGGCTGAGGTATCACTGCCACCACGACCAATGGTTGTGGTATCCCCGTTTGGTCCTGCCCCTTGAAATCCTGCCACGACCACTACATCATAATCCTCTAATTCTTCGAATAAGCGTTCACACTTCATTTCCACAATTTTAGCGTTGGAATGCTCATTATTAGTAAGGAAACCTGCTTGTGCTCCAGTTAATGAAGTCGCATTTATTCCACTTTCCAACAACATGTTTGAAAAAACAACACTGGAGATAATTTCACCACATGCAAGTAAGCTATCACTTTCTCTTTTGCTGATTTTGCCTCTCGTCCCACCAATTAATGAAAGTAATGTATCCGTTGCATATGGATCCCCATTGCGTCCCATCGCTGAAACAACAACCACTACCTTGTATCCTATCGCTAATTCATGTTCAATATGCTTTTTAGCATGCTCTCTGCTTTTTTCATCACGAACAGAGGTTCCGCCAAATTTTTGAACAATAATTTTCATGATAACACCTCAAAAAAAGATCCCATTTTCATTTAGTTTAATTGATATATGACATTTTGACTTATCGGGAGCTTTTACTCACATGTTGATTATTTTTCTTTTACTAATCCTAAATGAATTAAGCTTTCGGCAATTTGAACTGAGTTCCATGCTGCACCCTTAAGTAGATTATCAGATACTACCCACATATGAAATCCCTTTGGTTCATCTAAATCCTTTCTAATTCGGCCAACAAAAACATCATTTTTACCCACACAATCTACAGCCATTGGATAGATTTGATTACTTGGGTCATCTTGAAGAATAACTCCAGGTGCAGTGGCGAATATTTCCTTCAAATCATTCGCTGTTACCCCATCTTCTTCGATTTCAAAGTAGACAGATTCAGAATGTCCGGTTGCAACTGGAATTCTCACGCAAGTTGCTGCTACCTGTACTTCTGGTAAATGCATGATTTTCTTTGTTTCATTAATCATTTTCATTTCCTCATAAGTGAAACCATTATCCTCGAAAACATCAATTTGCGGAATGGCATTAAAAGCAATTTGATAATGCAATTTATCAGACTTAACAGGTAAAATTTTCGGTTCAAAGCTTTCACCAGAAACGATTGCTTTCGTTTGTTGGTTCAATTCTTCAATGGCTGAAGCCCCGCTTCCTGATACTGCTTGATAAGTGGAAACAATCACTTTTTTTAGACCAAATTTTTGGCGAATCGGCTCAAGTGCAACGACCATTTGAATGGTTGAACAGTTTGGATTCGCAATAATTCCATGATGTTCGTGAAGATCCGCCTTATTCACTTCAGGGACAACAAGTGGAGTATCCTGATCCATGCGGAATGCACTTGTATTATCCACACAAATGGCACCGCGTTTTGCAGCTTCTGGTGCCAATGCCTTTGAAACACTTCCACCAGCGCTAAATAAAGCAATATCCACCCCTTCAAAGCTTTCAGGTTTTGCTTCTTGTACCGTATATTCTTCACCTTTAAAGGTTAACTTCTTCCCAGCAGAACGACTTGAGGATAATAAAGTTAATTTAGAGATGGGAAAATTTCTATTTTCCAAAGTTTGAAGCATTTGCCCACCTACTGCGCCTGTTGCCCCAACAACTGCAACATGAAATCCTTTTTTCACTGTCATATCTAAGTTTCCCCTTCCAATTCCAATAGATTTGGTAAGCTTTTTCCGGCAAAAGTGAAATCAGATGATTGGATGAGGCGGACATGACTTCCGCCTTCTCCATTGCCTTTCTTCGCTTAAATATATAACATGGTTGATTGAATCTTATAATAAAACTTATTTTACCATATTCATTCGCTATAGAAGCAAAATTTTTTGTCCTATTGCCGAAAAAAGCAGAAAGGGTCCTTTAATCGCGATATCTTTCTACAATGACAGGCTGAATTTGTTTCCCTTCGAGAGCGGATTCCACAGATTCCTTCAGCATCGTCATTCGTGCAACCATGGAGTTTGGTTTTTTAATGGGATCATCCTGTCCATAAGGAACAAAATAGATATTTTTCGTTGCCATAAGCCTCATTAAGTTCACCCCATTTAAGCCGAGTGCATCATTTGTAGAAATAGCTAATACTACGGGATTCCCATTTCTTAACGTTGCTTTCGCTGCCATGAGCACCGGAGAATCTGTCAAGGCATTCGCCAGTTTGCTCATGGAATTTCCTGTAAGTGGAGCGATGACCATACAGTCAAGTGGAATTTTCGGTCCCAGGGGTTCTGCTTTTACAATGGAATCAATCACCTTATTTCCTGTGATTTCTTCAATTCGATGAATCCAATCCTCGCCCTTTCCAAAACGAGTTTCTGTATTTTGAACGGTAAAAGTGACCACTGGTAGAACTTCTGCTCCTGCATTGACAAGATTTTCTATTTCAGGAAGGACGGCATCATAGGTGCAATGCGATCCTGTTAATCCAAAACCTATTCTTTTTCCCTTCAAATTCATGTTACTTTCCCCTTCCTAGATTGAAAATCATCCTGAAGCAATTGAGAAAGAACGTTGGCTAATATTTGCCCAGCCGTTTTTGGGGCTACGATTCCCGGTAAACCCGGTGCAAGCAACGCTTTTATTCCGCGTTTTTCAGCATAGCGAAAATCCGTTCCTCCTGGCTTTGAGGCAAGGTCAATAATCAATGTATGTGAGGGCATTCGCGAAATTACCGAAGCACTTACGACCAAATGTGGGATCGTATTGATGCAAATATCTACATCGCGAACATGCTGCGCTAAATCGTTAATATGGAATGGAGTTAAGCCCATTTCCGTTATACGAGCAATATGCTCACTCTTTCTTGCACCAACCTGAACTCTTGCTCCTAATGAAGCAAAGGTTCTTGCCACACTCATTCCTACTCTCCCTAATCCTAAAACAATGGTTTTCGAACCGTGTATCGTAAAATCAGTATGCTGAATGGCCATCATGATCGTTCCTTCAACTGTTGGGATGGAATTATATATAGCTACATCATCCCTTGAAAACAGCTGAACAAGCCGCCTGTTAGCCTTTTTTGTGATTGCATTTAAATACGAATTTGTAATCCCTGAATAAATTGTACAGTGAGGAGGTGTTTTCATTAATACCTCTTCACTTAAATAAACCTTTTCATTGGAAAAAATAGTTTCAATTTGCCCATCCAAGCTAGTTCCAGGTACTGGTAAAATAATTGAGTCAATATTTGAAAAATCCACTTCATCTAATTTTTCCTTTATTGCACCAGAAAAGGCATGATCAAGCTGTTCAAATCCAATCAAGGACAATTTCGAGTCAAGCTCCGTCAGTTTACGGATAATCTCGAGCTGCCTTGCATCACCACCAATGACGGCAATTTGCATCCCTGTCAGCATTGTATTTTCACCTTACCTTTTAAAAGAAATCCTTTGTAGAAAATGATTGTCGACTACTCAACATCTTATGTTTTAGATAAAAAACGGTGAGTGCTCTTAGGGAAAAAAATAGGGAAAATGCCCAGACATCATATAGTTAATCGTTCAAACAAAAAATCCTCTGATTTACAGAGGATTTTTTGTATTAAAAGCTCATTTATTCTTCTGGAATATCGATAATCACCATATCATTGCCGATTTTTTTAATATGGCTCCACGGTACCCTAACCTCATTCCCATTTTTCTTTAAACCAAACCAGCTAACCGAAGATGGGATCAATAATGCTTGAATTTGTCCTGTGCTCTCATTGATTTCCAAATCCGTTTGTCCAAGCACACCAAGACGCTCTGCCTTTTTTAAGTCGACGATTTCTTTTCCGCTAAGCTCGCTTAATCTCATTGGTATCTGGTGCCTCCCTCGTACAATTTAATCTCTTACTAATAATGTATCGACAGTCGTCCCTATTTAGAATCAGTTATTAAAAAACAATCTTGGAATAACTCAAAAAAACTTTCTTCCTTAAAGTTCTTGCGTATTTTGGTCAAACTTCAACCGCAAAAAAAGCCTACAACAATGTACTGTAGACTTTAAGTGATTCGAATTATTTATCTAAGATCTTCGGCAGTTCTCCACTTGGACTTACAAGAGCTACCGAATGTGGAGCAGAAAATATCGTTTGAGCCATCGTATTAACACTTTGCAATGTTACAGAATCAATTTGATCGACAATTTCATCGAGGGAGCGATGGCGACCGAGCAATAATTCATTTTTTCCATTACGACTCATTCGACTATTCGTACTTTCAAGACTAAGCATCAGGCTTCCTTTAAGCTGTTCTTTACTATTATTAATTTCTTTATCGGTAACGCCATCTTTCTTAATGATAGACAACGTTTCCTGAATGGTTTCATATAGGACATCCAGTTGCTTGGCCCCTGTTCCACCATAAATCGTAACAATCCCACTATCTTGAAATGCGGAATGATAAGAAAAAATGGAATAAGCAAGTCCGCGCTTTTCTCTCACTTCTTGGAACAAACGACTGCTCATGCTTCCACCGAGAATATTATTTAAAATAATTAAGCTGTATACATCATCATGTCCAACATGTAAGCCTTCAAATCCTAAACATAGATGAGCCTGTTCCGTATCTTTCTTCCTAGCCGATTGATTTGCATGAAAGGATGGTTTATTCTCTGCAATTGAAAGCTTTCCAGCCTCGTAGGATCCGAAATAATGTTCCACTTCCTTAATAAAAGCTTCAGAAATATTACCAGCAATCGAGATGACCACATTTTCAGGAGTGTATGTATCATGCATATATTGTTTTAACGTATCACCCGTGAACGTTTCTAAAGTTTCTTCTGTTCCTAATATCGGGTAGCCAAGTGGATGGTCCTCATAAATGGCTTTGCTTAAAATATCATGAACGATATCATCGGGGGTATCCTCATACATTTTTATTTCTTCACAAACCACGTTCCTCTCCTTTTGCAATTCCTCTTGCACAAAAGAAGAGTTAAAAAACATATCAGCTAAAATATCTAAAGCAAATTGTGCATGGGTATCAAGCACCTTCGCATAATAGCATGTGTATTCCTTTGAGGTAAAGGCATTAACTTGACCACCAATGCTATCAAAGGCTTCTGCAATTTCTCTTGCTGATTTTGTTTGGGTCCCTTTAAAGAACATATGCTCTAAAAAGTGAGAAACTCCATTATTAATAGGGGTTTCGTTTCTAGATCCTGTTCCAATCCAGATACCAATTGCGACAGAACGGACCGTTGGAATATTTTCTAAAACAACCCTTACTCCATTTTGACATGTATATTTCTTAATCAACTAAATTCCTCCTGTTCTCTAAAACCAGATGAAACAACCAACCATATGACTAATGAAGTTTTATCATCATTTTTAGCTTTTCCAAAAAAGATTTTTTATCCCTTTTTATTTAAAAATGAATCTCTTCTAAACTTAGAGGTCACCACGCTTAAAATATCATAAACCATTTCATTTTGGAAGTATTACCTCTTCAAATTCTCTTCATTTAACAAATCCGATACTGTGCCAATCTCCAGGTTCTTTTCTTTCATTTGAATGATTAGTTGTTCTAAGGCTTTGGTCGTTGATTCCGTTGGATGCATTAAGATTAAAGCACCATTATGAACCTTGCTCATCACCCGATTGATTAATACATTGGTTTCAGGCTTTTGCCAATCAATTGTATCCACACTCCACATGACCGTCCCAAGATGCTCCTTTGCCGCAATCTTAACGACTTCATCCCGATAACTTCCGCTCGGAGGAGCAAACCATTTTGGTCGTACACCAGTGGTTGCCTCAATCACATCATTGGTTTTTTGAATTTCTTCGTCAATTCTAGCAGAAGTAAGATGCTTCATATCCGGATGAGTATAGGAATGATTCCCTATTTCATTACCCGCACTAACAATCATTTTCGCAAGCTCCGGATTGTTTTTCGTCCAACGTCCTTCTAAGAAAAAGCTTGCTTTTACATTTTGTTCCTTTAAGATCGTGAGCATATCAGATAAGTACTCATTTCCCCATGCAACATTGATAATAAAAGCAACCATTGGTTTGTTCGGATTCCCTTTATAAATTGGATTTGGAGGCAAATCAGCCAAATGTACCTTTGGCTTAATTTTTTGAAATTGGAGCTTATCTTCATTAAATTCTCCATCCTTTTTCATTTTCCGATAAGACCCCTCAATATCCACCTTTCTGCCATTTAATCCTGGAACAGCCTTCCAAATAGGATCTATTTTTGCATCAATTGGCTTTATATCGTATTCTATTGCCTTCTCTTCAATTTGTTCTAGCAAATGATCTCCGGCACTATAGCTAAACGCAGGTTCAGCCTTCATAGTAAGAGCTTTTATATATTCCCCAGTCAATGGATTACTGACGATGATTAATGAAACAACCATGATGAAAAAAATCGAAATTAACTTTTTCATAAATAAAGCCTCCCCCTTCCATACAAATTATGTATGAAAAGGACAAGGTAGAACGATTTGCAGCGATAACCGCAGAGAGAGATTGCATAGTGAAAAATAAAGCGCTGTCATTTAAACCGATAGAAAATAATTGCTTTTTCCTTTTGCCTTGATATAAGAAAAAGCCAGGGGGCTCCCCCTGACTTCTAAACTGTGGAGTAAACATAGAAAACTTACTTATTGTTGTGCATGCTCTTTCTGTTCTCTTTGTTCACGCAAAACTGCTTTACGAGAAAGATTTACACGACCTTGTTTATCGATTTCCATGACTTTTACTAAGATTTCATCTCCAATGGAAACGACATCCTCCACTTTACCAACACGTTCCTCTGCAAGTTCAGAAATATGAACAAGTCCATCTTTACCACTGAAGATTTCTACAAATGCACCGAATTTTTCAATTCGCTTCACTTTTCCTAAATACATTTGACCTACTTCTACCTCGCGAACGATATCTTCAATGATTTTCTTCGCTTTTTGGTTCATTTCTTCATTTGTTGAAGAGATAAAGATCGTTCCATCTTGCTCTATATCAATCTTGACATTGGTTTCTTCGATAATCTTATTAATTTGTTTTCCGCTTGGTCCAATCACATCACGAATCTTATCTGGATTAATCGTCATCGTTAATATTTTTGGAGCGTATTGAGATAATTCCCCTCTTGGTGCAGAAATCGTTGCCAACATAGAGTCAAGAATTTGCATGCGGCCTTTTTTCGCTTGTTGTAAAGCTTCTTGTAAAATCGTACGCGATAAGCCTTCAATCTTGATATCCATTTGTAAAGCCGTTACCCCAATAGCCGTGCCGGCCACTTTGAAATCCATGTCTCCAAGATGGTCTTCCATGCCTTGGATATCCGTTAAAATCGTATAGTAATCGCCTGATTTTACAAGACCCATTGCAATCCCTGCAACTGGAGCTTTAATTGGTACCCCAGCATCCATCATGGCTAATGTACTTGCACAAATACTTGCTTGAGAAGTAGAACCATTGGATTCTAAAACTTCTGATACTAGACGAATCGTATATGGGAAATCCTTTTCAGAAGGAATCACCTGCTCAAGAGCACGTTCTCCTAATGCGCCATGACCAATTTCGCGACGACCAGGTCCTCTCATTGGACCAGTCTCCCCAACACTGAAATTAGGGAAATTATAATGGTGCATAAAACGCTTTTCTTCTTCAATTCCAAGTCCATCGAGAATTTGGACATCCCCTAAAGCACCTAAAGTACAAATGCTAAGAGCTTGTGTTTGTCCACGAGTAAACAAACCTGACCCGTGAGTCCGAGGTAATATTCCAATTTCTGAAGACAGTGGACGAATTTCATCAATTTTACGTCCATCAGGGCGTATCTTATCTTCCGTAATTAAACGACGAACTTCACCTTTCACAATCTTATCTAAAATTTGTTTGATTTGCTTGAGTAACTCTTCTTCCACTTCGTCAGCTGTATATTTTTCAATGACAGAGTCTTTAACTGCTTTAATTGCATCTTCTCGTGCATGCTTTTCCTGAACTTGAATGGCTTGAATCATTTCTTGCTCACACATGCCGCGCACCTTTGCCTCTAGTTCCTGATCAACTTCGTATAAAGAAACCTCCATCTTTTCTTTACCGATTTCAGCAACAATTTCCTCTTGGAAGGCAATCAATCGTTGGATTTCTTCATGACCAAACATAATCGCCTCTAGCATGATTTCCTCAGGAACTTCCTCCGCACCTGCTTCAACCATATTAATGGCATCCTTAGTACCGGCAACAATGAGATGCATGTCGCTTTTTTCAGCTTGAGCAACTGTTGGATTAATAATAAATTCATTATCAATACGTCCGACTGTCACACCTGCAATAGGACCTTTAAAAGGAATATCTGATACGGAAAGAGCTAATGAGGAACCAAACATCGCAGCCATTTCAGGAGAACAATCTTGATCCACGCTCATTACCATACTAACAACTTGCACATCATTACGGAAGCCATCCGCAAATAATGGGCGAATTGGACGGTCAATTAAGCGACTGGCTAAAATCGCTTTTTCAGATGGACGACCTTCTCTTTTAATAAATCCTCCTGGAATTTTTCCAACAGCGTATAAACGCTCTTCGTAGTTTACAGTTAATGGAAAGAAGTCAACGTTTTTTGGTTCTTTTGATGCAGTAGCGGTACTTAAAATCGCCGTTTCACCATAGCGCACAAGAACTGCACCATTTGCCTGCTTCGCAAGCTGGCCAATTTCAACAGTTAATTTACGTCCTGCCCAATCTATTGAATAGACATGTTTATCTTGTCCCATTTAATAACCCCTCTCTATTTAAAATCTGGTCGAAATATTTACATTTTCATTCTAACTGTTTTCTACCTAGTATGTACATTTTTTTACTATGTAAAAAGATATTTTATCCTAATAAAAAAGCGGGAAAAAATCCCGCTTTTGCTGACTATCGACGTAAACCAAGTTTATTAATTAACACACGGTAACGTTGAACGTCTTTGTTACGTAGATAAGTTAGTAGATTACGACGTTTACCAACCATTTTTAAAAGACCGCGACGTGAATGGTGGTCTTTCTTATGAGTACGTAAATGCTCGTTCAAATTGTTAATTGATTCTGTAAGGACAGCGATTTGAACTTCTGGAGATCCAGTATCGTTCTCATGAGTTTTATACTCATTGATGAGTTCATTTTTACGTTCTTGTGAGATTGCCATCCTGTTCACCTCCTATTAATTTAAATATCCCCATACCTGAGCAAGCGTCGGAGATTCGACTTGCCAAGGAAAGGTTCATTTAGTACGTTTATTAGAATACAACTTTTTTTGACAAAAAGCAAGACTAACCTCTGTTTTTTTCAAAGTACTCCACCGTTTGCTCTTTATCTAGTTGAATTTGAGATACTAGTGCATCAATTCCAGAGAATTTTTTCTCTGAACGCAAGTGCTTGTGCCATTGAATGCTCGCTTCCATTCCATAAATATCACGATTGAAATCCATGATATGAACTTCAATAGAAGGTTTTTCAATCCGTTCTTCATGGAAGGTTGGTTTATAGCCAACATTACATACACCAATATACCATTTGTCCCCCACTTTCATTCGAACTGCATAGACTCCAAGCGGAGGCAGGATATATTCCTCAGATATGTCTACATTAGCTGTTGGGAAACCTATGGTCCTTCCCCGGTGGTCTCCGTGGATGACAAGTCCAGATGTTGTATAAAAACATCCCAATAGCTCAGGCATGATTTCAAGTCTGCCTGCTTTGATTTGATTCTTAATTAGGGTAGAGCTAATCTTCTCATTATGACAGGAAAGCTTTGATACAGTTGTATACTCAAATTGATTTCTAGAATGAAAAGGAAGTGTTTCCATATTCCCTTTTCCCATTCTCCCATATGTAAAATCAAATCCAGCTACCACATGCTCAACATGCAACCCAATTAAATAATGATCAACAAATTCCTGTGGGAGTAGATTGGCAAAATCAGCTGAAAAGTGAACCACAAATAAATAATCAACCCCTAAATCAGAAATCCTTTTAATCTTTTCTTTTAAAGGGGTAATATATTCTACTTTATCCCGATTTCCTAATACAACGGAGGGATGCGGGTCAAATGTCATGACGGAGCTTTTCAAGTTTTTCTGCTCTGCTTTCTCTTTGGCTGTGAGAATAACCTTTTGATGTCCTAAATGAACTCCATCAAAATAACCTAATGCCATCGCAAGAGGTGGAAAATCAAATCTATTAAACTCATGAGGATGATCAATCGTTATTACTTCCATGAAGCTACTCACCTTTTCTTCATACTTTCAGGTTTAACTTAACATTGATCGTTTCGCAAGACCTTTGTTGGCTTCATTAAACCTATTTTGCTTGGATGTTTTTGATAGACTGCCAAAGCCGTTCCAGTAGAGGTTTCAATCAATATAGGACCATCTTCATCCTCCAAGCCTTCCGGAATTTGAAGAACGGCTCCATTTTTTACTTTCTCTGCTACTTTATCATTTATTTGATATTTCGGCAAATGAGTTAACGCAAATTCAAGTGGGCGCAACTCATTGATGAAAGTGCCTAGATCCATTTTCTTAGCTACCTCTTCTAGTGTCAAACAATCGTCAAGGGTAAATGAGGCTGAACGTGTTCTTGTTAGCTGTGACATGTGAGCAGGATATCCTAATTCCTCCCCTATCATCACTGCAAGCGTTCTAATATACGTTCCTTTGCTGCAGGCAACTCGAAAACGAAAGGAAATTGTCTTCCCTTCAAAAACCGTTCGGCCATCTAGTAGTTCCATGGAATAAATCGTGACCAATCGTGAGGGCCTTTCTATTGTTTTACCTTCTCTCGCATATTCATATAATCTTTTTCCCTTCACTTTCACAGCAGAGAACATCGGAGGAGTTTGAGAAATTTCTCCTGTAAGATTCTTAAATACGGAAAGAATTTGTTCCCTTTTTATGTTTTCTTGAAGATATTTCTTCTCAACCATTTCTCCTGTAGCATCCTCTGTTGTCGTAGAAAAGCCCAAGGTTACTTCTCCAATATACTCTTTGCCCGCATCCGTTATGTACTCTGCCACCTTGGTTGCTCTTCCAATACAAATTGGAAGCACACCATCTACCTCAGGATCCAATGTCCCTGTATGACCAATCCTCTTGATTCTTAGCATCTTTCGCAGTTTAAAGACACAATCGTGTGATGTCATCCCTTTAGGTTTAAATAATGGTAAAATTCCTTCCATCTTCATCCTCCAATTGAAAAAAAGAGACTAACATGGGTCAGCCTCTTATTATTCTTTAATGCCTTTACCTTAATCCTCGTTTTTATGAATTTGATGGAGAAGTGACTCTATTCGATTTCCATAATCAATTGATTCATCAAATTCAAAAATGATTTCAGGTGTTTTACGTAAGCGAATACGTTGTCCAATTTCTGAACGGATAAAGCCTTTCGCTTTTGCCAGTCCCTTTAACGTATTTTCTCGTTGCTCTTCATCACCTAAAACAGAAATATATACTTTTGCTTGTTGGAGATCACCAGTTACTTGGACATCTGTAACAGTCACAAAGCCGATACGGGGGTCTTTAATTTTTCTACCAATAATATCCCCTAGCTCTTTCTTCATTTGCTCACCAACACGATTAGCTCTTAGGCTCATAAATATCACCTCTTTATCGTGCGATACGTATATTCTTTTCGATGGAGTTCTAGCCCCATCCTTTTCATTCATATCCATTCCCATTCCGTTATCGTTCGTTCAATTTCCGGAAAGGAATCAATTAGATTTAGTGCATTCGTTAATTCTTTCTCAGTTGAAACTTGAGAAGAGCTTACGGCAACAATCGCAATTTTCGTTCGCTGCCATAAATCTTGATAATCAACCTCCGACACAGAAACATTGTACTTCTGTTTCAGTCTCATTAAGATTCTTTGAAGTACGGCTCTTTTGTCCTTTAAAGAGTGAGCTTCATAAATCAAGCACTCACAGGTAGCTAAACCAACTACCATTAACGTTCCACTTCCTCCATAATATATGCTTCAATAACATCGCCTTCTTTGATATCATTGAATTTTTTAATCGTAATTCCACATTCATAGCCTTGGGCTACTTCTTTGGCATCGTCTTTAAAGCGTTTTAATGCATCGATTTCCCCTTCAAAAATAACGACACCATCACGAATTAAACGGATTCCGCTATCACGAGTAATTTTCCCGTCTGTTACATAAGAACCAGCAATGGTTCCAACTTTAGAAACTTTGAAGGTTTGACGAACTTCTGCCTGACCAATGATTTTCTCTTCAAATTCAGGATCGAGCATCCCTTTCATTGCCAATTCGATTTCATCAATGACTTTGTAAATAATTCGGTGTAGGCGGATTTCAACTTTTTCTTCATCCGCAGCTCGTTTTGCATTATTATCAGGACGGACGTTAAATCCAATCACAATTGCATTTGAAGCAGCTGCAAGAGTAATATCTGATTCGTTGATAGCACCTACGCCGGTATGAATAATTTTTACATTAACACCTTCCACTTCAATTTTTTGAAGGGCGGATGCTAAAGCTTCAACTGAACCTTGAACGTCTGCTTTAATGATTAGATTAAGTTCTTTAATTTCCCCTTGCTTCATGTGTTCAAATAAATTGTCTAAGCTGATTCTTGTTTTTTCACTTCTTTGAGCTTGTAGTGCAAGGTTGGCACGGACTTCACCAACATGACGTGCTGTTTTCTCATCTTCGAAAACCACAAAACGGTCTCCTGCTTGTGGCACTTCATTAAGACCCGTGATTTCCACAGGAGTAGATGGACCTGCTTCTTTCACACGGCGTCCTAAATCATTGACCATCGCACGAACACGTCCATGCGTATTTCCGACAACAATTGGGTCTCCAACATGAAGGGTACCATTTTGTACAAGTAAAGTTGCGACTGAACCTCGTCCTTTATCCAATTGTGCTTCAATCACCGTACCAAGTGCCTTACGCTTAGGATTTGCTTTATATTCTTCTACTTCACCTACTAATAGGATCATCTCAAGCAAATTATCAATACCTTCTCCAGTTAGTGCTGATAGGGGAACAAAAATGGTATCTCCACCCCACGCCTCTGGAATAAGACCATATTCCGTTAATTCTTGCATCACTCTATCTGGATTTGCTGTTGGTTTATCAATTTTGTTAACCGCCACAATAATCGGAACCTCTGCTGCCTTAGCATGATTGATGGCTTCGATTGTTTGAGGCATGACACCATCATCTGCAGCCACAACAAGAATGGTAATATCCGTAATTTGCGCACCACGTGCCCGCATGGTTGTAAACGCTGCATGTCCTGGTGTGTCAAGGAAGGTTATTTTCTTTCCATTTTCAATAACTTGATAGGCACCAATATGCTGCGTAATTCCACCTGCTTCTCCAGCGGTTACCTTCGTGTTTCGAATCGAGTCAAGTAATGTCGTTTTCCCATGGTCAACGTGGCCCATGATGGTGACAACTGATGGTCTTTCCACCAAATCCTTTGTTTCATCTTCTGTAAAATAAGCCTCTAGATCCGTCACATCGATTTTGATTTCTTCTTCAACCTCAACCCCATAATCTGCAGCGATTAATTCAATCGCATCTTTGTCAAGGTCCTGGTTAATCGTAGCCATTACACCAAGCATAAAGAGCTTTTTAATCAATTCAGATGGTTCTCTGTGAAGCTTCTTCGCAAGCTCTGCTACTGTTAGAGATTCACTAAAAGTGATTTTTGCCGGTAGCTCTTTTTCTTTTTTCTTTTGTGGCTGAACTTGTTGTGGTTGATGATTTTGATGTTTTCCTTTTTGTTGATGCTTGTTTTTATTTGCTTTATTTTTATTAAATACTTTATTTTCTTTTGATCCGGAATTTTGAGTGGGCTTATTTTTAGGTGATGTTTTAACCTTTTCCTTTGTTGGAGCAATATTTCTTTCGTCATCGTCCTCAAAAGCACTTGCTTTTTGCTTCAATTCTACCTTTGGTTGAACCTTTTGCACCGGTTTATGATCTCTTTCTTGTTTTACTGCAACTTCTTTTTTATCATTCTTATATAAACTTTCTAGTTTTTCAATCGTATCTTCTTCAATTGTTGTCATATGATTAGAAACCTCAACATTCATACTTTTCAGTTTTGCGATTACGTCCTTACTGGAGACATTTTTCTTTTTCGCGAATTCGTACACTCGCATTTTACTCATATTTTCACCCCCGATAATATTAATCGAGCAACGTTAAAAGTTTTTTGGCAAATCCATTGTCTAAAATAGCTACTACAACACGAGCATCCTTTCCTATCGCTTGCCCCAGAAGAAATCGGTCTTGAACCGTTTTAAAAGGAACCTGATAGAAATTGCATTTGTCCGTCACTTTTTTAGTAGTATTAGGAGAAGCATCTGCTGATAACAAAATGAGTTTCGCTTTCCCACGCTGAATCTCCTTAATGGAAAGCTCTTCTCCTGAAATGATTTTACGCGCTCGATTTGCTAAGCCAAGCAATGACATCCACCGGTTATCTTTCATTTGGAAGTCGGTTCTCCTTCTCGATAATCTCTAAGAGCTCATCATATATTGCATCACTTATTGGGACTTGTAAATGGTTCGCTAAAATATTTTTCTTCTTTGCTTGTAATACTACATCTTTGTCTTTAGAAAGATACGCCCCACGACCAGATTTTTTCCCAGATAAATCAATTGAAACAATGCCATCTTTTGAGCGAACGATGCGAACAAGTTCTTTTTTAGGCTTCATTTCACCTGTTGCCACACATTTTCGCAAAGGAACTTTTTTTCGAGTGTTCACGATCATTCACCTATCCTTCATTCAGTCTCATCTAATAAATTGAATTCTAAATCAGCATCATCTGCTTTTTCGTCATCAAATGAAAGAATACCTTCTTCGCGTGGATAAATTCCAGCCTCTCTTGCATCCGTTTCCGATTTAATATCAATTTTCCAGCCTGTTAATTTTGCTGCTAATCTTGCATTTTGACCTCTTTTTCCAATGGCTAATGATAATTGATAATCCGGAACGATTACAGTTGTTGCTTTTTCTTCCTCGTTTACTATGACATCTAATACTTTAGAAGGACTTAAAGCATTTGCAACAAATACAACCGGATCCTCAGACCATTTGACGATATCAATTTTCTCGCCTTTTAGTTCATTAACAACAGCCTGAACTCTAGTTCCTTTTGGACCAACACATGAACCTACTGGATCTACCTCAGGTTTATCAGAATGAACAGAGATTTTTGAACGATCTCCTGCCTCTCTTGCAACAGATTTAATTTCAACTGTCCCATCATAAATTTCTGGAACTTCGATTTCGAAGAGTCGTTTTAATAAACCAGGATGGGTTCTTGAAACAAAAATTTGCGGACCTTTGGTCGTTTTTTCGACTTTTGTAATAAACACCTTAATGCGATCATGTGGCTTATAATGTTCATTAGGCATTTGCTCATTTGCAGGGAGAATGGCTTCAATCTTCCCTAAACTAACATAAATAAATTTTGCATCTTGACGTTGAACAATCCCAGTCATGATGTCTTCTTCACGATCAATAAATTCAGAATAAATAATTCCTCTTTCTGCTTCTCTCACGCGTTGTGTCACAACTTGCTTTGCTGTTTGTGCGGCAATTCGGCCAAAATCCTTTGGTGTTACTTCTAATTCAACGACATCCTCTAGTTGATAGTTTGGATTGATTTTATGAGCATCTACAAGAGAAATTTCTAATCGTGGGTCAAACACCTCATCCACGACTTCCTTACGAGCGAATACTCTCATCGTTCCTACGCCTAAATTTAAATCAATGCGAACATTTTGTGCTTGATTAAAGTTTCGGCGATATGCAGATACTAGTGCTGTTTCAATTGCCTCAATGATTACATCACGTGAAATGCCTTTCTCTTTTTCAAGCATGGTTAGAGCATCTATTAATTCACTGCTCATGATTTTTGTATCCCCCTTCATTTTCTATACAATTACTAGCTTTTTTTCTCACGATTTATGAAAAAGTAATGGCTAAACGAGCTTTGGCGATTTTTTCAAATGGAATTTTCACTATTTTTTTCCTTGTTTTTATTTTTACTTCAAGGATGACGGTTTCCCCATTAAATTCCTTTAAAATGCCTTCAAAAGTTTTTTCACCATTTAATGGTTCATATAATTTTATCAATATATTTTTTCCAATAGCCTTTTCGAAATCCTTCTCTTTCTTCAAAGGACGTTCTGCACCTGGTGAAGAAACCTCTAAAAAATAATTATATGGAATTGGATCTATTTCATCTAATTTCTCGCTTAACTTTTCACTGACAATTCCACATTCTTCGATGTCGACACCTGTTTCTTTATCAATAAATACGCGAAGGAACCAGTCTTTTCCTTCTTTCACATATTCAATATTATCTAATTCTAGATTTAGCTCATTTAAAATAGGAATAACTAAGTCTTCAACAATTTCCGTCACTTTACTCATCGTATCCCTCCAAACCTTCATCAATTTCCATTTCGAATATTTACTAAAATCAAACGAGCTTGATATGTAAAATTGCCTACAAAATACGAAAGAGCGGGTTTCCCCACTCTTAAAAACGAGAGTTATTCTTAGTATTTCCAATAAAACTATACCATAACCAAATATTTAATGCAAACGCAGCCGGCAATTTCCCTGTTTTGACCAATTGCTATCACTCTTTTTCTTTAAAATAGGGATAGCTGATTTTGTTCTGGTAAATCTACTAAACAGCCGTGATTATCGAGATATTCAAGGATTGTTTTGGAAACTTTTCCTCGTTGTTGTAAATCTTCTTTTGAAAGGAATTCCCCTTGTTCTCTAGCCTTAACGATATTAATCGCTGCATTCGTTCCAAGTCCTGGAATGGAATTAAAAGGCGGAATCAATGTATTTCCATCAATGGTAAATTCAGAAGCACTCGAACGATATAAATCCACCTTTTTAAAAGAAAAACCACGTTCACACATTTCTAACGCCAATTCTAAGACGGTTAACAAATTCTTTTCTTTCGTTGAAGCATCCAGCCCTTTTGCATTTATTTCTTCGATCTTTGCTTTTATCGCATGACTACCCTTGACCATCGCTTCGATATCAAAGTCCTCAGCACGAACTGTAAAATAGGCTGCATAATATAAAAGCGGATGATGTACTTTAAAATAGGCAATTCTAACAGCCATTAAAACATAGGCTGCCGCGTGAGCTTTCGGGAACATGTACTTGATTTTTTTACAAGAATCAATATACCACTCAGGAACCTCATTCTTTCTCATTTCCGCTTCCATTTCATCAGACAATCCTTTTCCTTTACGGACGGATTCCATGATTTTAAATGCGAAGGACGGCTCTAATCCTTGATAGATTAAGTAAACCATAATGTCGTCACGACATCCGATTACTTCACTTAAAGTACAAGTTTTATTTTGAATAAGTTCTTGAGCATTTCCAAGCCAAACATCCGTACCATGAGAAAGACCAGATATTTGCACGAGTTCAGAAAATGTCGTAGGTTTTGTATCTTCTAGCATTTGTCGAACGAATCTAGTTCCAAATTCAGGAATACCAAGGGTCCCGGTTTTACACATGATTTGTTCTTCAGTTACTCCAAGTGTCTCTGGACCACTGAAGATTTTCATTACTTCTGGATCATCCGTTGGGATCGTCTTTGGATCAATCCCGCTCAAGTCCTGCAGCATTCTGATAACCGTCGGATCATCGTGTCCAAGAATATCAAGCTTTAAAATATTATCATGGATGGAGTGGAAGTCAAAATGCGTCGTCCTCCACTCTGAATTCTTATCATCTGCAGGAAATTGAATAGGCGAAAAATCGTAAATTTCCATATAATCTGGAACCACGATGATTCCACCTGGATGCTGGCCAGTCGTCCGTTTCACACCTGTACATCCAGAGGCCAATCTTTCTATTTCTGCACCACGAATTTGTAAATTATTATCCTGCTGATAGGCCTTTACATAGCCAAATGCCGTTTTATCTGCCACGGTACCAATCGTTCCTGCACGATAAACGTAGTCTTCACCAAAGAGGACCTTCGTATAATTATGGGCTCGTGGTTGATATTCACCAGAGAAATTCAAATCGATATCAGGTACCTTATCCCCTTTAAAGCCAAGGAAGGTCTCGAATGGAATATCATGTCCATCCTTTTTATAGGTCGACCCACATTTTGGACAATCCTTATCTGGTAAGTCAAATCCTGAACCAACTGACCCATCATTAAAGAATTCTGAGTTCTTACAGTTTGGACAGATATAATGTGGCGACAATGGATTGACTTCCGTAATTTCTGTCATCGTTGCTACTAGAGAGGAACCAACAGAACCCCGAGAACCAACTAAGTAGCCATCATTTAATGATTTTTTCACAAGCTTATGCGCAATCAAGTAAATAACAGCGAATCCGTGTCCAATAATACTCTTCAACTCTTTCTCAAGTCTAGCCTCAACGATTTCAGGAAGTGGGTCGCCATAAATTTTTCTTGCCATCTCATAGCTCATACTGCGCATTTCTTCTTCCGCGCCTTCAATTCTTGGGGTATAAAGGTCATCTTTAATGGGTTTCACGTTATCTATCATATCGGCGATTTTATTGGTGTTGGTGACAACAATTTCCTTTGCTTTTTCCTCTCCTAAAAATGAAAAAGCATCAAGCATTTCGTTTGTTGTCCGAAAATGAACGTCTGGGAGCTTATGTCGATTTAACGGATTCGCTCCACCTTGAGAGTTGATTAAGATCTTTCGATAAATTTTATCATTTTCGTTTAAATAATGGACATTTCCTGTTGCCACAACGGGAATCGATAATTTCTCCCCTAATTTTACTAAATTGCCGATGATATCTTCTAATTCTTTTTCATCGCGAATTAATTCTAATTCAATTAAATGAGCATAGATTTCTTTTGGATGAACTTCGATATAATCATAGAAATTAGCTGCTTCTTCGACTTCTTCCGGTGCTTTTTGCATCATTCCTTCAAAAATCTCGCCCTTGTCGCAGCCAGATCCGACAATAATTCCTTCTCGGTATTTTTGCAATTGAGAGCGCGGAATGCGTGGAACGCGATAGAAATAATTGATATGTGCCAATGAGACGAGCTTAAAAAGATTCTTTAATCCCACATCATTTTGGACAAGCAATGTACAATGATAGGGGCGGGATCTTTGATAAGCCTTTCCTTTCCCCATATTATCATTAAACTGATCATGGTACTCAATCCCTTTTTCCTCCGAATCCTTAAGCATTTTTAATAGCAAATAACCAGTGGCTTCTGCATCATAAATCGCTCTATGGTGTTGGGTTAGATCCACATCAAATTTCTTAGCAAGTGTATTTAAGCGGTGGTTCTTCATTTCTGGATAAAGGAAACGAGCAAGTTCAAGAGTATCAATTACTGGATTGGTCGCCTTTTCTTGTCCAATTTTTTTCAAACCAACATTGAAAAATCCCATATCAAATGAGGCATTATGAGCAACAAGAATGGCATCCTCAATCCAAATTTGAAATTTCTTTAGCACGATCTCAATATCAGGTGCAATTTCAACCATTTCATCTGTAATCCCTGTTAAATCAATCGTTGTTGCAGAAAGTCGATGATGAGGATTAGCGAAAGATTCAAAACGATCGATAATTTCTCCATTGTGTATTTTAACTGCAGCTAACTCAATAATCGTGTTGTATACAGCTGAAAGACCTGTTGTTTCCACGTCGAATACAACATAAGTGTCTGATGCAAGTAAACGGTGAGCATCATTATAGGCAATTGGAACACCATCATCTACTAGATTTGCCTCTAACCCGTATAAGATTTTAATATCATTCTTTTGCCCTGCTCCATAGGCTTCAGGGAAGGATTGTGCAACCGCATGATCCGTGATGGCAATTGCTCTATGTCCCCATTTTTTCGCTTGAGCCACTAATGTGCTTACCGGAGTTACAGCGTCCATTTGACTCATAGGAGTATGAAGATGAAGCTCAACTCTTTTCTCTCCATCAGGAGCTGTATCTTTTCTTTCAATTGGTTTTATTTCGTTTACATCATTCCCAATCATGACCAAATCACGAACGAAGGTATCATTTTGAATGCTTCCACGAACTTTAAGCCACATCCCCTTTTTCACACGTAGGAAATTTGCCGCATCTTCTTTATCGCGAGAAAACATTTTAACCATAATGGAACTAGTGTAATCCGTGATTTTAAAGGTTAATAACGTTCGACCACTTCGAAGCTCCTTCGTTTCAGCACTGAATACATAGCCCTCAATCGCAATTCTTCTTTCCTCATCCACGATTTCTTCAAGTTTTCTGAAATCAGCATCATCTTTAATGGTTAAGCCAATCATTAACGGTCCTTGTTGCTCTTCCCCACCAGATGCTATTTCTTCAGATTTTCTCTCTAATTCAAGTAATGCTTGGAGGCCTCTTTCTTGGTCCTCTTTTGCCTTTTCTTCAAGAAAACGCTCATATGCCTTATTAGAGGAAGCCTCTTTTTTTATTTCCGTATCAATGGCAAGAGAAGGAAATCCAAAGGACTGATAGGCATGAATGATGGGGTACGAGTATTTATTTTTGATTGCCATAGCTTCTAAATCGTTATTAACATCAATCGTTATTCTATGACCTTGGATTTTTGGGTGCTGCTCATTAAGTAGTTTAATAATAGGCGGTGAAATCCCTTCAATTTCTTGAATACATGTTTTCCAATAATCCAAAACCAAGTTGTCAGAAATTTGTTTATCGAGCACATCAATCGTAAAAGAAATATTCGCAATATGGGAAAATGCCTGATTTAGATGAACATGAAATTGCTCAAAAATCCGATTTGGTAAGATTTTTTGCATTTGAAATTGAAAATGCCATTTTCTTTCTTTCTTCTCAACTAAAACCTTTTGAATGCTCGCATTTTGAAAATGTGGAACATAAAAATCATCAGTTAAATTCAACTGCTGGAGCAAGAGTTGAAATCGCTCTTTTGATCCGGCGAAATCGTTCATTCGTCTCTCTCCCCCTCTTTTATCTCTTCTCACTTAAAAATTTTTTTGAACTACGTCATTATATCATAAGTGTCGAATCCAATATCATTTCATGCAATAGAAAATCCAACCAAATTCATGAATTTTTAAAAAGCGGGTTCCGTGTAACGGAACCCGCTTTTTCACTCTATTATAATGTTACCATAAGATTAGTAATCATATCGATTAGATGATCTTTATGAACTTCCTGCATTTCTCCTGTTTTTCGGACCTTCACTTCAACTATACCTTCCTGAGCTTTCTTTCCAACCGTTATCCGGATTGGTAAGCCGATTAAATCAGAATCGGCAAATTTAACACCAGGTCTTTCAACGCGATCATCAAGCAATACTTCAAAATGATTTTTCAAGAATTCCGCATATAATTCCTCTGCTAAAGAAGCTTGTGCCTCATCCTTCATGTTCACCGCAATAAGATGAAGATCAAATGGCGCAATATTTACTGGCCATACAAGGCCCTTTTCATCATTGCACTGTTCGGCAACAGCAGCCATGGTACGAGAAACTCCGATTCCATAACAGCCCATAATCATTGGTTGAGCCCGGCCGTTTTCATCTAAATAAGTCGCATTCATCGCTTCACTATAACGTGTTCCCAACTTAAACACATGACCGACTTCTATTCCTTTTGCAAAGAGAATCTTTCCTTGTCCATCAGGAGATACATCCCCTTCCTGAATGAAACGAAGATCAGCATATTGCTTCACTGCAAAATCTCGTTCTGGGTTGACATGAAGATAATGATAATGCTCAACATTTGCACCACAAACTCCGTTCACAATGGCTTCTACAGCGTGATCTGCAACGATTTCAACATTTTCCACTCCGATAGGACCTAAAGAACCTACAGCACAGCCCAATACTTCCTTTGCTTCCTCTGGTGTTGCTAATTCAACAGAGCCGGCCTCAAATAAGTTTTTAAGTTTAATATCGTTGATATCATGATCACCACGTGCAAGCACCAAGACGAACTGATCATCAATTTTAAATAATAATGATTTAATACATTGTTCTGCTTTTACCTGAAGGAAGGAAGATACTTCTTCTATTGTTCTTTGATTTTCCGTTTTCACCTTTTCTAAATCTCTAACGGGCTCGTTGCTTTTTTCATACTTCGTCATCACCGGAGCCATTTCAATATTCGCCGCATAATCGGATGTATCAGAGTAAGCGATTGTATCCTCGCCGATTTCCGATAAAACCATGAACTCATGAGTATCCTTTCCACCCATTGCTCCAGAATCCGCAATAACTGCTCTGAAATTCAACTGACAACGAGTGAAAATATGAGAATAAGCCTGAAAAAGATCCTGATAAACCTTATCTAAGCTCTCCTGTGAAGAATGGAAGGAATAGGCATCCTTCATGATAAATTCCCGCCCGCGAAGCAGCCCAAATCGTGGTCGTTTCTCATCGCGAAATTTTGTTTGAATTTGATATAATGTTAGAGGCAAGCGTTTATATGATTTTACCTCGTCGCGCACTAATTGCGTGATCACTTCCTCATGGGTTGGACCAAGGACAAAGTCGCGATCATGACGATCCTTTAATCTTATAAGCTCAGGTCCATATGTATACCAACGGCCAGACTCCTGCCAAGCCTCAGCTGAAACTAATGAAGGCATTAATAGCTCAACAGCACCTGCTGCCTCCATTTCCTCTCGAACGATTTTCTCTATTTTTTTTAACACTCTAATAGCAAGTGGCATATAGCTATATACCCCGCTAGCATTTTGTCTGATAAAACCCGCTCTCAGTAGCAACTGATGGCTTTTAATTTCTGCATCTGCTGGAACCTCACGTAGAGTAGGGATAAGCATCGAACTCTGTTTCATTAAATTAGCACCTCATTTTTGCTTCATAAAAAATCAACATGTATTTTCACATCATAACATCTATTCGAATAGTAGTAAAAACAATAAAAAAAGGATTGCTCGAAAAAAGCGGCATTTGGCCTTGAGTAAATCGTTAATTTCAAGGTCAAATGCTGCTATTCATTAAAGAAAGAATCTTTGAATATCATTCCATGTAACAACTAACATCAGCAGCATGAGTAAAGCAAAACCAATAAAATGGACCATTCCTTCCTTTTGACGGTCAATTGGTTTTCCTCTAAGTCCTTCAATTGCAAAGAACAACAAGCGACCACCGTCTAATGCAGGAATTGGCAATAGATTCATAATCCCAAGGTTGATGCTTAAGACACCTGCCCATTTCATTAAATAATAAATTCCACTTTTAGCCACTGTATCTGTTGACACATAAATGCCCACTGGACCTGATAAGGCATCAATGGAAAACTGACCCGTCACGAGTTTTCCAAGCATTCCGAAGATATCTTTTGTCCAATTATAGACTTCGCTAACTCCATAGGTTAATGACTTTAAAGGTGATTTCTCCATTGGACTGTACACACCAATTACACCGATTTTTTCCTTGTCGACAACCTTTTCTTCAGGTGTTACGGGAATATTTATTTCCTTTCCATTTCTTTCAATAGCAAAATTTAATTCTTTATTTGGGCTTTTCTGAATGATTTCCACAACATCAGTCCATTCAGATATTTCAGCTTTATTAATGCTTTGGACAATATCCCCTTGCTTAAAGCCGGCATCAAGGGCAACGCCATCAGGAGTCAATTTTCCAAGAACTGGCTCATTCGTGGGCATACCTTGTAATAAGGCAATCAGGACAAAGACTACGAATGCCAAGATAAAGTTCATCATTGGACCAGCAAAGATTGTCATTGTTCTTTGACCAAGGGTTTTCGAAGCAAATTGTCGGTCATATGGAGCAATAAGTGTTTCAACTCCGTTTTCAATGAGCACAGCATCGCGGCTGATTGGAAAGGTTTTAAGTGTTTCCTCTTCATCTTCACCCTCCACATATCCTTGGATGAACAATTCATGCTCAATATCAGCCTTTTCAACCTCGATTACTCTGGCATTGGGAAACTTTTCTTTATTATTTAAAATAATTTTATTAGCATGGTCTTGTTGGTCAAATAAAAGTCCAACGCGAAATCCTGGTTTGATTTCTACCATTTCTGGGTCTTCCCCCGCCATTCTGACAAAGCCTCCAATTGGCAATAGTCTCACCGTATAGACGGTTTCACCCTTTTTAAATGAAAGGACCTTTGGACCCATTCCAATCGCAAATTCACGACAAAGGATTCCAGCTCTTTTAGCAAAAATAAAATGTCCTAATTCATGAAAAAATACTAACGCCCCAAAAATAACGATAAAGGCAATGACTGTACTCAAAATATGACCACCTTTTTTATAGAAGTGTTTTTACGTAATGTCTTGTTTGTTGATCTACCTCTCGAATAGTTGAAAGGTCTGGATTTTCAATATTATCATGAGTAGAAATCGCCTTTTCAATCAAATCCTCGATTTGTAAGAAAGTTATTCTTTCATTTAGAAAGAGAGCGACCGCAACTTCATTTGCTGCATTCATTACCGTTGGAAGTGTTCCTCCGGCTTTTCCTACCTCATAGGCAAATTTTAAACAACGAAATCTTTCTAAATCCATTTCCTGAAAATGCAATAATCCAACATCAGCAAGATTGAGTCTTTTCGCTGAATGAAGTGGCAAACGGTCCGGATAGGATAGAGCAAATTGAATGGGAATCCGCATATCTGGTGTCCCCAGTTGAGCAATGATGCTGCTGTCATGAAATTCTACCATCGAATGGATGATACTTTCCTTATGAAGAAGAACATTTATTCTCTCATATTCAATTCCATATAGCCAGTGTGCTTCGATCACCTCAAGTCCTTTATTCATCATCGAAGCAGAATCAATCGTAATTTTCGCACCCATGGACCAATTTGGATGATTGAGTGCTTCTTTTACGGTAACATGTTTTAATTCCTCTCTTGTTCGATCGCGAAAACTCCCGCCAGAAGCTGTAATGATTAATCGTTCTATATTTTTTTCTTGCTCTCCTTGCAGGGCTTGAAAAATGGCAGAATGCTCACTATCAATCGGGAGAACCTGAATACCGTTTTTCTGTGCAGCATCCATGACTAAATGTCCCGCTGTCACTAATGTCTCTTTATTTGCTAGTGCCACTGCTTTTTTTGCTTCAATCGCTTGAAGGGTTGGCAGTAACCCAACACTCCCGATTACGGCATTCACCATCATATCCGTTTTATCATATACAGCCACTTCTGTTAGGCCTTCCATTCCATTATAGAACGAAATGAAAGGAAATTCAGCTTTTAACCGATCTGAATCAGATTTTTCTAACACTGAAACCACTTCTGGTTGAAATTCATCGATTATCTTTCTTGCTGATTCCAAATTTCTTCCGACTGAAATGCCCACTAGTGAAAACTCTTCAGGATGCTCCCTGATAATATCTAAAGTTTGCGTGCCAATAGATCCCGTCGCACCTAATAAACTAATATGTTTCATTAATATCATCTCCAAAATGGGAAAACGCTAGCACCTTAATATCAATAAGAATTTGATTTTAATAGTACCCATTATATTTTAAAACGAGTTAGCTTTTCCTTCACTAGATAAAGTGTAATATATGCAATAAAGGCCACACAAATAATAAACTATCCATTCGATCTAATATCCCACCATGTCCAGGAAGAATTTTACCTGAATCCTTCACATGATAATGACGTTTAAATGCCGATTCCACTAAATCACCAATTTGACCAAATACAGATGCAACAACTGTCACAATCATGATAGTAAGAAATGAATGATCAATATCAGAAAATAGAGCAAATAAAATGGCTACGACAAGAGCTGACAATATTCCTCCTATTGATCCTTCCACTGTCTTATTTGGACTAATCTCAGGCCAAAGCTTACGTTTGCCCAAGGCTCTTCCAAAAAAATAAGCTCCGGAATCTGTCGCCCACATAATAAACAAAGAATAAAAAAGATATTGTAATCCATTATGTGCATCCCTTGTTTCAGCAAAATAATAGAACCCTGCTCCTACATATAAAACAGTTAAAAGAGAAAAGGCCACATCATCAAAAGTAAATCGATTTTTAGTCGCTACGGTATAAGCTAAGAAGCAAAAAATAGCAAAAAGTATCACTTCAACTTTTGAAAACAGGATATGATCCCAAATAAACATATACCGTGATGGAATTAATATGATCCAAAGTATAATCAATGATATGATTCCGGGAATGGATAAAAGAGAGATCTTCCTCATTTTTAATAATTCATATAGACCAACAGAAGCTAATAAATAAGAAACGATAATAACAGGAATCCCACCAAATACAACTATTGGCAAGAAAATTCCAGCTGCAATTACCGCTGTAATAATCCTTTGCTTCATATATTATTTTCAACACCTTTGCTTCATCTATTGATTCTTACTTCGATACATTTTTGAAAGAAAATGAATGCTCTTTCCTTTTGTGGTTAAGGCCCTAAACACCGCCAAACCTTCTTTGACGATTTTGAAAAACCTCGATGGCTTCCAATAGGTGCTTTTCTTCAAAATCTGGCCATAAAACATCTGTAAACCAGAACTCTGTATAAGCGAGCTGCCATAACATAAAATTGCTTAAGCGAATTTCCCCACTTGTCCGTATTAAGAGATCTGGATCTTCTAAGCCTTTGGTCATCAAATAGTTTGAGAATAGATCTTCATTTAATTCATTTATATCCATTATCCCGCTTTTACAGTCTGTCACCGTGCGTTTTACAGCCTCCAAAATTTCCGCACGACTGCCATAGTTTAGCGCAAAATTTAGAATTAACCCTGTATTATTCTGTGTCTCATTCATTGCTTTTTCAATTGATCTTCTTGTGTGCTCAGGTAATTTATCTTTGTAGCCAATCATTTTCACTTGAACATTTTCGTCGATTAATTCAGGTAGAAAGGTACCTAAAAATTCTTCAGGAAGCTTCATTAGATAGTCCACTTCATTTTTGGGTCTCTTCCAATTTTCTGTTGAAAAAGCATAGAGAGTTAACGTGTTAATTCCAAGCTCATTCGCTAATTTAGTAATCTTCCGTACGACCTTCATTCCTTCATGGTGACCAGCTATCCTAGGCAAAGCGCGTTTCTTTGCCCATCTTCCATTTCCATCCATGATGATGGCTACGTGTGATGGAACTTGCTGATTACGAATAGCTATTATTCGCTCTCGGAGATTGGAAGAATGATTTTTGTCCTTCCAAAGCTTCAATTTATTCAACATAATAATGCTCCTCCAAAAGAAATTAATCTCGGTCTCCGAAATTAGAATAATCTTGATAAGTACTTTTTATGAATAAAAAAGTTTCTAGACTTATAATTTATGATATAATAATGACTTTTTCAGGCACCGTTTTTATTATCATACCAAATTTTCTACAAAAGTCTCTATAAAAAGATATGTACATGATTAAATTTAAGAATAGACAGAGATGAAAATACTATAATCAATCATTCAATACTTTTTTCTTCAGAATGAAATGAACTTGATTTAAACAGCGAAAAAACCCCCTATTGATAGAGGGTCATTATTTCAGCAAATTCCGAGTCCATCATTTACTGTGAGTCACAAACTAAATTCAATTATACTTCAAGAATTTCTTTTTCTTTTTCTTTCGTCATTTGATCAATTTTAGCGATGTAATCATCCGTTAATTTTTGGATATCATCTGAATAACCTCTTAAATCATCCTCTGTGATTTCACCATTTTTCTCAAGCTTTTTCAAATCATCATTGCCATCTCTGCGAATATTACGAACGGCAACTTTAGCTTCTTCAGATTCTTTTTTCACAACTTTAACCAATTCCTTACGTCTTTCCTCAGTCAATTGTGGAATCGTCAAGCGGATAAGGCTGCCATCATTTGTTGGCGTTAATCCGATGTCACTTTTTAAAATGGCTTTTTCTATATCCCCCAAAATCGATTTATCATAGGGTTGAATGACCAAAAGTCTAGCTTCTGGCACAGATACACCAGCTAATTGATTAATTGGGGTCGGAGCGCCATAGTAATCAACAGTGATTCGATCTAAAAGAGATGCATTTGCTCGCCCAGCACGAATGCTAGCTAGTTCACGTGAATACGCAGCCACTGCCTTTGTCATTTTTTCTTTTGCAGTTGCAATAATTTGTTTAGGCATGATTATTTCCCCCTCACAATAGTCCCAATGGTTTCACCCATTACGGCTTTTTTAATATTTCCTTGATCCATAATCGAAAATACAAGAAGCGGTATATTATTATCCATACATAAAGATGAAGCGGTTGAATCCATAACAGCTAAACCTTCTTTTAAAACATCTAAATAGGTGAGCTCCTCGTATTTCTTTGCATTTTGATCGACTCTTGGGTCTGCTGAATAAACGCCATCCACATTATTTTTAGCCATCAAGATGACTTCCGCTTCCACTTCTGCTGCACGTAAAGCTGCTGTCGTATCTGTGGAGAAATAAGGATTACCCGTACCTGCTGCAAAAATTACGACGCGTTTTTTCTCAAGATGGCGAATGGCACGTCTTCTAATATACGGCTCAGCTACCTGACGCATTTCAATTGAAGTTTGTACCCTTGTTTCTATTCCTAATTGTTCAAGACTATCCTGTAGAGCTAAGGAATTCATCACTGTTGCAAGCATTCCCATATAATCGGCATTTGCTCGGTCCATTCCCATCTCTTCACCGATTTTCCCACGCCAGATATTGCCGCCTCCAACAACAACAGCAACCTCAACACCTAAATCAGCAATTTCTTTAACTTGAGTAGCAATGGATTTAATCACAGTGGGGTCAATCCCAAATCCTTGCTCTCCAGCTAACGCTTCACCACTTAATTTTAAAACAATTCTTTTGTATTTTGGACTAAGCATGAGAACCTCCATATGTAATAAGTGAATTCCAATGAACACTTTCTCTTAAAAATAGGGAACACAACGTGTTCCCTATTCTGCATTTTATATTCGTGTAGAAAAAGAAAGATTATTTTTTCACTTGGTTCATAACTTCTTCAGCAAAGTTATCTTCACGTTTTTCCATTCCTTCGCCAACTTCGTAGCGTACGAAATCACGAATGGTAGCTCCGTTTGCTTTTACATATTGACCAACTTTTTGATCTGGATTTTTAACGAATGCTTGGTCATTTACACAAACATCTTCAAAGTATTTACCTAGACGACCTTCAACCATTTTGACAACGATTTTTTCAGGTTTTCCTTCATTTAATGCTTGTTGAGTTAGTACTTCACGTTCATGTTCTACTTCTTCTTGAGAAACTTCGTCACGTGAAACATATTTTGGATTTAATGCAGCAATGTGCATAGAAACATCTTTTGCGACTGTTGCATCTGTTGTACCTTCAAGAACAGAAAGAACACCAATTCTTCCGCCCATATGCAAATATGCACCAAATGCATCATTATCTGTTTTTGTTTTCACTTCAAAGCGACGAAGTGAAATTTTTTCTCCAATTTTTGAAATAGCTGCATTAATATGAGCATCTACTGTTGCACCGTTATCCATTGTTTGAGCAAGCGCATCCTCAATTGTTGCAGGTTTTTGCTTTAGAAGATGAGTTGCAAGTTCTTTAACTAAAACTTGGAAACCTTCGTTTTTCGCAACAAAGTCAGTTTCAGAGTTTACTTCTAGGATAACTGCTTCGTTCCCTTCCACTTGAATAAATGTTGTACCTTCTGCAGCAATACGATCCGATTTATTCGCTGCTTTTGCGATTCCTTTTTCACGCAAAAAGTCAATTGCTTTTTCCATATCTCCACCAGTTTCAGTGAGAGCCTTTTTACAATCCATCATACCTGCGCCAGTTTTTTCACGCAGTTCTTTTACCATTTGTGCAGTAATAGCCATAACGAATAATTCCTCCTTAAATCCTATGTAATAATATACTTTGCAAGCATTTGCAATGCTAAACCTTTCGTTTTAAAAAAAGGTGATAAAAGGTACATCCCTCTTATCACCTTTCCTCCCAAATCATAGCTTATCAAGCAACTCTCGATTAATCCCTCTGAGAATAAAAACCTTTTTTAATACTAGGGCTGTCATCGAGATGCTTTTCGAAAAACTCGGCTACGAAATTATTCAGCTTCAGCAGCTGTTTCTTCACCTTGTTTTGCTTCTAGGATAGCATCTGCCATTTTTGCAGTTAATAATTTAACAGCACGGATAGCATCATCGTTTGCTGGGATGACAACATCGATTTCATCAGGATCACAGTTTGTATCAACGATTCCGACGATAGGAATGTTTAATTTGTGAGCTTCTGCAACAGCGATGCGCTCTTTGCGTGGGTCGATGATGAATAAAGCATCAGGAAGCTCTTTCATATCTTTAATTCCACCAAGGAATTTTTCTAGACGGTCTTGTTCTTTCTTTAATTGAACAACTTCTTTCTTAGGAAGAACTTCAAAAGTTCCATCTTCAGACATTCTTTCGATATCTTTAAGACGTGCAATACGTTTTTGGATTGTTTCGAAGTTTGTTAATGTTCCACCTAACCAACGTTGGTTAACAAAGTACATACCAGAACGAGCTGCTTCTTCTTTAACAGAATCTTGAGCTTGTTTCTTTGTTCCTACGAAAAGGATCTTTCCGCCGTTACCAGCAAGTTCCTTTACGAAGTTGTAGGCTTCTTCAACCTTTTTCACTGTTTTTTGAAGGTCGATGATATAAATGCCGTTACGCTCTGTGAAAATATATTTTTTCATCTTAGGGTTCCAACGGCGAGTTTGGTGTCCAAAATGTACACCAGCTTCAAGCAATTGTTTCATTGAAATTACTGACATGTTTTTTCCTCCTAATGGTTTGATTTCCTCCGCCCATTTCATTTTTAGTCAAAAACTGTTTTCATCCAGCACCATTCGACTAAATCCATAAGCGTGTGTATTAACACCATTTGTAAATATAGCATAAAGGTATATGAGAAATCAAGTATTCTTAGTTGATTTGATATAATTTTAATAACAACTCAATTTCTGTTTTGCCCTTATTTAATTTTCTAGCGATATCTTCCTCACTATATCCTTGTTTTTTAAGAAGAAGAGCTTGATTATACAAGGATTTCATATAAAGATTATCCTTGTCCTCTTTCTCCTTTTTATTATTTTCCTGTATGTCTTGATGAACAGAATGATGATCAATTTCCACTCTAATTTCATCTTCCATAAATTTCTCGCCAGGAACCCAATCCTTTTCATGCTGCTCTTTGATTTTCGGTGATGTATTTTGTTGATAGGCTTTAACTGCCTGATAGGCTACAGCTTTCTCTATTCGCGGCGCGAACTCAAACTTGCCCATTTCATCATTTTGTACCTCAATCAGTTCCTTCGATTCTTCCATTAAATGTATAGAAGGCGCGGTTTCCCGACCTTGGTTCTGCTGCTTATAGGAAAATTCCTTATGACGCTCTGTATTTTCCTGACTCGCTTTTTGTTTTAAGAACTTCTTAATGAAATCCTCGTTTTCTTCCTTCATTTCCAACATATAAGTGGAAATCAATTCTTCTAGCTCTTTCATCATTTTAGCTTGACGTTCTTCTGCTTGAAAAAAACGATTTTGACGGAGATATAGGATAATAACCGCAAAAATCGCAATAATGTTTAATATGAAACTTAGAAATAATAGAAACGTGGTCATGACATCCCTCTATCCACAATAATCAATATTTGTCCCCTTATATGGATGATTTTCTTTCTTTGTCTCTTCCTCTTTTATTCGTTTTTGTTTTTTTCTACTATAATTAGCAGCTCCATTACCGCCTTGATCCTTTAGCGTAGCCCTTATTTCTTTTAAATCTGATTTCAATACCTTTGTCCTTTGTTCTTGTTCTTCCCTTTTCACACTCAAAGAGGCATGCTCCTGAAGTATGGTTCCTTGTTGTTGTAACTGTTCTTGAAGTTTTCCTGCTTCAAGTGTTCTTGGAAGTGCCACTTGTAGTTCAATCGATTTTAGACTCAAACTATCACTTCCCTTAAATTATGAACTATTTATATTTTCTAAAAAAACAAATTCCCAACTATTTAAGCAAGTGGTTCAAATTGAATTTCTCCGTTTGTGATATAAAATTTAGTGAATTCATGCTTTTTCTGAATGACTCTAGCATACTTACCAAAGTGAATGGTAGTATTAGGATAAACAGTATCCGTTACTGAAACTGAAGCGTTTAACTTCGATTGTTTTTCCTCTGCAATTTCATCTAATTGCTCATTCGCTTGATTGATATTCGCTTGAAGCATAGATTTAGTTGCTTGTTGTCGCTGAAAAATTTGCTTTTGTTCCGTATTCAATTTTCCAGTTACTTTAAGCACATTTGATAACTTCTTTTCAAATTCCATTAGTTTTTTTAAGTTTTCCGTTAAATCTCTTATTTCTTCCTGTAATCCTTGTTCTTTTTCCTCCAATTGAGGGTCGTATCCAACGTACAAATCGGTTTTGGCAAATAAGCGATTTCCAATTTCCTTTGCCCTGACCTCTTCCCCGGCTGATAATTGACCGCCAATGATGCGTCCATTATGACAGAAAATTGAACCCGTTGCTTGAACATGACTATTTAAAATAGAGGAATCAATGATGATATTTTGCTTTGCCTTAACATTTGCTTGGTTTAAATAAGCAGCTTGGATATCACCATTTGCAACAACCTTACCACGATTCCCACCTGTTATTCCTCCCTTAACAGTTATATTTCCACCGGCCTCTAAGATCGCACCCTCAACAGTCCCTTGAATTAGGATATCTCCTCCAGCGATTATTTCATATCCAGATGGAACATCCCCAGATATCGTAACGGTCCCAACAAAATGGATATTACCTGTTTTTAAATCAAGATCTCCATTCACTTCAAAAACTGGATTAACAGAAATCTGATGATTGGTTACACTAAGTTGACCGTCAATTGTTGAAAAAAACTGATTTCCTTTGAGAACCACATTTTTCCCAGGTCTGATTTTCAATGGCCTTCCCGGTTTAGCTGGCACAATCCTGCCAAATATATCTTTTCCATTTTTTCCATTAGTCGGAGGAACCACGCTTGCAAGTAACTGCCCGTTATTGACTGAGGGAATATCGAGCACCTCGCGAAAATTTCGCTTTTCCTTTTGCTCATGCTTCATATTTTGTATTTCATATTGTAAATAAGCATCTTGTCCAGGAATGGATGGTTCTCCCTCAGCAATTAATACAGGTTGTTGAATAAACGGTAATTGAGTGACTAAATTCATTAACTGCTCTCTCTTTACTCCAAATACAATCCTCTGTTTCTGAATAAATGTATCCAGTTCATCTAAAGAAAAGGTATGGGTATCCGTAGTATGTGTGACTTCTAGGTACGCTTTTAATCGTTCTTTGGATACTTGTATTTTCAATAATTCTTCCAAAGTGATCATCTCCCCATAGACTGTCTCTATTTGTTTACTTTGTTCATTGCATTTTGTAAAGTCTGACGCAACTTAAAGAGTGCTTTTGAGTGAATTTGAGAGATTCTAGATGTAGATAAATTTAAGACTTGTCCAATCTCGGTTAAGGTTAACTCTTCTTTATAAAATAAGCTTAAAACCAATTGTTCATTTTCATTCAATTGAGAAATGATCCTCGTTAATTCCTGGATATTTTCTTCTTTTACGATTTTATCCTGTGGGTCTTGAGCCCTTTCATCCTTTAAATGAAATGAGTGGTTTTCATTATCTTCCTTGTCACTAGGACGTTCATCGATAGAAACAAAATTGGCAAAATAGTATTCATTAATTGTTGTATAGACCTCATCCTCACTAATATTTAGTTCAGATGCAATTTCAGATACCTTCACATTTCTCATGAATTTCTGTTCAAGTCTCTCAATTGTTGCTTCTATTTTTTTTGCCTTATCTCTCGTTCCTCGTGGCAGCCAATCTTCTTTTCTTAATCCATCTAAAATGGCACCTCTTACTCTGAACGAAGCATATGTATCAAATTTCAAATCTCTGTATGGATCAAATTTTTCTAATGCATCATATAATCCTACCATACCTAAACTTCGGAGATCATCCCTTGAAACGTTTTTCGGAAGAGTTACTGAGATCCTCTGAACATGATAATTCACTAATGGCATATACTTTTTTACCAAAAGATTTCCTGCTTCAGAATCTCGAGATTGTATCCAATTCTCCCAAATCTTTTGTTCTTCTGTTGTGGAAGCTTGTACCATTGTAATCCTCCTTAAAACGTTACCATCCTTACCATCATTATACCAAAATCTGTTTTGCATTAACAAAGTCAATTCATAAAAAATCAGCCTATCTATTATTCGATGGCTGATATTTATCATGGATCATTTGTTTCATAATATATTACCTAACTAATTTATAGAAAACATTAATATACGAAACTTTATATTTCTTGGATCCCTTTATTGACTGTTCGAATATTCAACATACAGTTTTTCGGATTAAACTCAATTGTCCTGCCACTATTTCCACCGACATCCTCAGCGATAATTTCAATTCGAAGGTCCTTTAATTCTCTTTTCACGGCCTCAACATTTCGAGGACCAATTCGCATCAGATCATTTGCATTTGTAAATTGAAACATTTGAGCCCCTCCAGCTATTTTTGCTTTTAAGTAACTGGAGCGGGCACCGTTTTTGGCCAAAATATTGACCAGTTCCTTTACTGCTGTGTCTGCATATTTTGCGATATTCAGTTGACCAGCCTTAGCAAGAGAGGAATCTGGTAACATAACATGTGCCAAGCCTGCAATTTCCTTCGCTTGATCATATAATACAACCCCAACACATGAACCTAATCCTGATGTACGAATACAATTAGGCGTTGTGACAATATTCATATCTGCTATTCCAACTTTAATCACTTGAAGACATTCATTCATTTTCTATAACTCCCAAAGCCTGGAAAATAATATGAAAAGAATCCGGATCAGGAAGTAAGAAGAAATGCCCTCTGACACTTTCGGATATTTTATCAACCTCTTCATTTAGTGCAGTATCGATGACAATGGCATAATCACTTACTTGAGATAATTCCAATAACCCGTAACTAATAATGGCTCCAACCATATCAATTGTCAATGCCGGAACAGATGGGTATAAATCTAGACGTGTAAAATCTGATAATGATGTTAAATACGATCCAGCCAAAATATTTCCTAACTCTTGTAAGGCAGAAAGAGCAATTTCATTATATGGGGGTTCTTCGAAACGAAAAGATTCGTCCCCAATCATATGTTGGATAAATTTGGTAGCTTGTTGTAAGGGTAAGACAAAGAACATACTACCTGGTGCTTCCCCTTCAATTCTTAAGAAAACCCCAGCAACAACATTATCCGCTCCACCCGCCATCTCCATCATTTCATCAAATGAAACAATGCGAACATCTGGAACCTTCATATCTATTTTTCTATTAAGCAACAGAGATAAAGCAGTGGCTGCATGACCTGCACCGATATTCCCAATTTCCTTCAATACATCAAGATGGAGGGTGGATATATTTTGAATGAAATTACTGTTATCAGTCATGTACATTTTGTCCTTTTGCTTCCATTGTCATTAGCACTTTTTCAAGATCAATTAAAATTAATAACCGTTTATCTACTTTGGCAACACCTTGGACATATTCAGCTTCTTTAACCCCAACTATATCGGGTGGAGGCTCAATTGAATTTGTCGGAATATCGATGACATCATTAGCGGCATCCACTATTAAACCGACTTCCATATCTTCTAAAGCTACAATAATCACCCGAGTATTATCTGAATATTCCACTTCATCCAAACAAAAACGAGTTCTCAAATTAATAATCGGAGTCACTACACCACGTAAATTAATAACCCCTTTGACAAAATTAACGGTACTTGGAACTCTAGTAATATGCTCGATTTTTTCGATTGATCGAACTTGACTGACTGGAATAGCGTATTCTTTTTCCTTTATTTGAAATACAATTAATTTTACATCAGAAGGCTTTATAACCGCTTCAGTCATCATTTTCACTCCTTTATTTAACGTACATTTTTCCACCTAAGAAATTTTCTATTTGATCAAAGCATTGCAATCAACGATGAGTGCTACTTGTCCATCACCAAGAATTGTTGCTCCTGAAATTGCAAACACATTGGTTAAATAATTTCCCAGTGATTTCAAGACAACTTCTTGTTGTCCGATAAAGGAGTCAACTACAAGTCCCGCCATTTTATCGCCTTTTCGAACGATAATCACGGAATAAAATTCATCTTCTTCCTCAAAAACAGGAACTTGAAAAATATCTTTTAAGAATAAAAGAGGAACGACTCTACCGCGAAAATCAATCACTCTTTGATTATGTGCATTCATGATTTCGTCCTTTTTCACGATAGCTGTTTCAATAATGGATGATAATGGAATCGCATATTTTTCTTTCTGAATTTCAACTAACATGACAGAAATGATCGATAAGGTTAGTGGTAATTGGATGGAAAAGATGGACCCTTCTCCTTCTTTAGAATCGATTGAAACCGTTCCACCTAAAGACTCAATTGTATTTTTCACAACATCCAAGCCAACTCCACGTCCAGAGACATCAGATATTTTTTCAGCCGTAGAAAATCCTGAGGCAAAAATAAGCTCATATACCTGTTTGTCAGTCATCGCAGCAGCCGTTTGTTCGTTTATAATCCCTTTATTTAACGCTTTCTTCAAAACTTTCTCTCTACTAATACCTGCACCGTCATCCTCGATTTCAATAAATACATGATTCCCACTATGATAGGCTTTCAGAACAACTGAGCCTTCCTCATTTTTTCCTTTTGCCTTTCTAACATCTGGTGTTTCAACACCATGATCAAGAGCATTTCGAATTAAATGGACAAGTGGATCACCAATTTCATCAATAACCGTTCGATCCAATTCCGTTTCAGCCCCAATAATTTCGAGGTTGATTTTCTTTCCTAAATCTCTAGCAAGTTGTCTAACCATGCGTGGGAAGCGGTTGAATACGGTCTCAACTGGAACCATGCGCATATTAAGAATAATATTTTGCAAATCTCCTGATACACGAGACATTCTTTCAACGGTTTCATGTAATTCTTGATTATTTAATTCCTTGGAAATTTGCTCTAATCTACCGCGATCAATGACAAGCTCTTCAAACAAATTCATCAAAATATCCAATCTTTCAATATTGACGCGAATGGTTTTGCTTGCTGTTTGTTTCGTTGCATGTGTGGTATTTGCCTTCTTATTTTGATCGGTTTGTTTTGGTGTTACTGTACTATCCGTTACAGCTTGTTCCTCAGAAACTTTTTGTTCCTCTCGAACTGTTTCTTCTTGTCTTTGGCGAATTTCCTCAAAAGAAATCGGTTGTACTTCCACTTTTTCTATTTCTGAAACCTTCATGATTTTCTTTTGAATATCTTCTTTTGAATCTTTAGAGACGAGGGTCACCATGAAATCATGATCAAATTGTTCTTCCTCTAATTGATCCGTCGTTGGATAAGATTTAATGACCTCACCTAACTTTTCAAGGACTTCAAATACCATAAAAACTCGAGCAGCCTTTAATAAACAATCCTCTCTCAAAGTGACATGGACTTCGTAAGATTCAAAACCTTGTTCTTTTGATTGTTGGATAACAGTGAGTTCGAATTCATCATACTGACTACTTAATTTAACTTTTGGCTCAAGCGTTGCGACAGCCACTTCCTCTTTTGAGTCGGTTATGACAGGACTTTCTCCCTTTTCAATTAAGCCTAATTTGTTGACGACTTCAGAAACATCTCTTTTCCCGTCACCACCCTCTGCAATCGATTCAACCATCGCTTCAAGGTCATCAATTGCCAAAAAAACAACATCTAATACTTCAGGAGTCACGGTAATTTTATGGTTTCTGATTGCATCTAAAACGTTCTCCATTTTATGGGTTAGATTAGCTAAATCCTCATAGCCCATTGTTGCAGACATTCCTTTTAAAGTATGGGCAGAGCGAAAGATTTCATTCACAATATCCATGTCATTCGGATTTTTTTCAAGCTCTAGTATATGTTGATTACAAGCCTGTAAATGTTCCTTACTTTCTTCAATAAACACTTCTAAATATTGATTCATATCCATTAGCCTTACACCCCTTGGCATTAAACATATTTCATGATTGATTCTGCAATACACTCAACATTTTGTACTTCATCTACCTGATTCGTTAAAATTGCGGCTTTTGGCATTCCAAAAACAATGGATGTCTCTTTTGATTCTGCTATTGCCTTAACAATACCTTTTTTCTTTAATGCTTGTAGTCCAAGGGAACCATCTGAACCCATTCCAGTCATGACAACAGCAATTTTTGCATGATCCGTAATTTCACTGATTGATTCAAACAGGACATCTACTGATGGGCGGTGTCCATTTCTTGCTGGTGTTTGATCCAATTGAACAGTTAAATTACTTCCCGTTTGTTTGACCTTAAGATGATATCCTCCAGGAGCAATGTAAGCTGTTCCCTTCTTAATCATTTCTCCATCTTCTGCTTCCTTCACAGTAATTTCAGACAGAGAATCAAGTCGATGAGCAAGACTCTTGGTAAAACCAGGTGGCATATGCTGGACAATCAGTACAGGCGCACCTAAATTTTTTGGAAGCTTCGTTATTACATGCTGCAATGCACGAGGACCTCCGGTTGAAGTTCCAATACAAATTATTTTTTTTGCAGTAGCATTCCAACTGCTTTCTTTCAATGGTTTTTGCATTCTATCATTTGGTTCTATTTTACTATAGTTTTGATTTGTTTTTAAATTCTTTTTTCCTAAAGTAGGCAATTTAACAAGTTGCTTCATATTGACTTTACTTGCTGAGATTACCTTTTCAAAAAGTTCCTCTTTAATCTTGTGGAGGTCTAAAGATATTGCCCCAGACGGTTTTGCAATAAAATCCACTGCCCCAAGTTGAATAGCCAGAACCGTATTTTCTGCCCCTTCATAAGTTGTACTTGAAAGCATGACAATGGGGGTAGGATTTTCTTTCATGATGATTTTAAGAGCTTCCAAGCCATTTAATATTGGCATCTCAATATCCATCGTTACTACATCAGGCTTTAATTCACTTACTTTTTTAATCGCATCTTGTCCATTTCGAGCTGTCCCTACAACTTGAAAACGTGGATTTCCCGAAAAAAAGTCCTGGATTAATTTTCTCATAAAAGCTGAGTCGTCTACGACAAGCACCTTAATTTTTTCCACACAATCGCACTACCTTTCAAAGAGAAATTGCTTTAACTTTGAAACAAAACGAAAAGCACTGGATCTTTGGCTTTGATTGAATTGTTCATTCACATATCGGTCGGTTATTTCGCGTAAAGCTTTTGCAGCAGGAGAATTTTCATTATAAAGTGAATAAGGAATTTGTCTCTTAACCGCTTGATGAATAGAACGATCATCTGGAATCATTCCGATAGCATTCGTTTCTTTTTCAAGAAATTGCTTCACAACAGTCTGTAAACGTTGCATCGTTTCTTTTCCTTCTCTTTCTGTTTGCACTCGGTTGACTACGATATTGAAAGGAATAGTTGTATTTAATAAATGAATATACTTCATCATAGCATAAGCATCCGTAATAGAGGTTGGTTCTGATGTTGTAATGACCACAACCTCGTCTACCGAAAGAATTATATTTAACGATTCCTCACTGGCTCCGGCACCCATATCGAAAATCACATAATCATAATGGATTAAGATTGTGGATAGCTCTCTCATAAACCGGTTTGCTTTTTCTTTATCTAACTTTACAAATTGGGAAAGCCCAGTACCTCCTGCAATGTAATCTACATGATTAGGACCTTTCATAATGATTTCTGTTAATGTAGCTGTTTCATTAAAGAAATCAACAATGGTGAAATCAGCTGTTTGCCCCATTAAAATATCAAGGTTTCCCATTCCAATATCCATATCAAATAGTAACACGGCATGTCCCCGTTTAGCCAAGGAGATGGCAAAATTTAACGAAAAATTCGATTTTCCCACTCCACCCTTCCCACTTATAACTGCAAGGGTCTTGGTATTTTTGCTAGAATCCATCGAGTTCAATTGATTTCTTAAACCTTGAGCTTGATCATTCATGGCGATCGACTCCAAGTATAATATTCGTAATCACTTCTGGTTTTGCTTCAATCATATCTTCTGGGACATTTTGACCATTCGTTAAATAAGCCATTCCAATATTATATTTATCTATAAGATTCAACATTGCTCCATACGAAGAGGTTTCATCCACCTTGGTAAAAATAAATTTATCAATGGTTATCGTGGAAAATTGTTGATAGATTTCCTCCATATCCTTTTGCTTTGCTGTTAAAGATAAGACAAGAAATGTCTCGATATTATTAGAAAAATCCAATTTTTCCGACAGATCGTCGACATATTTTTTATTTCGATAATTCCGTCCAGCTGTATCAATTAAAACAATATCATACTGACTAAATTGGATAGAAGCCTTATTAAAATCTTCCATATTATAACAAACTTCCAAAGGGACATTTAATATTTTGGCATACGTTTTTAATTGATCAATCGCAGCAATTCGATAGGTGTCTGTCGTAATAAATGCCACCTTCTTTTTATGCTTCAAAACACATTCTGCAGCGATTTTGGCAAGGGTTGTTGTTTTCCCTACACCGGTCGGACCAATAACATTGACAAATTTCTTGGTAAAAGAAATCCCTCCATGGGAAATTCTTGATATTTTCAGCAATAATAATTCTTTTATACAAATTTGAAGCTCATTTTTAGTTAAATGTGCTCCACTTCGATACCAGCGTTCAAGAAGTTGAATTAAAAGTTCTTCCCTTATTTTCTCGTTCACTTCCATCCCAAGGAGCATTTGCTCCACTTCCTTAATCGGTTCCGGATATGGAATATTATTTTCTCCCTTTTGGGCAGGAAAATTTTGGATAAGAGCTTTTAATTCATTCAATTCCTTTAACACTACTTCTGTCGCTTTTTCATCGTGATCGGGTTTGACCATGGATTGAATCAATGAATCTTTTGGAATAGCTGATCCCTGTGATTCCTGAAAGATTGGAGCAGGTCTTTCTTTATTCTTCACCACAGGCTCCATTTTGGGTTTAGGATCAATAGCTGCGATAACTTCAATATTTCTCTTTTTAAATAGCCCAAGGAATCCGCCTGTTTGAATGACCTTAGAATTTAAGATGACTGCCTCATTTCCAAGCTCAGTCCGTATTTTTTTCATTGCTTCTGGCATGCTTGGTGCGACATATTTTTTTACCTTCAATCTATATTCACCACCCCTACACTTTGAACTTCTACATTAGCCTCAAGTTCATTATAAGATAATATTGGAATTTGTGGAAAATAACGTTCGGTTAATTGTCGAACATACATTCGAACCGCTGGTGAACAAAGGACAATCGGAGTTTGATTCATCACAGAAAGTTGCTCCACAGAACTTGCAATAGATTCAAGAATACTTTGCGAACTGTTTGGATCAAGTGATAAATAGTTCCCATGCTCTGTCTGTTGAATAGCGTCTGCAATTAATTTTTCCACTTTTCCGGACAAGGTAACCACTTTTAAAGCTTCATTTTGCGCTGCAAATTGATTCGTAATTTGTCTAGCCAAAGCCTGCCTTACGTATTCTGTTAATAAATCCGTGTCCGTCGTTACTTTCCCAAAATCAGCTAGTGTCTCAAAAATAATTGGTAAATTTCGAATGGATACATTTTCTTTGAGAAGCTTAGCAAGAACCTTTTGGATATCTCCAATTGATAACGGATTCGGTGTAACCTCATCCACTAATATTGGATAGCTTTCTTTTAAGTGATCGATTAATTGCTTGGTTTCCTGGCGGCCAAGCAAATCATGCGCGTTCGCTTTAATAACCTCTGTTACATGCGTAGACACTACGGAAGGAGGGTCTACTACCGTATAGCCAAATATCTCCGCTCTTTCCTTCATATCCTCTGTAATCCATTTTGCCGGTAAACCAAATGAAGGTTCTATCGTATCAATTCCATCAATCGAATCATCCTCAATACCCGGGCTCATCGCTAAATAATGATCAAGCAATAATTCTCCCCGTGCCATTTCATTCCCTTTTATTTTCAAGCGATATTCATTAGGCTGCAATTGAATATTATCTCGGATTCGGACAACCGGGATTACTAAGCCAAGCTCAATCGCAAGCTGCCTACGAATCATCACAATGCGATCAAGTAAATCTCCTCCTTGATTGGTATCTGCAAGCGGAATTAAACCATAACCAAACTCAAATTCAATAGGGTCAACATTTAAAAGGCTCACAACACTTTCCGGACTCTTCATTTCATCAGTTTCAATGACTTCTTCAAGCTCTTGCAGCTGACTTTGATCAGGTTCTGGTATCCGATTAAACCAATATGCCCCTAAAGTTAATAACCCAGCTACAGGAATGGTTAGAATATCGCTGATTGGAGTAAATAAACCTAATAGAAAAATAGTACCTGCCGTCACATAAAGCATCTTTGGAAAAGCAAATAATTGCTTTGTAATATCTTGTCCAAGATTTCCATCAGATGCTGCACGCGTTACCACAATACCTGTTGCCGTTGAGATCAAAAGAGCGGGAATTTGACTTACAATTCCATCACCGACGGAAAGAAGTGAAAAGTGAGTGGCTGCATCTGCAATGGACATATCTTGTTGGAGCATTCCAATGACGATTCCAAAAATCAAATTGATTAATACGATAATGATACCTGCAATCGCATCACCTTTAACGAATTTACTAGCACCATCCATGGCCCCATAGAAATCCGCTTCACGGCTTACCTTCTCGCGTCGCTCACGTGCTTCTTGTTCAGAAATCATCCCTGCATTTAAATCAGCGTCAATACTCATTTGTTTACCAGGCATCGCGTCTAATGTAAAACGTGCTGCTACCTCAGAAACACGTTCTGCACCTTTCGTAATAACCACAAATTGAATAATGACTAAGATTAAAAAGACAACCAGCCCGACTATAACATTTCCTCCAACAACGAATGTTCCAAACGTATGAACGACCCCACCTGCATCTCCTGTTGATAATATAGAACGTGTGGTTGAAACATTTAAACCAAGGCGAAAGAGAGTAAGCAATAATAATAAGGAAGGAAAGATCGAAAATTGCAAAGGCTCACTCATATTCATGGTAGTTAATAAAACAAGCAATGCCAGGGAAATATTGATAATGATTAATATACTTAACAACCACGTGGGAAAAGGGATAATTAGCATTGCTACGATTAAAATAACACTAAGCAATACTGATAAGTCTCTAGCTGACATGATTTCCTCCCCAATCTTTCAATAGAAAATGAACTTACATGATATTTTTCGTTTTATAGACATAAGCAAGTATTTCAGCTACAGCCTTAAAGAATTCTTCCGGAATGGCATCACCAATTTCCACTTGGCTATATAATGCCCGTGCCAATGGTCGATTCTCAACAGTCATCACATCATTTTCTTTTGCTATTAATTTAATCTTTTGTGCCATAAAGTCCACTCCTTTTGCTACAACAAAGGGAGCTTCTAACTTTTTTTCATCATATTTTAAGGCAATCGCATAATGCGTTGGATTCGTAATGACGACATCTGCCTTTGGGACTTCCTGCATCATTCTTCTCATTGCCATTTCACGCTGTCTTTGCTTAATCTTTGATTTAATCAGCGGATCCCCTTCTGAGTTTTTATATTCATCTTTAATATCCTGCTTTGACATGCGAATATTTTTTTCAAAATCATATTTTTGATAAAGAAAATCTAATAAAGCTAAAAACAGAAGGGCGCCAGAAGCAAACAAACCCATTTGCACGGTCAAATTACCAAGTGTGGCCATAATGGCCCCAATTGATTTATGAGATAAAACCAAAATCTCTTCCTTTTTCGACCAAAGAACCGTAAAAGTGACGAAGCCGACAAAACTAATTTTTAAAATGGATTTTAACAGCTCTACAATGGATCTCATTGAAAAAATTCTTTTAAATCCACTAATAGGGTTAATCTTTTCTAATTTAAATTGAATTGCTTCGGCTGAAAATAAAAAACCCACTTGCATATAATTCGATAAAATCCCGGCAACCATTGCAACTAAAAGGATTGGTCCAAGAAAGAGAGCAAGTTCTTTTAATATATCAAGGGAAATAACTTGAATATTATTTTCCGTAAGATCCATTAACATATATTTTTGAAAAGGAAACCGAAATAAATTGACGATATGTTCCTTTAAATAACTACTTGCAAACATTAAATAAAGAAAAATGGCAAGTAATCCCACAGCCGTATTGATATCCTGACTTTTTGCAACTTGTCCTTTTTTTCGAGCATCTTGCCGTTTCTTCGGTGTCGCCCTTTCTGTCTTTTCACCAGCGAAAAATTGTAAATCTAAGGATATCCAATTCATCACGATGACCCTCCCAATAGATCCATAAGACCTCTCATCGTATCAAACATCGTGTTAAACAACTGTGAAACGACCATAATCATAACGCTCATGACAGAAACTAATACTATAAAGCTAACCACAATTTTTACGGGAATCCCCACAACAAAAATATTAAGCTGTGGAACCGTCCTCGCAACGATCCCTAAAGCAATATCTACAAGGAAGAGGCTCCCTACGACAGGAATCGACATTTGAAAGGCAATAATAAACATCGAGTTAAAGGATTGGATGATATACTCCATCACATTTCCGTGACTAAATGGAAGCCATGCTTGTTGAAGTGGGATAAATTTATAGCTATAGAAAATTCCATCCAACAAAAGGTGATGACCATTTACTGCTAATAGAAACATAAGACCAATTATGTAGAAATATTGCCCAGTAAGTGGACTTTGAGCACCTGTTTGTGGGTCAATAACATTGGCAATCGCAAATCCCATTTGAAAGTCAATTAATCCCCCAGCTATTTGAATAGCCGATAAAATTAAATACGCCATAAAGCCAATGGAAATCCCCACCAAGGCTTCTTTTAAAATCAATAAAAAGTAAGCACCGTCAATATCAAGTGTCGGTGCATCGATTGTAAAGAACATAATCCATGATAAAAAAAACCCTAGACCGATCTTATAATGAGTTGGAATCGTCCTGTAAGAAAATAAGGGCATCATTAGAAAAAAGGAAGTAACCCTAACAAAAACTAATAAAAATGCCGGAAACTTTGGTAAATACTCTACTATATTCATCCTACAAACCTAGTTAAATTCGAAAATATTTCATTGGCGTAAGAAAGCATATGACTAAGCATCCATGGTCCAAAAAAGACAATTCCAACTAAAACAGCAACAATCTTAGGGACAAATGCAAGTGTCTGTTCTTGAATTTGTGTTGTTGCCTGAAAAATACTAACAACTAATCCGACAATAAGCGCTAACAAAAGAAGTGGTCCGGATACGATTATCACGGCCCATATTCCTTGCTCAGCAATTGAAATAACAGATTCTGGGGTCACTATTTGTCACCTGCTTTTTAAAAACTTTCTAATAATGATTTCACTACTAGATACCATCCATCAACAAGAACAAATAAAAGAATTTTAAATGGCAATGATATCATGACCGGTGGAAGCATCATCATTCCCATAGACATTAACACACTCGCTACAACCATATCAATGACTAAAAATGGAATAAAAATCATAAATCCGATTTGAAAAGCTGTTTTAATTTCACTGATTGCAAATGCAGGTACGAGAGTCGTTAATGGGATATCTTTTATCGATTTCGGCTTATCCGCTTTGGCATAATCAAGAAATAATGCTAAATCCTTCTGCCTTGTATGAGCACTCATAAACTCTTTAAAGGGGAGTGCCGCTTTATCATAGGCCTGCTCCAAATTTATCTCCTCATTGAAAAGAGGAGTTAGAGCTGTTTTATTGACCTCTTGAAAAGTTGGCGCCATGATAAAAAAGGTTAAAAATATAGATAAACCGATTATCACCTGATTGGGTGGCATTTGTTGCGTTGCAAGCGCCGTTCTGACAAAGGAAAGAACAATGACAATACGTGTAAAACATGTCATCAATATGAGTATGCTAGGAGCAATTGATAGTACAGTCAAAAGAAGTAAAAGCTTCACTGAAGTAGAAACATTTTCAGGTGAGCTGCTGTTAAAAAACTCCATAAACTGACTCATTGATCTTCTGGTCCCTTCTTATCCATCTCTTCAAATACCTTTTTTCTTTCATTTTTTATATCTTGTAGCTGTTTTTTCAATAACTTGTTAAACTGGTTCTCTTCATTTATGTTTTTTTTCTTTGATTTTGCTCTTTGCAATACCTTTGTCACAATATCGCTTGGCTGAACAAGTTGTTCCATCTTTTGATTATAGTCTGACAAAATTTGGCGATACTCTTCTTCATCATCAATTTCCTTAAGAAGCTGAATACTTTCCCCAACACCAACGACTAATAATTGATGACCTACCTTAATAATCTGTACAGAACGATTAGACCCGAGGGATGTTCCACCAATGTTTTCTATTATCTGAGAACTTTTAAAGGATCGGCTTTTTTTATTAAGAAATTTAAGCAGGAAATAAAGCAAGGCAATAACAAATATAGTCGCAAAAATCATCTTAATAAAATCCCAAATTGTTAATCCTACATCAGCGTTCTTTTGATTTGAGGCATTGGTGTTATTATCATTAGCGGGTTGACTTTGCTTACATGCATCTGGGTTTTCAATGCATTCCTTGACGCTTTGATTAACCTGCTCTGCATAGGCCATCTTCTCTACGCCCAGCAGAGCAATCGTTGCGAAAAGCAATACTTTCATGAAAAACATTAGGTTTCGCAAAATTTAAGCACCTCTAAATCAGTAGATTTATCCCAAGGTTTTGGAAATAGCTTCTAATACACGATCTGCTTGGAAAGGTTTCACGATAAAATCCTTTGCACCCGCTTGAATCGCATCGATCACCATCGCTTGCTGCCCCATTGCCGAGCACATAATTACTTTTGCATTAGGATTAATTTTTTTGATTTCTTTTAAGGAAGTAATTCCGTCCATTTCAGGCATCGTGATATCCATTGTTACTAAATCAGGTTGCGTTTCTTTATATTTTTCAACGGCTTGAGCCCCATCTGCAGCTTCCCCTACAACCTCATATCCGTTTTTTGAGAGAATATCTTTAATCATCATTCTCATAAATGCTGCATCATCAACAATTAAAATCCTTTGTGCCATATCGTGTTTAACCTCCACTAGATTATCTTAATTTTTTTAATCGGTCACTTTGGCTTATTATATCCGTTACGCGTACACCAAAGTTTTCATCAATGACAACCACTTCACCTTTTGCAATGAGTCGATTGTTGACGAGAATATCTACTGGTTCTCCAGCCAACTTGTCCAATTCAATAATCGATCCAGCCGATAATTCTAAAATTTCCTTCACGGATCTTTTCGTCCTGCCAAGTTCAACGGTTACTTGTAATGGAATGTCTAGAAGCATATTTAAATTCTTTGTTTCTGATTCTTGAAGATGAACCGGCTCAAAACTTGAGAAAACGGCAGGTTGAACATTTGGTGGGTTTCCACCTGGATAACCTCCGAACAGCTGTGGACTGCTTTGAGAAGAAGGATTTTGAAAATTCGCCGGATTCTCAATAGTTGTCTGTTGCATATTCATGCTACCAGCTTGCCCAGAACTATATGACGCGTTCTCCGTATACGGTGAAGAATTGCTTGGAAATTCCTGATTTGGTATCGATGTTGACGGAGTTGCACCAGGCTGTTCAATCGTATTAGTGGGAGATTCCTCCTCTATTTTAACAGGTTCCTCCGCTACTTGAGTATTTGGATTTAATAATTCATTGACTAAACTCTTTGCAAAGTCCAAAGGAAGGAGTTGCATAATATTCGAATCAATTAAATCCCCAACTTTTAAGCGAAAAGAAACCTTTACAAGCATATCATCGTTTGGCAACTGGTCTGTTCCTTCTCCATGAATGACATCTAAGAAATCAATGGAGGGCGGTGAGATATCGACCCGTTTATGAAAGATCGTTGACATGGATGTCGCAGAAGATCCCATCATTTGATTCATTGCTTCTTGAACAGCACTTAGTTGAATCTCGCCTAGCATTTCTGTTGTTGTACTCTTCCCATCTCCACCAAGCATAAGGTCTGCAATAACCGCTGCGTCTGTTTGTTTAATAATGAGGAGATTACTTCCAGCAAATCCTTCTGTATATTTAACCTGAATGGCGACATAAGGATGTGGAAATTCATCAGCAACCTTATTTTTTAAGACTATCGTAACTGTTGGTGTAGTAATATCAACTTTTTGATTTAATAAAGTAGATAATGCGGTCGCTGAACTCCCAAATGAGATATTTCCGATTTCACCTAATGCATCCTGTTCCATTGGAGACAGCAAATCATCGACGTTTACATCATTTTTCGTCATATCATCATTCACATCATCTGTTCCTCGTAAAAGCGCATCTATTTCATCTTGAGAAAGCATATCACCGTTCATCATCGTCGTCTCCCTCCTTCAGAGCATCTAAAACTTGTATCGCTAATTTTTTGTTTAATTTCCCTGGTTGTCCAATAAATTTTGGGATATCGCCGATTTTGATTATTAGCGGCTGATCAATCTTTTGATTGAGTTCAATTACATCTCCAATATCGAGCATAAGAAAATCATGAATCGTGATTTCTGAATCACCAAGCTCCGCATTTACAGTTACATCTGCTTTTTGAATTCTTTTCTCAAGTAATGCAATTTCTTGAGGATTTTTTTCCTTTTTATCTGTTTGCATCCAATAATGTACAGATAGCTTAGGAATAATTGGTTCTAAAACTACATGTGGGATACAAATATTGATCATTCCACTCGTTTCACCAATAGTGGTATTTAATGAGATGACAACAATGGTTTCATTCGGAGATACCATTTGTAAAAACTGTGGATTCACTTCGAAATCTGAGAGAATTGGATCAATCTCTGCAATAGATTCCCATGCTTCTCGCAAATTCTCAAAAGCATGTTCAAATGTATTTGACATGATTCTCGTTTCGATTTCGGTTAAATTTTCAACTTTATTAATACTTGCCCCCTTTCCTCCAAGGAGCCGGTCCATCATGGCATAAGCAATGTTGGGATTGACCTCCATTAAGATCCGTCCATCTAAAGGCGGAACCTCAAAGACATTCAGAACTGTCATCTTCGGAATAGAGCGGATAAATTCTTCATATGGAATTTGGTCAGCTGAGGCAACCGAAATTTGAACATAGGTTCTTAGCTGGGCAGAAAAGAAAGTCGTTAATAACCTTGCAAAGTTTTCATGAATTCGTGTTAAGCTTCGAATTTGGTCTTTTGAAAACCGCAATGCCCTTTTAAAGTCATAGACTCTTACCTTCTTTTCGGTCTGTTCCTTTTTTAGCTCATCCGCGTCCATTTCTCCTGTTGACAATGCTGACAATAATGCATCTATTTCACTTTGTGATAAAACCTCACCAGACAATGTTCTCACCTCCAAATTAAGTCTTCAATTATCCAATATATTTACTTATTGGAGGAGACACTCTGTAATATAGACTTGTTCAATCTTTCCTTCCTGCATTAATCCATCTATTTTCATTTTTAAATCTTCTTCGAATTTGGTTTTTCCTTCTTTACCTTTCAGATCCTCAGCCTTTTTCTCAGACAATTCTTCAATAATAATATTCTTCACCTGAAAATCTCTTTTTTCTAGTTCTTCTTTTGCTTTTTTGCTATCAGTTTGAATTTTAAAGGAAATTTTAATAAAATCCTCACCCGCTAGGTTAGTGGTAATTTCCGGGACATCCACAGAAGCCTCTAATACTTCATCAATCGTCGGCTTTTTATCTTCCTGACCTGTAAATTTTAACACAACTACAGCCGCTACTGCACCAACAAGTGTGATAGCAACAATCAAAATTAACATAATCATTAATAGCTTATTATTCTTCATCTTCATTATCCTCCAACTGCTGTCTACCAAGAAGATTAACGGATTGATAAAATTTTTCTACCAATTGGATGACTTCTTCTTCCTTTTCCCTTACAACATATTTTCTATTATTGGTTAATGTAATCGTCGTATCTGGAAACGATTCAATGGTTTCAATATAGATCGCATTAATTATAAATGGTTTGCCATTTAACCGAGTAAGCTTAATCAATGTTATTTTCAGGGTTGAAGTAAGACTTCAACCCTGTCCCTCCCTTAAACTATCGTTTTAAGTTTACTAGCTCTTGAAGTATTTCATCGGATGTTGTGATAATTCGCGTATTCGCCTGGAATCCACGTTGAGCAGTAATCATTTCCGTGAATTCTTCTGAAAGGTCAACGTTTGACATTTCGAGAGAACCAGAAGCAATTGTCCCCCGGCCTTCACCAGCAGCAGCAATATCTGGCGTACCTGAGTTTACCGTTTCTTGGAAGAGATTACTGCCTGCTTTGTTTAGACCTGAGGAGTTACTAAATTTAGCGATAGCAAGACGCCCTAGTGTGACGATTTGGCCATTTGAATAGACTCCATTGATTTCACCCATTGAACCTACACTAAAGCTTTCAAGTTTTCCTTCTGTATTTCCATCCGGATTTACTAGTGCTGTGGTTGCACCATCATTTTGGGTAAGTTTGGTAAAATCAAGATCTAATGTTGCTAATGTCTGCTTACTTTCATCTACGGTAGCAGTTGCCTCATCATCCTTTAGTCCAGAAGGTATCTGAACATTTGTTAAAGCTTTCTTAGCTGGTGATACAGTGGTACCTGAGAAATCAAGATTCACATCTGCATCCGTAGCTGTATATAAAGGTGAACCATCATCCTTTTTAGCATTAGGATCCTTATCAATATAAACATCCCATTTATCTTGAGCAGTCTTTTTGAAGTATATAGTGATCGCCTGCGGATCTCCATTCTTATCAACAACCTTCAGTTGCTGACTAAAAACCGTATTAACATTCGCATCCGCTGATAAATTTTCAGAAAATGTAATGTTTTTCGTTGTAACGGCCGGAAGTATTGCATTGACATTGACAGAAACATCCCCATAAACATTGGTTAAGTTCCCTTTGTCATCATATTTATAAGCCTGAACTTTAAGGCCATCAGCATTCACGAGTGTTCCAGTATCATCTAAATAAAAATTCCCAGCACGAGTGTAAAACTCAGCATCCCCTTGCTTCACAACAAAGTAACCATCTCCATCAATTCCCAGATCAAGAGGTCGGCTCGTTGTTTGTAAGCTTGAGCCAGTCGTGATCGTATCAATCGTTGCAAGGGTTGAGCCTAATCCTACCTGAGTTGGGTTTTTACCACCACGTAAAGCAGTTGATGCACTTGCACCAGAGATTGTTTGGTTCATGGTATCTTTAAATGTTACACGACCCTTTTTGAAGCCTGGTGTATTCACATTTGCGATGTTATTACCAATTACGTCTAATTTCGTTTGAAAATTTTTCATCCCACTAATACCGGAATACATTGAACGTAGCATAATTGTTCTCCTTTCATGACTTGAGCTGCTTCAGTCAGTCCGCAACTCTTGGCCTCCATTATGTGGTCCAGCCTAATCATCTAAAATAATAGTTCCATTAATATTGGTAAAAATTTGTGATGATATTTCATTCCGATCCATTGCGGTAATAACTATGTTGTTTTTAGCACTCACAATTAAGGCAGCATCTTGCAATAATACGAGTGAATCATTGACTCCCATACTTTTTGCTTCAGTTACCTTTCTCTCTATTCGCTTCCATCTATCCGCATTAATATCGATCCCTCTTTGTTCAATTCGTTCTTGTGCATGCTTGCTAATTGTTAATTTGTTACTTGCATTCATCGCCGCATGCAATTGATTAGAGAATAAACCTGGGTTCACTGCTTGCGGATTTTTACGAACAGAATGAGAGTTTAAACTTGGTGACTGAATCGGACGAAAGATTGGCTTCTCCATCCAATCACTTCCTTTTTCTAGCCTTCAATCTTGGTTATTTGTGAAGAATTAATTTTTGTTTTTGCTTCATCATTTAGTTCATACAAGGTTTTTCCGTCTTTTAAGGAAACCGAGCTTACCGTTGCTGATATTTCTTCATTCTTATCATTGAGATACGTTACTTTTTTCCCTATTAACTGACTTGCCTGTACCAGATTATTATCGGTAGACAGTTCATTTACCTGTGAAATATTTCCTGGTTCAAGGGTGGTTCCATCCTCAAGGATAAAATAGACTTGATCATCCTTAAATTGAATTGATTTCACCTTTCCTGACCCCTGCTGGATAATCGTATTACCATTTTCATCCTTCTCATCAGCAATTTTGTGCCAAGTAATTTCTTTTCCTATAAATTGATTATAGGTAATCATTTTATTTTGGTCCTGCGCCTCGGCAAATGCATTAAATGCATTGCTCATATTCGTAATTTGTTCCAAGGTAGAAAATTGAGCCATTTGAGCAATAAACTCTTGATCCTGCATGGGATTCAATGGATCCTGATTTTGTAATTGCGTCATTAACAACTTCAAAAAATCATCCTTTCCTAAAACATCGCCTGTCTTTCTTTGATTATTTTGATAGTTGTCTAATAACAAAGATGAATCAATAGAATTCGTCATCATTCCACCTCCTATACTTCAATATTTAGCAAGGCATCTTCAAAGGATATCTGAAATCCTTCGTTTTGATCTTGATCATCCTTCTGGTTCCTCGGATTTTGCCTTTGCTGCTCTTTCCCTTGCTGCTCCTGATTTAAAAAGCTCTCATTTTGATTCACTTGATGGGTTACTTCGATTCTATCAACTGGTATATTTTGTGCGCTAAACGCTTGCTTTAAATGCTGCAATTGCGCATCTAACGCATCCTTAGCTGCTCCTGTTGAGGTCATAATTTTTGCGACAAAACTCGATTCAGTTTGAATTAATTGAATTCGCAGTGAACCTAAATGCTCTGGGTTTAATTTTAATAATAAAGTTTGCGCGTCACCCGACTTCATTAAGCTGCTTTTAGATAATATAGATTCAAACTGCTGAATCATTTGCTCCGTTGAAACGGGTCTCCCATTTTTTTCAAGCATTAAAGTTAATTGTTCCGGTTTAGACATTTGCTGTAATTGAATAGCCTGTCCATTTAAGAATTCTGCTTTGTTTTGAACGCCTGACTCTCCTTTTACGGAGGTGACAATATTGGAATTCTTCTCGGATTCTTTTACAGCATTTTGCAATTCACGGCTGAGATTCTCCGTAAAAACACTATTTTGCCTTGTTGATTCTTTTTGATTCAATTCTGCTGCTACTGGAGCAAAAGTCTTTTGTAAAAATTCAAGCCGCTCTGGTTGTTTTTGGGTCTGACTTTGAAGAAAGGTTTCTATTTTTTCGCTAACCTTATTTAATAATTCATTCCATTGACCCTTGTTTCCATTTCCATCCTCGTGCTTTGAGATTAGATCCAACAATTTTGCCACCTTTACAACTTCTGCAAAATCGTTTGTTGTTAAGGACTTAAGCTCACTAGCAGGCATTGCTGCAATCATTGACATGAGCGCAGCTAAACTACTTACTGTATCCTCCGTTTGATGATCTTTCTCATCATCTTGATTCCCAATTGCGCTAAGGGATTCGTTTAATTGATCATTTGCAATAGAAGATTGTGAGATTAGTTTTTTCAAAGACTGAATTGCTTCCTGAATAGATGAATCCGATAATCCTAAGAAATCCTGAATCAGCTTCAGCAAATTGGTTTGGCCGGAAGAAAGTGTCTGATCGAGCAGACTCAAACCATTATCCAAATCGAGAATATCATCCGTCTGCAGAAAATCAATCAGACTTTTTAAATCAGCGTTAGATAACTTTGAATCAGAAGCTATACTTGATGAAACTTCACTTGAATTCCCTTGAATTTGAGCATTTAAAATGCTAATAAAGCCTTTTTGCTGACTCCCTGCCGAGATTTCCTTTTTTCCACTTGAAATTAAACTATTAATAAAACCAAGTGCACCAATTTCCACTTTTTCACCTCCTTTCAAAATCCATGAATTAAGGTTGTGATGCTGATGTTTGGCTTTTATTCGTTAAGATTTCTGTAAATCTTGCTGCATCCTTTGGATCCATTTTTTCCATAATAGCAGCCAGTGTATCAGCCTGGACATTAGACAATATTTTAGCTGCCTCTTCCTGTTTCATTGCTGCAATGATTGGAGCTGATTTGCTAGGAGACATTGATTCATAAGTTTGCACAATATCCTTCATCGCTCTTTTATTTTCATTTTTAGCTGCCTGTAACTCATCAATCTCTGCTTGGAGTTGCTGTTTTTCAAGATTGGAACGTTCTATTTCTAAATCCTTGCTATCGAGCTGACTTTCTAATTGGTCAATTTTTGCTTCTTTGTCTTTTATTTCAGCCTCAAGAGAAATGGACTTTTTTTCCAATGATTCTAATGACTTCGATGGTTGTTTTTCATCAGCCATTGATGAAATAAACGGTATTTTTTCGCTCAAATCCTTGGCTTTGTCGAATACATTTACTCCCGCTATCGTTAATACAATTAGAGCTAGCGCAATGGCAAATAAGGAAGGAATGAGAATAACAAATAAAAACCATTGAAATCGATTTTGTTTTTTTTCAGGTTGTTCTATCGCTTTATCCATTTCATCACCTAGCCTCCTCGATTCATATAAAACTGAATCGAGATATCATCCATTTGTTTATTCTCAAGCATTTGCATTTCCTTAAAAAAATTTAAGGCATCTTTTTCTTTCATTTTTTCATATTTTTTTACTTCAATATTTTTTTCCATCAGTTTTTCCTGGTAAAAATTCATCCGATTTCTGGCATTCATAACCATTTTTTGATAGTGTTCAATACTTTTTTCAATATTGATGATAAATTGTTGATGGTGCCTAATTTCTTGTATGGGAAGACCTTCCTTTAACCTCGATGATTGATAATTTTCGATATCCTCTTTCTTTTTCAATAAACTATAAAGTTTCTCAGCGACTTCTTCGAATTTTTTGATTGACTCATTGTAAACCGAAAGTGCTTCATCTTTTTCTCGTTCACGAATCGATAATATTTTTTCGAATTTAAATTGATATCTCATTGTTTCTACCCTTTTCCATTAGCTGATGCAAAGAATTGACACTATCTTGAAAAGTGACTTTTTCATCGGTACTTTGCTTTAAATAAGAAATGATTTCAGGATATAATCGAATCGCTTCATCGATTTGATTGGAAGAACCTTTTTTATACGCACCTATATTAATAAGGTCTTCTGAATTAATATAGGTGCTAAGCATATCACGAAGCTGTTCTGCTGAATGACAATGTTCGAAAGGAACGATGTTATTCATGACCCGACTGACACTCTTTAGCACATTGACGGCTGGATATTGACCTTTATTGGCCAAACTGCGATCAAGCACAAAGTGTCCGTCTAATATCCCCCGTACCGCATCGGCAATGGGTTCATTCATATCATCTCCATCAACAAGCACCGTATAGATAGCTGTGATAGAGCCCAATTCATTTCGTCCTGTTCGCTCTAGTAATTTCGGTAAAATTGCAAATACAGATGGTGTATATCCTTTGGTTGTTGGTGGCTCTCCTGTTGCCAAACCTACTTCACGTTGAGCCATTGCTACCCTCGTGACAGAATCCATCATCATCATGACATTTAACCCTTTATCACGAAAATACTCTGCTATCGCTGTTGCTGTAAAAGCCCCTTTAATCCTCATAAGTGCTGGTTGATCACTGGTCGCCACAACTACGACTGATTTTTTCAGTCCCTCCGGACCTAAATCATGCTCAATGAATTCGCGAACCTCACGCCCGCGTTCACCAATTAGGGCAATTACATTTAAATCTGCCTTTGAATTTCTTGCAACCATCCCAAGCAAAGTACTTTTACCAACACCACTTCCAGCAAATATCCCAACACGCTGTCCGTTGCCAACTGTTAGTAAACCATCAATTAACCGGACACCCATTTCAATTGGTTCTGAAATTGGAGGTCTGGTCATCGGATTTGGAGGATTCTGTTCCGTTGGTACGGCTAAAAGCCCTTTCGGCAATAATGAACCATCCAATGGATTGCCAAGTGAATCGATAACATTTCCTATCAGTCCCATACCGACCTTAACCTCAAGTGATTTTGACGTTGCCTCAACTAAACAACCTGGAGCAATTTCATTAATGGTTGTGTAAGGCATTAAAAGAATGTTTTCATCCTTGAAACCTACTACTTCAGCTTGAATGACTCTTTTTCTGCCTTTTTGACCAACATGAATATGACAAACATCACCAATAGAGCTTTCTGGACCTTGAGATTCAATCATTAATCCAATGACTTTTTTGACTCTTCCAAACTTCTTAAAGCTATTGATTGATTCTATTTGCTGCATGACCTCTGCTAACTTCAAGAATCCTCACTCTCCAAAAGCTCGATTAGTTTATGCTTTATTTCTTCTAATTGGCTATCAATACTGGCATCGATCCGGCCATTGGCAGATTCAATGATACAGCTATCCTTTGGCAAATCATCGTCAGGATATAGATACAAATCTGTTTCTTTCGGAAAAATACTAATTAAATCTTCTTTTTGACTTAACAATAAATCATAGTGAATCGGGTTTACATGAATTTGGACTTCCCGATAATCTCTTGCCTCTTTAATTGCCAGTCGCACGATGGAAATAAAATCTTCTGGACGTGTACCAAGCCTTAAGCCAAGAATTTTCTCAGCAACCTTGATTCCCAAATCCAATATCGTTCTTTCTGAGGATTCTATCTTATTTAGATAATCTTCCTTAGAAGAATCAACAACGCTTTTGGCAAGGTGGAGTTGTTCAAGATACTCGTTATGAGCTTCTATTCTCCCCTGTTCAAGTCCACTATTAAAACCCTGTTCTTGAGCTTGATTGGTAAGAATTTGCTTTTCCTGTTCCCAAGATTGTTTTTCTTGATTGACTTGATTCAAGATTGCTTCCGCTTCAAGATTTGTCTTTTGGATCAAGGTTTCCGCTTCAAGATTTGCCTGTTCCATTATTCGTTGATACTCGATTTCGCTGTGAAATGACGAAACCTCATGATCTTCCTGAAAAAAATGATCCAGCATTTTAATAGATATAATTTTTTTCCCTTCAGCATTTGGTGGAGTCCATCCTGATTTGATCAATCTAGACAATGATATCATCTCCTCCGCCACGAGCTACCACAATCTCACCTGCGTCTTCTAAACGTCTAATAATCGCAACGATTCTAGACTGTGCTTCTTCCACATCACGTAAGCGGACAGGTCCCATATATTCCATTTCTTCCTTAAATGTATCTGCCATACGTGTCGACATATTTTTAAAGACAATTTCTTTAACCTCATCACTAGATACTTTAAGCGATAGCATCAGATCCTCATTTTCACAATCTCTAATAATTCTTTGGATTGCACGGTTATCCAATGTAACAATATCCTCAAAGACAAACATGCGTTTCTTGATCTCTTCAGCAAGTTCAGGGTCTTGAATTTCCAGAGCATCAAGAATCGTTCTTTCAGTAGAACGATCCACACCATTTAACACTTCTACAACTGCTTCCACACCGCCTGTTTGCGTGTAATCCTGTGTCACAGTTGATGAAAGCTTTCTTTCAAGGATTTGTTCCACCTCATTGATAATTTCAGGAGAAGTACTGTCCATCACTGCAATTCTCCTCGCAATGTCGGCCTGCATCTCTTGTGGAAGCTCTGAAAGAATTTGTCCTGCCTGTGAAGCATCCAAGTAAGATAAAATTAAAGCAATCGTTTGTGGATGTTCATTTTGAATAAAATTTAATATTTGAGCAGGATCCGCTTTTCTTGCAAAATCAAATGGTCTTACCTGCAAGGAAGAAGTTAAACGATTGATAATAACAGCGGCCTGCTCACTGCCTAACGCTTTTTCTAATACCGTTTTTGCATAGCCAATACCACCTTGAGTAATATAGTCCTGTGCTAAAGCAATATTATGAAATTCTTCTAATACGTCTTCTTTTGCATGAGAATCTACTTTTTTCACGCTAGATATTTCAAGTGTTAATTTTTCAATTTCCTCTTCACTTAAATGCTTATAAACGGATGCAGACACATCAGGACCAAGAGAAATAAGAAGAATGGCAGCCTTTTGTTTTCCTGTTAAATCCTTATGATCTTTCTTTGCCAATTTCACTCCCCCTAGTCTTCAGTAATCCAAGTTCTCAATAGCTTAGCAAATTCCTCTGGTTTTTCTTTCGCCATTTTCTCCAGTTGTTTTCGTTTTAGCGTTTCTTCTGTTTCCTTTTCATCGTTTACATCTGGAACCGAAATAGTGGAGGCCACTTCATCCATGAATAGTTCTTCATCATATTCCTCATGCTTTTTACGTGCACGAATAAATAAGAAGATCAATAGACCAATAACAGCAAGAAGTACTCCACCGATCACGTAAATCCACCATGGTATAACTGATTTCGTTGAATTTGTAGCGGTAGTTGTTTTCCCTTTAAATGGTTGAACAGAAACGACTATTTTCTGTGCTAAATCCTGATTTGTTAACTCAGGTTGTGTTCCATCTATGGTTGTACGAACAATCGTGCCCAACATCTTCGTAATATCATCGACCCGTGCCTGTGGAAGTGAGGTAGGATCTTTTGCCACCGGTGGTTCAACCATTACTTGGATGCCTAAATCTCTGATTTTATATGGACTTTCCACAATGTCTCTGCGAATTTTGTTCACACCATAATTAACTGTATCTTGAACCTTTTCATAATTTCCATTTGAATCACTTCCAGCTACATAGCTAGAGCCGAGTGAATCAGCAGGATCTTCTGCCTGTGGAGTCCCGGCAGCATTACTTCCGTTACCCGTATAGGTTTCAGTAATCTTTTGGGCACTTTCTGCAATCCCCTTCATATTTTGCTTATCAGGTGGGGTTACTAAATGTTCTTCACGTTTTTCTTGTGTAAAGTCTATATCAGCTGTAACATTCGCTACCACTTTGTCTTGACCTATTAATGTTCCAAGCATGCTTTGAACCTGTCTTTGAATATCTCTTTCAATTTGCTTTTTAATATCATTTTGAGCTTCAAAAGTGGAGCCTGAAGAGTTTTCACTATTTTTCAGATCAAAGTACTCAAAATATTGATTGGTGATGACGATATTATCAGTAGGTAAATTCGGAACACTTTTAGAAACCAAACGATATAAGGCCTGGATTTGATTATCTTGAAATTGATAACCCGGTTTCGTATTTAGAACAATTGAGGCAGAAGCCTCTTCTTTTCCATCGTTAACAAAAACGCCTTTTTCAGGAAGATTGATCATTACTTTCGCATCGTTAACGCCATCTATTCCTTTAATTAGATTGGATAATTCAGTTTGCATTGCTTCAAGTTTGACGACATTAAATTCATTTTCTGTCATGCCAATGCCGGCTTTTTGACTAAAAAAGGAATAATCAATGCTGCCTGATTTTGGAATACCTTCAGCAGCAAGTTCTACCTTTAGATTATCCACCTGTTCTTCAGGTACATTGATCGTCGTTCCGCCATCGGTTATTTCAGATTTAATCCCCTGTCCATCAAGATTTTCTTTAATGGTTCCTGTTTCAGATGGAGTTAAATTACTATATAAAGGAACTAAAGTCGTTCTCGTTGTTAAAAAAGCGACAACTGCAATTATTGCTATCAAAAAAAAGAAAGAACCGATGAAAAAGAATTTTTGTTTTTTTGATCGGCTTGTCCAATATTCTTTTATATTAATTAAATATTTTTTAATAGTACCTGCCATTTATGAACCCCCGGTTATTGTGTCTAATTGACAGCATCTAATAACCAAATAAAAATGATATGTATATATTAAACTTGCATTCGCATCATTTCTTGGTAAGCTTCAATTGCTTTATTTCTAATTTCAATTGTTGCCTGCAAAGTAATATTTGCTTTTTGGCCTGCAATCATCACTTCGTGCAGATCTACATCTTGTCCGGAAGCGAGTTTTTCCGTTAGTTTATCTGAAGTAACCTGAGCTTCATTTACTTGATTAATAGATTCTTTTAAGACGGACGCAAAACTCTTTTGTGCTTCGAATGGTGTAGATGAAGGCTTATTAGTTATCTCTTGGTTAGATAAAATCTTAGTTGTTGTTGGAAAAGTAATTGGATTCATTTAGAAATACCACCTTCTATTTTCCGATTTCGAGTGCTTTCATTAACATTCCTTTTGAAGCATTCAACGCTGTAACGTTTGCTTCATAGGATCTTGTGGCGCTTATTAAATCGACCATTTCTCTTAATGGATCGACATTAGGTAATTCTACATAGCCATTTTCATCAGCATCTGGATGCTCTGGGTCATAAACCTCTTTAAAAGGGGTTTCGGTATCTTCTTCAATTGATTTCACCTTGACGCCAGTACCTACTTCACTTTGATTATTTGCAGCAGCATTTAAAAAGGAAGAAAAATTGCCTTCCTTTGCTTGGAGAACAACAGATTTCCGACGATACGGTTCCCATTCTCCATTATTAAGCTGCTTAGCTCTTGTTGTATCAACATTTGCCATATTAGAGGATATTACATCCATTCTAAGTCTTTGAGCAGTTAATGCCGAAGCAGATGTATTAATACTATTAAATATCGACATTTTTATTTACCACCTCGAATGACATTCTGTAGAGATGAGAATTTCCCATTCATTTGGTCAATCATGGCATTGTAATAAATTTGATTGGTAGCAAGATCAGCCATTTCTTTATCCATATCCACACTATTTCCGTTATCGTTATACGAGACATTTTTTTGATTAACGATTGGATTTGTAGTGGAAGTTTGTGCAAATTCAATATGTTTACTATTTGTCCGATGAGCAGACATCGAACCATCTAAAGCCGATTGAAAAACAGCCTGAAAACTAACATCCTTTGCTTTGTAATTTGGAGTGTCAACATTCGCAATATTTTGCGAAATCACTTTCTGCTTCAAAGATGAATAATTCAAGGCATTTTCAAGCGTTGTGAATGTATTAGAAAATAATTTCAAGAATGCCACCTCACTATACGACTAATTTGAAATAATACTTATTTTGCTGGATTTTGCTGAAAAATGACGGCAAATGTTATCTAATGTTTATTGTAATGAAAATTAATTCAGATGTCTATGTAATAAAAGTCTTATTTCCTAATAAAAATTACCTATTTTAGGCATAAAATTATGTATTTCTAGTTGATTCCACTATTGATCCCCACAATTTTACATCGTTTCTCCTATATTCCTATTTATCCGATCTTTAATAAATTAAATATATATCGGTGAGTTTTCTAAAAAATGTGCTGTTTTCGTTAAGATCGTTGTTTTTTCGAACAGATTTTGTATTAACCTCTCTCAGCATGCCTTATGATTTAGAACAAAACAATGACATTTAAGAAAAAGAGCAAAAAAAGATTAGAGTTAGTTTCACTCCAACTCTAATCTCCGAATGCATCTATCTATATATAAGCTTAATTGGTTTTTAATTTTTCTAATTCAACTAAAAACTTGTCATTAAGAACTTTAATATAGGTCCCCTTCATACCTAATGAACGAGATTCAATGACACCAGCACTTTCTAATTTACGAAGCGCATTTACAATCACAGAACGTGTTATTCCAACGCGATCTGCAATTTTTGAAGCAACTAATAATCCTTCATTTCCATTAAGTTCTTCGAAAATATGTTCAATTGCTTCTAGTTCACTGTAAGATAATGAGCTAATCGCCATTTGAACCACAGCTTTACTGCGTGCTTCTCCTTCAATTTCTTCCGCTTTCTCTCGCAGAATTTCCATACCTACAACCGTTGCCCCGTATTCCCCCAAGATTAAATCATCATCATGGAATTTCTCATTAAGTCTTGCAAGAATTAATGTTCCAAGTCTTTCGCCCCCACCGATGATAGGAACGATCGTTGTTAATCCTGATTTGAATAATTCCTTATTTTCGACAGGAAAAGCAGTATAATCACTGTCAACATCAAGGTTTGGAGATGTTTCATTTATATTAAAGAGACTGTTGGTATACTCTTCAGGAAATTGACGATCCTCTAGCATTTTTTTCATACGCTCATTTTCAATTTGCTGATTGATAGCAAAACCTAATAATTTCCCTCTTCTACTCACGACGAAAATATTTGCTTCAATAACATCACTTAATGTTTCTGCCATTTCTTTAAAATTAACTTGTTTCCCTGCAGTCTTTTGTAATAATGCATTAATTTTTCTCGTTTTTGTTAATAAATCCATTGATTCTTCCTCCTAATTTTCCAAAACGTCTTAATAATAATAATTGGTTCAATTTTACAATATCTTTTTCTATAAACTTTTCCTTATAAAGGAGTTTTATCTTTAAACCCTTCCAAACAAACGTGATTGTTTCTCTCTATTCTTAATTAAGTACGCACTCGCATCTTTTACTCCTTTATTATCAGAATATAACATATAGGGATTATAAAATAAATTGACTTAAATCTTTATTTTTAGAAATAGCCCCAAGTTTTTCTTCGACATATTGAGGAGTAATCGTAATCTTTTCCATTGCAATATCCGGTGCTTCAAAGGATAAATCCTCTAATAGTTTTTCAAGAATGGTATGTAATCTTCTAGCACCAATATTATCCGTATTTTGATTCACTTCAAAAGCTACCTCTGCAATCCTACGAATAGCATCGTCAGAAAATTCAATTTGTATACCTTCTGTTTCCAATAATGCTTGATATTGTTTAATCAATGCATTATCCGGTTCAACTAATATTTTGTAAAAATCATCAACAGTTAATTTAGTTAGTTCCACCCGAATAGGAAATCTCCCTTGCAATTCTGGAATTAAGTCTGATGGTTTAGCAATATGAAAGGCACCAGCAGCAATGAAAAGGACATGGTCGGTTTTAACCGATCCATATTTGGTGACAATCGTTGATCCTTCGACAACTGGAAGAATATCCCTTTGAACTCCCTCTCTGGAAACATCTGCTGATGAACCTCCAGCACTTTTACTGGCAATTTTGTCAATTTCATCAATAAAAATAATTCCAGTTTGCTCTGCCCGGTAAATGGCGTCCTGTGTCACTTCATCCATATCGATTAATTTTGATGCTTCTTCATTAATTAGTATGACCCTTGCTTCACGAACGGTTAATTTTCTTTTCTTCTTCTTCTTAGGCATTAACCCACTTAGCGCATCCTGCATACTCATTCCCATTTGCTCCATACCAGAGCCTTGAAGCATATCAAACATGGATGGAGGTTGTTCCTCAACTTCTACGGTAACAATCTCATCTTCTAATTCGCCATTAGCTAATTTCTCTTGAATTACTTTTCGTTTTTCTTGCATTTGAACATCTTCTGCTGGCTCATTTTCCTGATTATCATCAGAATTATTTCCACCAAACAGCATTTCTAATGGATTTTTATAGCCTGATGATTTTTTATTTGAAGGAACGAGTAAATCCAAAAGTCGCTTATTCGCACTCTTTTCAGCGATGCCTTTAAACTTTTGCATTTTTTCTTCTTTAACAAGGCGGACAGCGGTTTCAACTAAGTCCCTAACCATTGATTCTACGTCGCGACCGACATAGCCAACCTCAGTAAACTTCGTGGCTTCCACTTTAATGAATGGAGCCCTGACAATTCTTGCAATTCTGCGGGCGATTTCTGTTTTTCCAACTCCAGTTGGTCCAATCATTAAAATATTTTTGGGAATGATTTCATCACGTAGCTTTTCAGGAAGTAAACTTCTACGAAATCGATTTCGTAGGGCAACAGCAACTGCTTTTTTGGCTTCCTTCTGGCCGATAATATACTGATCAAGACGTTCTACAATTTGACGGGGTGTCAAGTTTGTTTCTTTACTCATCACAAAGTACCTCCCCTATAATTCTTCCACGATTATTTGATGATTAGTATATACACATATTTCTGCAGCAATCTCAAGTGCCGCTTTTGCTATGTCACTCGCTGACAATTGTTCACTTGAGAATCTTTTTAAAGCCCTTCCAGCAGCTAATGCATAATTTCCACCTGAACCGATCGCTAATATTCCATCATCCGGTTCAATGACTTCTCCTGTGCCTGAAATGAGCAATAAATCTGTTTCATTCATGACGATGAGCATTGCTTCTAGCTTTCGGAGCACTTTGTCACTGCGCCATTCTTTCGCCAATTCGACTGCAGCTCTTTGGAGATTTCCATTAAATTCTTCAAGCCTGCCTTCAAACATTTCAAATAAAGTAAAAGCATCCGCTACAGAGCCTGCAAATCCAGCTAATACTCTTCCATTAAACAACTTTCTGACTTTTCTCGCTGTGTGCTTCATCACAACGGCATTTCCAAATGTCACCTGACCATCGCCAGCCATTGCGCATTTCCCATTATGTTGAATAGCAAATATCGTTGTAGCATGAAAATCTGACATTTCATATCTCCTCCTATGCTCTGGGATGGTGATTCATGTATGTTTTTCTTAGATGTTCATTTGTCACATGGGTATAAACCTGCGTAGAAGTCAAAAACGCGTGTCCTAATAGTTCTTGAACCGTTCTCATATCAGCCCCGTTATTTAACAGATGAGTTGCAAATGAATGTCTGAGCATATGCGGATGAATATTAGCAGATAAGGAAGACTTTTCAATAATGCTATTTAGGACTGTCCTTATCCCTCTTGCCGTAATGGGACCACCTCGAAAATTGACAAATAAAAATCTGTGATCATTTTTATCTTTCAAAATCTCCCTACGTCCATATTGTATGTATTGTTCTAATGCATCATGAGCAAAATGGCCAAATGGGACATAACGATCTTTTTGACCTTTCCCATGAACGAGTATAGTGGATAAATACATATCAATATCATCCATCGTTAATCCACAGCATTCACTTACGCGAATTCCTGTAGCATATAATAATTCAAGAAGCGCCCTGTTTCTCTGACCTAATGGAGTTTGTTCATTACATGCTTTAAAAAGCTCATCCATCTCCTCTTCATAGAAAAACTGTGGAAGTCGTTTTTCTTGTTTTGGAACGGAGGCTAACGCAAATGGATTCTCCAATAAATATTTTTCTCTTACTAAAAACTTATAAAAACTTCTCAAACTTGAAATTTTTCTAGAAATTGATTTTCTGGAGAGTTTTTTTTCATAAAGTGTAGTAAGATATAATCGGACGTCTGAATATTGAATATCATATAATGTTTTGATCGATTGTTCAATCATGAACAAAAAAAATTCTTCAATATCCTTCTTATAATATTCAACGGTATATGGAGAATAGTTTTTTTCAATTTGCATATATTCCATGAAAAGCTTTAGAAATTGATGTGGATTTTCTTCCATTATATAAACACCTCACAAGGGCTACTAAATATTAGCATACTTTCATAGCCCATGCAAGAAAGTTTACAAACTTTTCACAAATTTCTGAATTGTTTCTAATGCTCTTTTTGCGTGCTGCTCATTTCTTTCTTTTTTTCCTTTAATTTTCACTGGTAATTCTGGAAACAATCCGAAGTTAGCATTCATAGGTTGGAAGCTTTTTGGATTTGCTGTCGTAATATATCTCGCCATACTTCCAATTGCTGTTTCAGCCGGAAATTCCACAGTGCTCTCTCCATTAACTAGACGAGACGCATTAATTCCTGCAATCAATCCACTCGCAGCAGATTCCACATAACCTTCAACCCCTGTCATTTGCCCAGCAAAAAATAAGTCAGGTCGATTTCTAAATTGATAAGTTGCATTTAGCACTTTAGGAGAATTGATAAATGTATTGCGGTGCATCACGCCATAACGAACAATTTCTGCATTCTCCAACCCTGGAATTAAGCGTAAGACTTCTTTTTGTGGTCCCCATTTCAAATGAGTTTGAAAACCGACAATATTATATAATGTTCCTGCTGCATCATCTTGTCTTAACTGAACGACAGCAAAAGGTCTTTTTCCGGTTCTAGGGTTTTCTAGTCCCACTGGCTTCATCGGACCAAAAAGAAGCGTCTTTTTCCCCCTAGTTGCCATAACCTCAACCGGCATACATCCTTCAAAATAAACTTCTTTCTCGAATTCCTTTAACTCCACGGTTTCAGCCGAAATAAGGGCATCATAAAAACGATTAAACTCTTCCTCAGTCATGGGACAATTTAAATACGCGGCTTCACCCTTATCATAACGGGATTTCAAATATACCTTATCCAGATTGATGCTATCCTTTTCAATAATCGGAGCGGCCGCATCATAAAAATATAAATATTCCTCGTCCATGATATCCTTTAAACTTTTTGATAAAGCTTCAGAAGTTAAAGGACCTGTCGCAATGACTGTTGGAAGATCAGGAATCTCCGTTACCTCCTCTGTGATGACTGTTACATTAGGATGATTCTTTACCTTATCTGTTACCAACTGAGAAAATTCATGGCGATCAACCGCAAGGGCACCTCCCGCCGGAACCGCACAAGCATCTGCAGATTGAATAATGACGGAATCAAGCATCCTCATTTCTTCTTTTAAGACTCCGACCGCATTGGTTAAGGTATTGGCTCGAAGGGAATTACTGCAAACTAGTTCTGCAAATTTATCTGTATGGTGTGCCGGTGTTTGTTTTACCGGTCTCATTTCAAATAAATTGACATGAATTCCTCTTTTTGCAATTTGAAAGGCCGCTTCACTTCCAGCCAATCCAGCACCGATAACATTAATTTGTTTATTGGACATAGTCATTTAACCTCCGAAAGCATATGTACATTTCACCAGGAAACAGCTGTTATATATTCAGTCTTCCCACTTGAGCAGTTGTACTTACATTAATTCATACGAGAAAATCGTAAAAAGCTTTGAAAATCACATAAAGTGAAACTTCCATCAGTGGGGGTTTTCGACGCACAGGACGTGATGTGTGCAGACTTATGTGTTGACGTCGCGCTTTTAGTCTGTCATTCATCCCCCACTGATGGTTAGTCACGCAAAGCCTGATTGATTTTTCTAAGGGCTGAAGCCCAAAGAAAAATCTTATTTCACTTATCACGCTCAAGGGACGCCACGTCCTGTGGCTTTCGCCTGACTAGGACCTTAATCCCTCGTCGAACCTTTACGGACAGTAGATCTCCCACTTATCTTCTTCGTATTCTCAGAATCTTGAAGTGGGAGTCAAAATGTCCGTTAAGAGTGGGATAAATTCAAGCAGGATATGATTATAACGTACTTTTTCTTTTTTTCCAAGAGAAAGAGTGAGCTCCTGCTCACTCTTTTATGATTGTTGATTCTCTTTATAATCACAGTTCACACACTGTACTTGTACGCCTTTTTTCAATTTCTTTTCCACGAGAAGACCATCGCACTTTGGACAGTTTCGCGGTAGTGGTTTATCCCAAGAAAGAAAATCACATTCGGGGAATCGATTACAGCCATAGAAAATTCTCCTTTTCTTGCTCTTTCTTTCGATAATCTGTCCTTCATTACATTTCGGACAGGTAACCCCAATTTCCTTCACAATGGCCTTTGTATTGCGGCAATCCGGGAAATTACTGCATGCCATAAATTTACCATATCTGCCCATTTTAAACACCATCGGACTTCCACATAATTCACAGTCCTCGCCAGCTGGCTCATCCCTGATTTCGACCTTTTGCATTTCTTGCTCTGCAATTTTCAAATGTTTTTCAAAACCCTTGTAGAAATCGTCAATGATATTCACCCATTTTTCTTTTCCATCTTCGACATTGTCTAAACCTTTTTCCATTTTAGCCGTAAATTCAACATCGAGGACTTCAGGAAAGAATTCCATCATTAATTCTGTGATAATCTCACCTAGCTCCGTCGGAATAAATCGTTTATTATCAAGAGCAACATAACCTCTTTTTTGGATGGTATCAAGGGTTGGAGCATAGGTTGAAGGTCTTCCGATTCCTAATTCTTCAAGTTCTTTAACCAATCTAGCTTCCGTATAACGCGGAGGCGGTTGGGTAAAATGCTGGCTCGGCTCAATATCCTTGATGAACACTTCGTCTCCTTTTTCAAGATTTGGAAGCATTCGATCTTTTTCTTCAGTTTGATCATCTGTACCTTCCACATATACTTTCATAAATCCTGGAAACTTTATTTTCGATCCATTAGCGCGGAAAGTAACGTCCCCATTTTGCATATCTACGCTCATGGTATCCATCACCGCAGGGGCCATTTGACTTGCGATAAAGCGGTCCCAGATTAATTTATATAATCGAAATTGATCACGTGACAAGAACGCTTTAACTGAATTAGGTTCCCTTAAAGGACTTGTTGGACGAACTGCCTCATGGGCATCTTGAGCATTCGCAATTTTCTTTTCTTTCCTTTTTTCAACTTGAGAATACTCCATACCATAATGTTGATTAATATAAGAAGCTGCTTCTCCTTGGGCTGTTTCAGAAATTCTAGTTGAGTCAGTTCTCATATAGGTAATCAAACCGACAGTACCTTCTTTCCCGATATCAACGCCCTCATATAGTTGCTGAGCAATCATCATCGTTTTCTTGGCACGGAAATTCAATTTTCGTGCTGCTTCCTGCTGTATGGATGACGTTGTAAATGGAGCTGCCGGATTCCGTTTTCTTTCCTTCTTGGTTACATTCATAACTTGGAAAGTATTCCCTTTAATTTTCGCTAATAACGCCTTCACATCTTCTTCAGATGGCAATTCCATTTTCTTGTTATTTATTCCATAGAAAAAGGCTTCAAATTGGTTCGTTCCCTTTAAAAATTGACCCTCAACTGTCCAATATTCTTCTGGAATAAATTCCTTAATTTCTTTCTCACGATCGATGATTAGACGAACCGCAACGGATTGAACTCGACCTGCACTTAATCCCTTTTTCACTTTTTTCCATAACAAAGGGCTGATATTATAGCCTACCAGTCTGTCCAAAACCCTGCGTGCCTGCTGTGCATCAACTAAATCAGTATTAATTGGTCGGGGGTTTTTAAACGATTCTTTAATGGCATCCTTTGTAATTTCATTAAAGACAACCCGACAATCTGAATGAATATCCATATCCAATGTATGGGCCAAATGCCAGGCAATGGCTTCCCCTTCTCTATCTGGGTCAGCTGCAAGATATATTTTCTTTGCTTTTTTTGCTGCGGATTTTAAATCTTTTAATATCGGACCTTTTCCCCGAATCGTTATATACTTTGGTTCAAAATGATTTTCAACATCTACACCCATTTGGCTTTTCGGCAAATCACGGACATGGCCCATAGAAGCTTTCACTTTATATTTTTTTCCTAAATAGCGTTCAATCGTTTTCGCCTTTGCCGGAGACTCCACGATTACTAAAAACTCTGACATCAAAAATCCTCCTTGAGAGGGATAATATAGCAATCAAATATCACTAATGTTCACTCCATTATAATAGACCTGAAAATATGATTCAGGATAAGACATGATTTCATCATAAAATTTTTGAGTAGTTTCCCCTTTAAAATATTGATTATTATTAATCAAAAGTTTGCCCTTGTCAAACTTAACGAGCACCTTTTTATCTTGTTGACGGAGAAATTCGAGAAAAATTAAGCGATTTCAAACATCTCTTTTGATTAATAGCAATTTACAACCAAATTATTCAAACTTATGAAGCAAAATGTATACCAGTTTAAAAATAATTTCAACCCATTTATGAAAATTCCTTTTAATTTCTAAAAATTTTTTCATTTAAATATGGAATATTTATGAATTTTGACCACTTTTCGAGTCAAATCATCCTCCTGAACTGGCTGTTACTCCACTATTTCTTCTAAAATATCCTGAGGGCATTTAACCGCCTTTGCTCCTTGCTGTATTAATTCATTTGTCCCTATAGAGAAAGGACTGAAAATGCTCCCAGGAAGGGCAAATACTTCTCTTCCCTCATTTAAGGCATAATTAGCTGTGATTAATGAGCCACTTTTCCCTTTTGCTTCTATAATAAATGTCCCCCAACTGATACCGCTTATAATGCGGTTTCTCATAGGAAATTGCCATTTTAATGGCTTCATATCAGGCGGATATTCTGAAATGATTAATTGATTTTCCATTAATTCTAAGGCTAATGCTCTATTTTCCTTTGGATAGACATGGTTAAAACCCCCTGCAAGGACAGCAATCGTGCTCCCATTATTTCTTATAGCCGTTTGATGGGCAATCGTATCTATTCCTTTTGCTAAACCACTTACAATAACAATTCCTTTTTTCATTAATGATGGAAATAGATGACGGATCGCATTTTTCCCATATTCAGTCGCATACCTTGAACCAACTACAGCTAACTTGGGGGATTTCCTTAATAATTCGATATTGCCTTTGGCAAATAATATCCACGGTGGCTGGTAAGTCTCTTTTAAAAGGGCAGGATATTCTTGATCAACTATACTAATCATGTTGATTTGGTTTTCTTGATACTTGAGAATTTGTTTGAGAATAGTTGGAGAGTGCAAATCAGAGATAATCGAGGAGTAATTTGCTGGAGCCGACTTTTCAAAAAATTTAATGGTGGAATCTTGATAAAGACTTTTTAATTCCGGGTCTAATTTCATTAACTGATAGACCAATTTCCATCCCACTCCACGACAGTGAAGAAGATGAGCCAAGCGATTTTTAAAATCATGCATTGTTCTTCCTCCCAAATATGTTTTAAATATGGATTATTATATTAATAAATTGATAATGATGAAAATCGGGGTTGATGAGGTAAAGAAGAAATGAGGAGAGAGGCTGACAAATATTGTCAACCCCTCAGCACATATTGATTAATGTGTTTTACATTGATCATAGAGTCCTTTTTCTTTTAGAACTTTAATCAATGTTTCTCCCATAACAGCAGGGGTATTAGCCACTTCAATTCCGCATTCATTCATGACTTTTATTTTTTCATCTGCGGTTCCTTTTCCACCTGAAATAATGGCACCAGCATGACCCATGCGTTTTCCAGGAGGCGCAGTACGACCACCAATAAAACCAACGACGGGCTTTGTCATATTAGCCTTCACCCAATGGGCCGCTTCTTCTTCCGCATTACCACCAATTTCGCCAATCATGATTACGGCGTAGGTTTCTGGATCCTCATTAAAAGCTTTTAATACATCAATGAAGTTTGTTCCGTTAACTGGATCCCCGCCAATACCTACCGCTGTCGTTTGTCCAATGCCCGCTTGAGTTAATTGATGAACTGCTTCATAGGTTAAGGTACCTGAGCGAGAAACAACGCCTACATGGCCCTTTTTGTGGATATAACCAGGCATGATTCCAATTTTACATTCATCCGCACTAATGACACCTGGACAGTTTGGACCCACTAATCTTGTTTTCTTTCCTTCCATATATCTCTTAACCTTAACCATATCTAAAACCGGAATATGTTCCGTTATACAAATAGCCAAATCTAATTCGGCATCAACTGCCTCCATAATCGCATCAGCTGCAAAAGGTGCTGAAACATAGATAACAGAAGCGTTGGCACCTGTCTCCTTCACTGCATCTGATACCGTATTAAATACAGGAACCCCTTCCACTTCAGTTCCACCTTTGCCAGGTGAAGTTCCTCCGACGATTTTTGTCCCATAATCAAGCATTTCTTTTGTATGAAATCTAGCCGTTGCTCCAGTAATCCCTTGGACGATCACCTTGGTATCTTTATTAATAAATACACTCACTTCGATTTCTCCTTTCTTTAATCCGCATTGCCTAGTAGGAAACCTTTCCGAAATTCAGACGAAAATATCCCTTCTCCGAGGTCCGTTCAAATGAATTTCATTAACCAACCAATGAAACAATTTTTTGGGCACCATCAGCCATTGAGTCAGCAGAGATAATAGATACATCAGATTCTGCAAGAATCTTCTTACCAAGCTCAACATTTGTTCCTTCTAAACGAACGACTAATGGTACACTTAGCCCAACTTGTTTAGCAGCCTCTACTACACCTTCGGCAATGACGTCACATTTCATAATTCCACCAAAGATATTAACGAAAATACCTTTTACATTTGGATCAGAAAGGATAATTTTAAAGGCTTCCGTTACCTTTTCTGCTGTTGCACCGCCACCAACATCAAGGAAGTTAGCCGGGTCGCCACCATAATATTTAATAATATCCATCGTTGACATAGCTAGACCTGCGCCATTAACCATGCACCCGATATTTCCGTCTAAAGCAACATAGCTTAAATCATATTTTGAGGCTTCGATTTCCTTTGGATCCTCTTCTTCTAAATCACGGTAAGCCACAACATCCTTTTGACGGAATAATGCATTTGAGTCAAAGTTTAATTTTGCATCCAGTGCCATAACTTTTCCATCACCTGTAACAACTAATGGATTAATTTCTGCAATGGAACAATCTTTTTCGATATATGCTTGATATAAGCCAAGCATAAATTTCACAGCTTGATTCACTAATTCTTTTGGAATATTAATAGCGTAGGCAATTCTTCTTGCTTGGAATGGCAATAATCCAACAACTGGATCAATCTCTTCTTTAAATATTTTTTCTGGAGTTTTTGCAGCTACTTCTTCAATTTCTGTTCCGCCTTCTTCTGAGGCCATTAAAACGACATGTGAGGTTGCACGGTCTAAAACTAAGCCAACATAATATTCTTTCTTAATATCGCAGCCTTCTTCAATAAGTAAGCGTTTAACTTCTTTCCCTTCTGGACCTGTTTGGTGTGTTACAAGTGTTTTGCCTAAGATTTCACTCGCATATGTACGAACTTCATCTAAATTTTTGGCAACCTTTACACCGCCAGCTTTTCCACGTCCCCCTGCATGAATTTGCGCTTTCACAACACAAACATCTGTACCTAACTCTTTTGCTGCTTCAACAGCCTCTTCAACTGTAAATGCAACTCTCCCATTTGGAACTGTTACCCCGTATTTTCTGAGGATCTCTTTTCCTTGGTACTCATGAATATTCATTACCCATCCTCCTTTAATCTTGCACTAGTCTCTTGAAACACTCAAAAATAATTGTTTAAGAGAATAACTTTTATGCAATCATTTCCATGTATGTATCTTTGTCGACTGTGCATTTTTTTCTATCTAACTTTTCAAAAAATAAGACCGCGCTTTCATTTTATAAAACAACACATACCTTGTCTACCATTATGCATAAAATATTAGATTTATTTGGAATAATTATATTTTCATTTATTTATTTTTACTATTTTAATAGAATATTTATTATGATTTTATTTTACTAAAATAGTATTATCTTTCTTATTTTTTTTCATTAATCATACAGTTTTCACTTCGAATGCTGCTAATAAAACTCCACCTAGAACCAATTCACTTTCCATGGGTAGCGGTTGGCCTTTTCCGTAGGAGTCTTACATTTGAATCCAAACTGAAAAATCTTACTTCTCGAATTTTTTATTTAATAGCTAAAACCTTTGAGAAAACAGTTGCATTTTTAACCTGATCAGCAAAAAACAGACCTGCTATCTCGGTCTGCTTATTGCTGAATTTTTTTATCAATGCGATAGACAAACGCAAATAACTCTGCGACAACTTGATAAAGTTCTTCAGGAATGTCTTCATTAATATTTAACTTACTTAATAGCTGCACCAGTGAGGGATCCTCTTGGATAGGTATATTGCTTTCTTCCGCTTTGGCAATAATATTATCAGCAATAATCCCTTTACCCTTGGCCAAAACTCTAGGGGTATCCATTTCGGATGTATCATATCCTAATGCAATTGCTTCCTTCCGTTCGTTTTCCTTTTTCATATCCTAATATCTACTCCAGTATATTGTTTGATTCTCGATAATGAATCAAAGGTCTTGGCTGATACATGATTCGCCATATTCTTTGTTTGGACAAATGATATAGAAGATAAATGATAATTAAAAGAGGCTAAATTTTCCTTTAAATGGTTGATCAATGGAGCGGCAACTATTTTGATATCCTCGTGATCATTTATCACGGAAACATTCATAATGCGATTTTGAATTTTCACATCCACAATCGTTTCCTTTAAGGCACTTAAATCCAAATAGAATAATACCCGACAATAGTTCGGATCAATCTTGCCATCACTGTTTTTTCGACCACTCCATTGCATCGTTATATCCAGTGATTGATCTAAAATCCTTAAAGGGAGTTGAACGACAAATTGCTGAACGGGACCCATTTCCTGAGAAAGGGTTTGAATTCCTGTTATTTTGTTTAATAATTGCTCAGCAGCTTCTTTTACCATTTGCGGCGGATCCTCATTTAGGTATTTAATCAGCAATGGCTTAAGACTTCCGAAATCTTGCGCATCCTTCGATATTTGACCATTATTCATGAATTGAATTGCATCATGCTCATAATCGTAGCCTATTACCTTAATAAGCTGTTTCAGCTTATTCGCGACAAAAGGTCCCTCTGATAATTGACTGATATCGCGATCAATGAGAGTGCTAATTGCCGTTAATATTTCTCTTTCTGAAAAGGACAAATGTAATCCCTTGCCGTCCTTTATTCCATTTATAGCTTTTAAAAGAGATTGAAAAGCATGATTTCCCGTATTTTCATCTTGAAGATGTTCGAGAAGATTAATAACATTTCTCATGATGTTTTGCTTCTGCATGTCAGATAAATGTTCATCTGAAATGAAAGAATGTATTACTGGCTTGATATTCTCCGAGAGGTAATCTTTTTTATCTATCATATTTGTTAAGGTTTCAGCAAGGACATTCAATGACTGATGAAGGGAATTCCTTGACAGTATATTTTCCTTTTCCTGAAAAGCTGTTATCAATTCATGCTGATTTTCATTATTTTTCTCTGTGAGATTGATTTGATATGGAACAGTTTGACTCTGATTATTCCTGTTGGATGTCAACTGACCATCTTTTATGATTTCTTGATTCTGGTTTTCCTTAATCTTATCCATCGATATCCAACCAAGCTTTTGTAATAGTTGAATAGTAGTTTCTGATTTTTCATAATTGGGACTAAGCAAGGACATCATCATTTGCGATACGACTTTATCTTTACCTTCCGTGCTAATGGGACTTTGCAGCATTGTCAAAGTAGCGAATAATTTCTTCGCACTATCCGATGAAAGTTGATCATTTTCGAGAAGATCTTGTAGATTTGTCACAAGCGAATTCATCGAATCATCCTTTACGGCTGCTAGCATACTGTAAAAGACATTCTTTGAAAGAGGTAGATTTCTTGTGATCATCTGTTTTAACGCTTCCAACCCGTCCCTATCGGATTCGAGCTGAAGAAACCATTCATTTGCAGTACTCAATGTTTCCTTTGTTAATGGTAATTGCTCCTTTATAAAAAATTGAACAAGTTCGATATTTTCTTTTGAAGCAGCTAAGCCCAACTGCTTTAATAAACCATCGATATTCAGGATTTTTCCATTGTCTCCTAATGCTTGATTCAGCAAAACCTTTAAATGAATTTTCCCTTCTCCAGGCTGTACCTGAAACCAATAACGATCATTTGCAGCTAAAGGCACCTCAAGTTGAGCAACCATCTTTTGGGAACCTACTTGAATTTCGGCTGTTTGATTAGGAAAAAGCTTTATCACTTTTCCATGAATAATTTGCCCAGGCTGAAGAGAAATAGCCTTTTTAATACTGCTTCCATCCTGTTTAATCAGTGATTGGATAACATTTGCCGAATTCATATTTACACCCTCTTACCTCTTTCTTTCCAGCACATTTTTCACTGGCGAAAAACTTTTCCGATGATATTTTGTTGCCCCGTACTGCTCCAGCGCTTGTAAATGTTCTTTAGTGCCATATCCCATATTTTGTGAAAACCTATATTGCGGCACCTCTTGATCCATTTGCCGCATCAATCGATCTCTTGTTACCTTTGCAACAATGGATGCGGCTGCAATCGAAATACTTTTGGCATCCCCTTTAATAATCGCCTCGTTTGGAAATGGGGTAGCTAGCTTCACAGCATCCACCAATAAGAAATCGGGCGGCATTGATAAGTCAGAAATGGCGGCAAGCATGGCTTTTTTGGATGCCTCTAAAATATTTATTTGATCTATTTCCTCAACACCAATCATTCCAATACTAACAGCCAATGCCTTTTGCTGAATAATCTCAGCATATTCCTCCCTTTTTAATTCGGACAATTTTTTAGAATCATCAATACCCGGTAGATAAAAATTTTTTGGTAATATTACGGCCGCAGCCACAACCGGTCCAGCGAGTGGTCCTCTGCCCACCTCATCAATCCCTGCAATACGTTCAAACCCTTGTGCTCGATATTTTTTTTCATAACAACACATCTCTAGAAATTTTGTTTTTTCCTTTTCAATCTGTGCTTTTTTCTTTCTCCACCTAGCTAGTAAGGTTTGAACCCCTTTTCGTTCATCTTCCCCTAATTGAACAATAAACGGATCCGCTTGGTCCATTATAGAATCTAATCTTGTTTCAATTTCTGAAATGGTTAATTTTTTCATCATAACTCCTTTTAGTAAACACCTATATGTTTAACGTTCTCTAATCCTTTTATCGGATTTTTTCTGAAAAAATAAAGGCCTTCATACGAAGGCCTTTATACGTATATTCATTGTCGATATTTATTTCTCTGCTTCTTTTTCTTCAATCATCACAGGGTTTTCAAATGTAATGGCCCCAAGCTGTTCAGTACGGATTTCACGAATGATAAGTTCTGTTACTTTATCGTAATCGATTTCTCCTCCGCCCATTAAACAACCTCTAAGCCTTCCAATCGTATCAAACAACTCAATTATATCTGACGGTATTATATCAAGCTTATAACGATCTTTAAGGCGTTCTGGATATTCATTTTCAAGAAATTTCAATGCGTAAATCGCGACATCATGGAGATTTAAAATCGTATCCTTGATTGCACCCGTTACAGCTAACTTCATGCCTACCTCTTGATCCTCAAATTTCGGCCATAGAATCCCCGGTGTATCTAAAAGCTCCAGTTCCTTCCCGACTTTAATCCATTGCTGCGCTTTTGTTACTCCAGGTGTATTTCCTGTTTTCGCAATGTTTTTCTTAGCAAGGCGATTAATTAAAGTGGATTTCCCAACATTAGGAATCCCTACAATCATAGCTCTTATTGCTCTAGGCTTTACACCTTTTGCTTTTAACCGGTCAAACTTTTCCTTTAAAATCTCTTGAGAAGCTTGAACGATTTCTTTCATCCCTACTCCAGCCTGAGAATTGATCGCTAATGCTTTTATACCGTTGTCGTGAAAAAATTGAATCCATTCCTTCGTTTTTTCTTTATCTGCCATATCCGCTTTATTTAAGAGCACTAATCTTGGCTTATGCTGAATGATTTCATCAATCATTGGATTTCGAGAGGAATACGGAATTCTTGCATCCACTAATTCAAAAATGATATCAACAAGCTTCAGTTTTTCTGTCACCTGTCTTCTTGCTTTTGCCATATGCCCCGGAAACCATTGAATTGTCATTTAAGGGACACCTCCCTCATGTTTATTTCACAATTTGGACATCTTTTAATGGCCAATAAATGACACTTGTATGACCAAGGACTTTTTCCAATGGAATCGTCCCTATATGGCGACTATCCTTACTGTATCTGCGATTATCTCCCATAACAAACAAATGCCCTTTTGGGACAGTAGATTGTCCAATAATTTCTTCAAGTGTAAATGGTTCTGTTAATGGTCCATCGACCAGTTCTTTTTTATATTTATCTAAATAGGGCTCATCGTATTTCTTCCCATTTATATATAACGTATCATTCTTATATTCAATTCTGTCTCCGGGTAAACCGATAACCCTTTTTATGTAGTCTTTATTTTCCGGAGCGTGAAAAACAATGATATCAAATCGATTTGGCTCGCCAATTTTATAGCTGAATTTATTCACAATCATACGATCTTTATCTTGTAGTGTCGGCATCATAGATTCCCCATCCACAACGATTGGAGCAAATAAAAAATAGCGAATGACTGCAGCTAATACAACCGCAATGATTAGTGCCTTTACCCATTCCCAAAGCTCGTTTTTTTGTTTTGCCATCCTTTCCCCTCCATCCATCAATAGAAAATTTGGGTTTATGATCATCATACCCTAATATGTTTATTTTACAAAAAAAAGAATAATATACCTAACATGATCAACTTTTTTATAAAAAGTTTACAATCCCAAGTATCTTTTGCTATGAAAAAGGAGCTTGTTGAACAAGCTCCTTCTTTAAGGCGATTATCGAATTTCTTTAATACGAGCTTTTTTACCACGTAGATTACGTAGATAATAAAGTTTCGCACGGCGAACTTTACCGCGACGGATAACTTCAAGCTTCGCAATTTTTGGTGTGTGTACAGGGAATGTACGTTCAACGCCTACTCCGTAAGAAACTTTACGTACTGTAAAAGTTTCGCTAATGCCACCACCACGACGCTTAATCACAACACCTTCATACACCTGAATACGTTCACGAGTTCCTTCGATAACTTTTACGTGTACACGTACAGTATCACCAGGACGGAAAGCTGGAAGATCAGTGCGAAGTTGTTCTTTAGTGATTTCTTCGATTAATTTATGCATCGTTTTCAACTCCTCCCACAGATGCTCTTGCATAACTGTTACTAAATCACGTGCAGCGGAACATCGTTATCAGACTATAAACTGAAAAGTTTCAGTCTAAGTCACAAAAAATATCATACCATAACCGGTGAATAGACGCAACCACTATTCTTCTCTTTTAAACTCTTCCAACCACTTTTTTTGTTGATCATTCAATTCAATCTCATCCAGTAAATCTGGTCTTCGCATAAAGGTCCTTCGGAGCGATTCTTTCGCTCTCCATTCCTCGATTAAACGATGATTTCCACTCAGTAATACTTCTGGGACCTCCATGCCTCTAAAATCAGCCGGACGCGTATAATGGGGATGCTCCAGATATCCTGTGCTGAAAGAATCCTTCTGATGGGATTCCTCATTGCCTAATACTCCTCCAAGAAGTCTTACAACACTATCAATCACAACCATTGCCCCAAGCTCTCCACCAGTTAGGACAAAATCCCCAATTGAGATCTCATCCGTCACCAAATGCTCTCTAATTCTCTCATCATAGCCTTCATAGTGCCCACATATTATTAGGAGGTGCTCTTCACGCGCTAATTCCTCAGCTATTTTTTGATTATACCTTTTTCCCTGAGGACACATTAAAATGATACGAGGCTTTTGCTTAGCTCCTTCTGTTAAAGCAGAAACCGCATCAAAAATAGGCTGCGGCTTTAGTACCATACCTGCTCCGCCACCATAAGGATAGTCATCGACTTGTCCATGCTTATTTTCTGCATACTCACGAAAATTCACGATATTATAGGAAACAATATGCTGATCATCAGCTTTTTTCAAAATTGATTGGCCCAGAACACCATCAAACATTTCAGGAAAAAGAGTTAGGACATCGATTTTCATGATAATAACCCTTCCATTGGTTCGATTATGACCTTTTTCTCTTTAACATCTACTTTTTTCACAATCTCTTCAATGTAAGGGATAAGGATGTCTTTTCCGCCTTTGGACTTTATCACCCATACATCATTTGCACCCGGTGTTAAAATCTCTTTAATTTCCCCTAGAATTTCACCGGCAGTCGTATATACTGTGCAACCAATAATTTCATGGTAGTAAAATTCATTTTCTTCTAGCTCACCTAAGGAACTCTCTGAAACCTTCAAAATCCCGCCCTTCATTTTCTCCACATCATTAACATTCTCATAGCCTTCAAAGGTTAATAAATCAAATGATTTATGGACACGGTGCGATTTTACCTTTAGCTGAATGGGTTCTTTTTCATCTGGCATAAACAAATAAAGGATACTTCCTGATTGATAGCGCTCATTCGCAAAATCTGTTCTTGAAACAACTCTTACTTCGCCTTTTATTCCATGAGTGTTCACGAGTTTTCCAACGTTAAACCATTTTTCCATTTTCTTTTCACCTCTAGCGTATTTCTACGACAATTCCATCTTTAATCACGATCGTTTGCTCTACCTTATCGTCCCAGCTATCCCCTACTTGAACATCAAGGATCGCTTGAACTTCCTTTTCCTTCAGTTCACTTCCTATTGGTAGCATATGTAATTGTTCTATTTGAAAATCGAGGAGTTTTATTTTTTCTTGACGATTCATGATTTCATTTTCTAAATGCTGAATGAATCTTGTCCGCTTCAGCTTATTCGTCTTTTCAAGTTTTTTAATTTCAAACCGCAGCTGATCGCATTCTTTTTGGTATTGGTTTTTATCACTTTCAATTTTAGATAATAGTTCTTCCTTGCTTTTTTCTGTTAATACTTGCTTTATGACGACACTTTGAAGGATTTTCATATTCTTGCCTCCTTAGCGTTTTTCAAACTGAATTGTAAAAAAAGGAGGGGAATCCCCTCCTAATTTTTTGCCTACTTATTCTATTATTTCTAATAAAATTTTCTTCTGCTGTGAAGCTCCTGCTGCATAGACAACAGTTCGTATAGCTTTAACAACCCGACCTTGTTTTCCAATCACTTTTCCCATGTCACTCTTATTGACAGCTAGATGATAGATGATGCGATCATCCTCTTCCACTACATCAACAAGAACGTCATCTGGATAATCAACAAGGGGTTTCACAATCGTTTCAATTAATTCTTTCATTTGTTAAGAATTACTTGCTATATTTTGCGTTATGGAATTTTTCCATAATGCCTTGTTTAGAGAAAAGATTACGAACTGTGTCAGATGGTTTTGCACCGTCTTTTAACCATTTTAATGCTAATTCCTCATTGATTTCTACTTGAGCAGGAACTGTAATTGGGTTATATGTTCCAACTGTTTCAATGAAACGTCCATCACGTGGTGAACGAGAATCTGCTACTACAATACGATAGAAAGGAGTTTTCTTTGCTCCCATACGTTTTAAACGAATTTTTACTGCCATTTTAAATAAGCACCTCCGAATAGTTTCACACAAGATAGTATAATATCAATTGTTTTAATGTTTGTAAAGTGTTTTTTCTTTACATGTTAAATTTTTGTTAAAAAACTGCATTTAGCGAAGAAAAATTGATGTTTTTTACATAAAATCAGGCAAAAATCCCCATCAAAAAGGATTGAATGGGAGCTTAAAGCCGCCTTTTTTCTTTCCTTTTTGCTGTAAGCCACTCATTTGCCTTATCATTTTTTTCATATCTTCAAATTGCTTTAATAAACGATTGACTTCGGGTACTGTAGTTCCAGACCCCTTCGCAATTCGTTTTCTGCGGCTGGCATTTATTGTTTCTGGATGATTTTTTTCATTCTTTGTCATGGATTTAATAATTGCCTCAACATGACTAATTTGCTTTTCGTCGATTTGCATATTATTTAATCCCTTAATTTTATTCGCCCCGGGCATCATTTTTAGCAATTCATCAAGCGGTCCCATTTTACGAACCTGGCCTAATTGATCTAAAAAATCATCCAATGTGAAAGAAGCTGTTCGGAATTTTTGCTCCATCTCCCTTGCTTTTTCTTCATCGACATTTGCCTGCGCTTTTTCAATTAAGGTAAGAACATCTCCCATACCTAGAATACGAGAGGCCATGCGTTCTGGATGAAAAGCCTCTAAGGCATCCAATTTTTCACCAAGACCGACAAACTTAATCGGTGTATTCGTGACAGAACGAATAGATAAAGCTGCCCCACCACGGGTATCGCCATCCAATTTAGTGAGCACAACCCCGGTAAGTCCTAATTGCTCGTTAAAGCTTTGAGCCACATTTACCGCGTCCTGTCCAGTCATGGCATCAACAACTAGAAAAATTTCATCCGGACTGGTCAATTCTTTAATTTGCTTTAATTCATCCATCAATCGTTCATCTACGTGCAAACGACCTGCTGTATCAATCAAGACATAATCATTATGTTCCTCTTTTGCTTTCTCAATCGCAAGTTTTGCAATTTCAACAGGACTAATTTGATCACCTAGAGAGAATACCGGCATATTCAGCTGCTTGCCCAGAGTTTCTAGCTGCTTAATTGCCGCTGGACGATAAATATCCGCTGCCACAAGTAAAGGATTACGATTATGCTTTTTCCTCAGCAAATTCGCGAGTTTTCCGGTAGTAGTTGTTTTCCCTGCCCCTTGAAGACCGACCATCATAATCACGGTTGGAGGACGATTAGCTACAGCAATCTTGCTTTGTTCTCCGCCCATTAATTCCGTTAGTTCTTCTTTCACAACCTTAATAACCTGTTGACCTGGGGTTAGGCTTTTTAAGACTTCCTGACCAGCAGCACGCTCGCTGACTTTTTTAACAAATTCCTTAACAACTTTAAAGTTAACATCTGCTTCCAAAAGAGCAAGACGCACATCACGCATCATTTCTTTTACATCTGCTTCTGATACTTTCCCTTTACCGCGGATTTTCTGGATTGTATTTTGCAGTCGGTCGGCTAATCCCTCAAATGCCATAAATGCCGCCTCCTAATCTAATTTCTCAATCTCTGTTACAATGTCTAAAAGAGATTGCTTTGAAGAAGACTCCATTTCTATCATCTCTTTTAGTTGGGTAAAAAGTTTACTGCGCTCTTGAAATTTTTGAAATAATAATAGCTTTTCTTCATATTCCTCAAGCATTGCTTCTGTTCTTTTGATGTTATCATACACAGCTTGTCGACTTACATCATATTCCTCCGCAATTTCACCGAGAGAAAAATCATCTAAGTAATACAGGGACATATAGCTTTGCTGTTTTGGTGTCAACAACGACTGATAGAAATCATACAGAAAATTCATTCTCGTTGTTTTCTCAAGCATGGCAATTCCCCCTTTTGTTAAGTGAAAAGCCTTTACAATTCACTAGTTTACACAGATGATAGGGCGATGTCAAGAAAAAATCTTTACAGAAAAGCGTTCCAGTTTAGTCTTCCTTATCAATTAACTCAGAAAATAAACCATATACATATTGTTCGGCTTCGAATTCTTGCAGGTCGTCCATTTTTTCACCTAAACCGACAAATTTCACTGGAATATTGAGTTCATTGCGAATGGCTAAAACAATTCCACCTTTAGCTGTTCCGTCTAGTTTTGTTAAAACAATGCCGCTAACATCGGTCGCCTCTTTAAACGTCTTAGCCTGAATCATGGCATTTTGACCAGTCGTCGCATCAAGGACAAGGAGAACCTCATGAGGTGCACCCGGAATTTCTCTTTCGATGACACGTTTAACTTTTTCAAGTTCCTTCATTAAATTGACTTTATTTTGCAGTCTCCCAGCTGTATCACAGAGGAGAATATCGACTTTACGAGATTTTGCTGCTTTTACTGCATCAAACATAACAGCAGCTGGATCAGAACCCTCTGCTTGTTTAATGACATCAACCCCTACTCTTTCTCCCCAAACTTCTAATTGATCAATGGCTCCGGCACGGAAAGTATCTCCTGCTGCTAAAAGGACTTTTTTTCCTTCACTCTTAAATTTATAAGCAAGCTTGCCAATCGTTGTCGTTTTACCAACACCGTTTACACCCACAAACAAGATAACGGTTAACTCATTCTCTTGAAAATTAAGCTCTGAAGATTGTTCCTCATCTTGTTTATATATTTCAACCAATTTTTCTGTAATAACATCTTGAACTTCCTTTGGATCTTGAATATTTCTTCGTTTTACCTCTGATTTTAATTCATCAATTAATTTCATCACCGTGTCAAAACCAACATCTGCTTGAATGAGAATTTCTTCAAGCTCTTCAAAAAAATCCTCGTCTACCTTTCGATATCGAGAAACAAGATCATTTACTTTATTGGAAAAATTATTCCGTGTTTTGGTTAAGCCATCCTTAAATTTTTCTGTAACAGCATCTGTTTGTTTTGTAATTTTTTCTTTTAACTTTTTAAAAAAGCTCATTATTTCACTTCCTTACTTATGTTTGAATGAGTTCATTTGTTTCCTCGAGTCGGACAGAAACAAGTTTTGATACTCCAGATTCTTGCATGGTCACTCCATAAAGCACATCCGCTTCTTCCATCGTTCCTTTCCGATGGGTGATAACAATAAATTGAGTTTCTGTACTATAAGTTTTTAAATATTGGCTAAACCGAAATACATTTGCTTCATCGAGAGCAGCCTCTACCTCATCTAAAATACAAAATGGAACCGGTCGAACTTTCAAAATAGAGAAAAGAAGAGCAATGGCGGTTAAAGCTCTTTCGCCACCTGATAATAATCCAAGGTTTTGCAGCTTTTTACCAGGTGGCTGTGCGACAATTTCAACCCCTGTATTCAAAAGATCATCAGGATCCGTCAGTTTCAAATCCGCTCTACCTCCACCAAATAATGCTTGGAAGACATACTCAAAATGTGAACGAATACCATTGAAGGTTTGTTCAAAGCGTTTTTTCATTTCAATATCCATTTCAGCAATGACCTGGAATAGGGTATCCTTAGCTTCCTGCAAATCATTCTTTTGTTCTAAGAGAAACTCATATCTTTCCGACACACGTTCATATTCTTCAATCGCGCCAATATTAACTGCACCCATTTCTTCAATGGAGAGCTTAATCAGCTTCACTTTCTTTCTAGCCTCTTCAGCAGGCAGCATTAAAGGATACATTTCCTTGGCGCCATCATATGATAGAAGATATTCCTCTCGCAAATGGGTTAAATGATTATCCAATTCGACGTCAAGTCGGTTCATTTTCACCTCTTCATCTTTAAGGCTGATGTTCATTCCTTTTTGCTGTCTCTTTAACTCTTTTACCTCTAATTCTAGGTCTTCCAGGTTATTTTGTAATCGTAGCCGTTCATCTCTCCGCGTAGATATTAAGTTAAGTGTTTCTGTTTTGTCTTGTAACCTTCTTTTGGCTTCTTCTTCTAAATAGACTTCACCGGAAGAGCTATCCGTCATTTCTAAACTTAATAAGTTAAGATCTTCCTTCAATGTTGCAAGCTTCTCTTTTGTTTCATTTAAATCAGCTAGGCATCGATTCAACTTCTCTTTCGCGTGGGAGAGCTGTTCGGTTTTCGCAGCAACCTTCACCTTCAAATCACTAATCTCAGCACTTAATGTATCTTTTGAAACATTATCCGTATTTTTTTGTTCCGTTAAATTAGCGATCTCTTGGTCTAAGACTGTTATCTGTTCTTGGAAACTAGCTAACAGCTGTTGCAATTCTTCTTTGCGCTTCGTCAGTCGAGCCCTTTCTTCTAGATATTGAACCTTTTCCAAATCATATAATGTCAGGCGTTCATTATTATTCTTTTCATTGAGTTCTACCTCACGGAGGTCACCTTTTATGGTCTGTTCAGCGATTCTTAACTCTTCCCCTTGTTTTCTTAAATCTTCCAATGCTTTTTCTTGATCTTGAATTTTGTTTTTAAAGGATTTAACCTGTTCCTCAAGCTTCTCCGTTTGTTGTTCCATGGTGATAAGCTTCGATTTTAGTTCTTCTAATTCTCCTTTTCTGCTTAAAAGCGAAGTAGACTTTTGCTTTATCGCTCCCCCTGTCATGGACCCACCCGGATTCACGACATCACCATCAAGGGTTACAAAGCGACAGCGATATTGGAGAATCTTTGCTAACTCGTTAGCTCCTTTTAAATCACTTGTAATGACAACATTCCCAAGCAAATTAGAAAATACAGGGCGATATTCTTCAGAATATTGAACTAAATCAGAAGCAACTCCAATAAAATTCGAATGGCTTTGAATAGCTTGTAATTGCTGATTGGATAATGTCTTCCCTTTTATCACATTTAAGGGCAGGAAGGTAGCTCGGCCATACGAATTTTGCTTTAAATATTGAATGGCTTTTCGACCACTTTCCTCATCGCCAACGACAATATGCTGCATCGCGCCACCCAGAGCAGTTTCAATCGCTGTTTCAAATTTTTTAGGAACCGTAATCAGTTCAGCTATAGCACCTTTTATCCCTTGGAGCTTGTGATCGCGTGCTTTTAATACTTCTTTAACGCCTTGGAAAAAGCCAGAATAGTCATCTTCCATTTCCTCAAGCATATCTTTTCGCGATTTTGATTTTTGTAAATATTGATAGGCTTGATATAGCGTTGTTTCTTGCTTCTGATAACTATTCTTTAATGTTTCGAGTTTGTTTTGCTCATTTCGAAAAATATGAACCTGATTTTCTAATTTTTGCTGGATTTCCTCGAGACTGGTTTCAATTCTTTTTTTAACAGCCTCCATTTCACTTCGTTCTTGAAGGTATTTTTCATTTTCTTCTTCAAGCTTGCCGGTGCGATGATCCAATTGATCTAAATCTCGCTCCACAAATTGCAGCTCATTTTTAGAGGCAGCCTGTTGATTTAATAAATCAATATAATCTCCTTTTAGAGATTCAATTTTTTCCTCGATATTAACCGAAAAGAGCTTTATGTTTTCTTGTTTTTTCTTAAGCTCCTGCTGCAGTGTTTTCGCTTCCTCTTCCAGGAGCTTCACCGCATGAAGTTCTTCCACTTTATTCGCTTCTATACCCTGTAGCTTACTTGTCAGCTCTTCGATATTTTTTTCAAGCTGATCCTTATTTTGAAAGGCATTCTTCTTTCTTTCTTTTAATACTTCTTTACGACCTTCTAGCTTTTCTAGCTCTTCTGTCGTATGAAGCAAAACAGATTGTAAATCATTAATTGATTCATCTAATGCTTGAATATGATCCCTCAGTTCCTCAACCTGAGCTTCCTTCGCTTGTAAAGATACGGATAATTGCATTTCTTCTTCTTTATGCTTTTCAAATTGTTCGGAAGTCTTTTCCCATTTTCCGTGCAACTCATCAATTTCAAAAACGGTAAGGGCCACTTCAATCTTTTCAAGCTCTTCCTTCTGCTGCAGATAATCTTTGGCAATGGACGCCTGGATTTTTAGCGGCTCTACCTGGCTTTCAAGTTCATATAAAATATCATTCACACGATTAAGATTTTCTTGTGTCTCAGTAAGCTTGCTCTCAGCCTTTTTCTTTCTTGTCTTGTACTTCAACACACCTGCAGCTTCTTCAAAGATTGTTCGGCGCTCTTCCGCCTTACTATTAAGAATTTCCTCTACTTTTCCCTGACTAATGATGGAGAAGGCTTCCCTCCCCAACCCAGAATCCATAAATAAATCGACGATATCCTTTAAACGGCAATGCTGTTTATTTATAAAAAATTCACTTTCACCAGAGCGGTAGACCCTTCTTGTCACACTAACCTCGTTATAGTCAAGAGGCAGGAAAGAGTCTTCATTATCTAAAGTAAGGGTAACCTCAGCAAAATTCAGTGCTTTTCTTGAATCACTACCTGCAAAAATGATATCTTCCATCTTTGCGCCACGGAGGGATTTGGCAGATTGTTCCCCTAGTACCCAACGAATTGCATCTGTAATATTACTTTTCCCACTTCCATTTGGTCCAACAACAGCTGTCACACCTGGGACAAAATCAACACTAATTCGTTCGGCAAATGATTTAAAGCCGACAACGTCTAAACGTTTCAGAAACACAGTATCCCCCCATTTCTAATAAATGAATCTGGTTATTTCCTTTGTTCATCCTGAAAAAGATGAGCTCTTAATTTTTCTAATGCCATTTGCGCGGCATGCTGTTCTGCTTCTTTTTTTGAACGCCCTGTACCGGTCCCGAGCTCTTTGGTATTTAACGAAACAATGGAAACAAATTCACGATTATGGGCAGGACCCTTTTCTTGTAAAATTTTATATTCTAAAACCCCGATTCCATCTCGCTGAATTAGTTCTTGTAGTTGACTTTTAAAATCCATCACATGAGAAAAAGCACCAGAATTTATTTTTGGGAAGACAATATTTTCTAGGAAACAGATTACTTTATCCATTCCTTGATCAAGAAATAAAGCACCGATAAAGGCTTCAAATACATCTGCAAGCAATGCCGGTCTTTCTCTTCCACCAGTTATTTCTTCTCCTTTACCAAGAAGAACATGATTTCCAAAGATGAGTTCATTGGCAAAATCAACAAGTGATGGCTCACATACAATAGCTGCCCGTAATTTCGTGAGCTCTCCTTCACTCATCATCGGATATTTATTATATAGAAAATGTGAAACCGTCACCTCTAATACTGCGTCTCCTAAAAATTCAAGTCTTTCATTGTCTTCATATGGCTTTTTTCGATGCTCATTCACATATGATGAATGTGTAAATGCTTGTTTAAGCAACTGAATATTCGAAAATTGAATCCCAATCTTGTTTTGTAATTCCTTCAATTGTTTATCAATTGCACTTTGCATACGTTTATCTCTTTCTTTACCCATCTTTCTCATTATTACTCCACCTTGCTAATAATTTGCATACCATTATAAGTTTACGGAATTTAGCTAAAAAACGCAAAGAAACTTGGAGGATTTTTCACTCCAAGTTTTACTTATTAATCCCTACTCTTTGTTTACCATTTTTAGAAGAAGAAAGCCCCGATTAAACGGAGCCTTCTTGATCCAACGATTACTGTTTGCTATTTATGTAATTTACAGCGTCACCCACTGTAGAAATTTTTTCAGCGTCATCGTCAGAAATTTCCATATCAAATTCATCTTCTAATTCCATAACTAGTTCAACAACATCTAGGGAATCAGCACCAAGATCATCTTTAAATGAAGCTTCAAGTGTGATTTGGGATTCTTCAACACCAAGTCGATCAACGATAATCTTCGTTACACGTTCTAATACATCTGCCATGCTTGTCACCTCCCCTCAAGACATTATATTGTATTTTTGTAAAATAATAAATGTCGTTTGAGAATTTTTCACAAAAATTATTGATTTAGCGAGAAATTCTCATTTTCACAGTTAATCTTATAAGGATTTCCTAAAATCCTACATAACCATTCCACCGTCAACATGCAAGGTTTGACCAGTCATATAGCGGCTTTCATCAGATGCAAGAAAAATAACAACCTGTGCGACATCACGTGGCTCGCCAAAATGAGCCAATGGAATTTGTTTTAACATTTCCGCTTTTACTTCCTCATTCAATTGATCAGTCATATCTGTTGTAATAAATCCAGGTGCTACCGCATTTACGGTTATTCCTCTTGATGCAAGTTCTTTGGCAGAGGTTTTCGTAAGTCCGATCACTCCGGCCTTCGCAGCAACATAGTTTGCTTGACCAGGATTTCCACAAACACCAACAATAGAGGAAATATTAATGATTCTGCCGCTTCGTTGTTTCATCATTTGTCTTGTAACGGCCTTCGTTGTCAGGAATACTCCCTTTAGATTGGTGTTGATAACAGCATCCCATTCATCTTCCTTCATTCTCATAAGAAGATTATCCTTTGTGATACCGGCATTATTGATAAGGATATCAAGGCTTCCAAATTTTGCAATTGCCTCTTTTACCATTGATCCAACTGCATCCGCATTAGAAACATCTGCTTGAATCGCAATAGCATCCATCCCTAATGCTTTTACTTCATCAACAACAGCATTTGCCTTTTCTTCGCTGCCAGCATAGTTTATCACCACATTGGCACCATTTCTTGCTAGCTCAAGAGCAATCTCACGTCCAATTCCACGTGAAGCTCCTGTAACAAGGGCATTTTTTCCTTGTAATCTCATTGTATTTCCTCCTTTAAGGCTTCCAATACAGATTGAAAGGTCACTTCATCGGAAACAGCATAGGTCTTCACACTGCGATCAATCTTTTTCACAAGACCAGAGAGAACCTTTCCTGGTCCGATTTCAATAAAGGTATCAACACCAAGAGAGATCATTTTTTGCACAGAATCCTCCCATAAAACGGGCGAAAACAATTGCTGAATCAATTTTTCTTTAATATCCTCGGAATGGGTCATCTCTTGAGCTGCAACATTAGCTATAACTGGAATTTTAGCATCTTGAATCGCGATTTCATCCAAAACCACGGATAGCTTTTCAGCAGCCGGCTTCATTAATGAAGAATGAAAAGGCCCGCTTACCTCAAGTGGTAAAACTCTTTTAGCCCCTGCTTCTTTCGCCTTCACCCCAGCAAGTTCGATCCCTTTTCTTGTTCCAGAAATAACAATTTGCCCTGGACAATTGATATTGGCCAATTGGACAGAATCACCGTTATTCGTAATTTCTTCCGTGACCTCGCGAAGCTTTTCTCTATCCAATCCTAAGACAGCAGCCATTGTTCCTTCTCCATTAGGAACGGCTTCCTCCATAAATTCTCCACGTTTTCTAACAGCATATACACCATCTTCGAACGAAATAGCCCCTGCTGCAACCAGGGCACTATACTCTCCTAAACTATGGCCTGCAACATAATCTGGACGAATGCTAGCCTCTTCAAACATTGTGAGAATTGCCACGCTCGTTGTAAGTAATGCAGGCTGTGCATTTGTGGTTAATGTTAGTTTATCTTGTGGTCCTTCAAATATCACGGAGGTTAATGGATCCTCCAAGCGTTCATCCGCTTTTTTAAAGATTGCTTTTGCCAACTCATTCGTTTCTGCTAGTTCTTTTCCCATCCCAACGATTTGTGATCCTTGTCCTGGAAACAAAAATGCCAGTTTACCCATGCAAACACCTCTTTATGAAATTTCTCTAATAGCTATTCCTCTATTATTTCTTTTTCAATCGCTTCTTTTATTTTCCCAGTCACATTCTTATTAACCATTTCTCTTGCTTGTCTGACTGCATTGTAAATGGAATTAGCATCTGATGAACCATGCGCTTTAATCACAGGAGCTTTAAGCCCAAATAAACCGGCACCCCCATACTCTGAATAATCCATTTTTGATTTTAATTGCTTAAGATTAGGCATAAGAACGGCTGCTGCTAATTTGCTTTTCAAATTGCTGGAAAGGGCAGCTTTCAACATTTGAAATACTGACATTGCCGTTCCTTCAACTGTTTTCAGTACCATATTCCCAGTAAAGCCATCTGTCACAGCAACATCACAAACCCCATCAAGTAAATCACGTGCCTCCACATTGCCAACAAAATGGAGATCGGCTTTTTCAAGAAGTTTATATGTATTTTTTGTAAGCTCTGATCCTTTTTTTTCTTCCGTTCCGATATTTAATAAACCAACTCGAGGTTTTGAGATGGATCTTACTTTTTCGCAATATATCGATCCCATAATGGCATACTGAAGCAGATTTTGTGGCTTTGCATCCACATTTGCTCCAACATCAAGGAGAGTAAAACCATCCCCATTTATTGTTGGTAGTGTTGGTGATAATGCAGGACGATCAATTCCTTCAATACGACCCACTACAAACAATCCTGCTGCCATTAAGGCTCCTGTATTTCCTGCTGAGATACAGGCATCCGCTTCTCCATCATGCACAAGTTTTGCAGCGAGAACCATCGATGCATTCTTTTTTCGGCGAACAGCCCTTACCGGCTCATCAGTTCCAAGTATAACTTCATCTGTATGTAATATTTGGATTCTTTCTTTATTGATGAGAAATTCATTTATTTTTTCCTCATGACCAACAAGGGTTATCTCAATATCACTAAAAGCCTGAATGGCCTTCATCGCTCCAAGCACGATTTCTTTTGGGGCGTTATCTCCACCCATTGCATCAATCGCTAATCTCATGAATGTTCACCCTCTATTTTCATTTTTCTCTTTGTAAGAAGAATGTACCAAATATGAATCGGACATCTGACTTCTAACAATAAAAAAATGATTATTTATATAAACGATACATTTCAAATTCTCCGCGAAACACGACTTCATTATTGACAAAGCTATCAACATGAACAAAAGTTCGATCATTTTCTTGATCGTTTCTTAAAACTCTCGCCTTGGCAACCACTCTTTCGCCTTCTATAACAGAGCGGGTAAAATATATTTTCGCTTTCGCTGTTAAGGCAAGTTCATCATTAATGACAGCAACCGCCAGAGAGTTTGCCTGAGCGAAAAGATGATGCCCTCTCGCAATCTTATTTCGTTTAAATACATGTTCACTTTTTACATCAAAAATCGAGATAGCTGAATGATCAAGGTCGATATCAATAATTTCCCCGATGACCTCATCCAAAGGAAGAGATTTAACCTCATCCTCGAATCTTTTTTCAGCAACTGATTTGATCCGTTCACGTAATTCCGGAATCGATAATTCTAAGCGATCTAAACGAATCGTTTGAACACTAACGGAAAACTTATCAGCCAATTCTTCATCCGTGATAAAAGGATTCCCTTGAATCGTTTTCGTCAGCAATATTTGACGTTCTTTCTTACTTCTCCTCATATAATACACCGTCCGAGATATTATGACTAGGTACTAATAGTAGTATATAATTAAGAAAAACAGATTGCAAGAATAAAAATAACCTTCACCTAGACCCCTTAATTCCTTCTTGCAATCAACATAAAGTGAAACTTCCATCAGTGGGGGTTTTCGACGCACAGGACGTGAAGTGTGCAGACTTATGTGTTGACGTCGCGCTTTTAGTCTGCTATTCATCCCCCACTGATGGTTAGTCACGCAGAGCCTGATTGATTTTTCTAAGGGCTGAAGCCCAAAGAAAAATCTTATTTCACTTATCACGCTCATAACGCCACGTCCTGTGGCTTCGCCTGACTAGGACCTTAATCCCTCGTCGGACCTTTACGGACAGTTGATCTCCCACTTATCTTCTTCGTATTCTCAGAATCTTGAAGTGGGAGTCAAAATGTCCGTTAAGAGTGGGATAAATGATTTAATCTAATTTCTCACCTTCAAGAACGCCTGCCTGAAGCAAATTTTCCCGTAAATGCTGATATTCTTCCGATTCCCAGAAAATTTTCGATTCAATCATGGTTTGGGCATCACTTCGTGCAGTTTCTAAGGCTCGAAAATCATGTACCATATCAGCAACCTTAAATTCTGGCACGCCGCTCTGCTTCCTTCCAAAGAAATCTCCAGGTCCTCGTAGCTCTAAGTCCTTTTCACTTAAGACAAAGCCGTCATTCGTTTCTGTCATGATTCTCATTCGTTCTTTACCGATATCTGTCTTCGGATCAGCCAAAAGAACACAATAGGATTGCTCCTGCCCTCTCCCGACTCTTCCACGTAGCTGATGAAGTTGTGACAATCCAAATCTCTCTGCATCATATATAAGCATAAATGTAGCATTTGGTACATTTACACCTACTTCCACAACGGTTGTGGAAACGAGGACTTGTACCTCATTCTGACTAAAAGATTTCATGACGGCATCTTTCTCATCAGATCCTAAACGGCCATGCATCAAACCCACCCGAGACCGATTTTGAAGATAGTTCGTTAGAGTAGTATGTACATCAATGGCATTTTGTACATCCAGCTTCTCAGATTCTTCAATTAAAGGACAAATAACGTAGGCCTGCCTTCCCTTCTTCAATTCCTTTTCCATAAAACCAAGAACTCGATCCAGCATATTGTGTTTTGCCCAATACGTATCAATCGCCTTTCTACCAGCTGGCATTTCATCAATAATCGACACGTCCATTTCACCAAATACCGTAATAGCCAAGGTTCGTGGAATTGGGGTGGCAGTCATAAACAAGACGTCCGGATTTTCTCCCTTTTCTCTTAAAATCCTTCTCTGTTCCACGCCAAAGCGGTGCTGCTCATCCGTAATAACGAGACCAAGATTTTTAAATGCTACTTCATCCTGAATAAGAGCGTGAGTTCCTATTAAAATATGAATTTGTCCTTCTTTTAAATCTTTCAGAATCTCCTTTCTTTTATTTCCTTTAACAGAGCTCGTTAATAATTTACAACGAACTCCAAAAGGTGATAATAAATCAATTAAAGAGTCAGCATGCTGTTCAGCAAGGATCTCTGTTGGTACCATTAATGCTCCCTGGAAACCAGCAGTATAACTTGCATATAATACGATAGCAGCAACGACCGTTTTGCCAGAGCCAACATCCCCTTGCAGAAGGCGATTCATCCTGTAGGGTGATTTCACATCTGCTAAGATTTCATTCACAACCCTTTTCTGCGCATTCGTTAAAGGAAATGGAAGGGAGTCAATAAAAGCTTTTAATCTTTCTAATTGAAAATGTTGTGGTACACCTTGCGAATTCTCTCGCTCAAATTTTCGCAACGCCTGCATTTTTAATTGAAAAGTAAGAAATTCTTCATATACAAGCCTTCTTCTTGCCTGTTTAATATCTGTTTCATTTAGGGGAAAATGCATTGCCCGAAATGCGTCTTTGCGGTTTAACAGTTTGTACCTCGAAAGAAGATGTTGTGGAAGGGTTTCTTCTATGTCATGACCAAATTGTGAAAAGACAAGCTTCATCATTCTTCTAATTCCCTTCACCGTCATATTTCCCTTCACATTATATACAGGCTCAAAGCTTTTGGCTTGCTTCATTTCACCTATGCTTGCTTCATTGGCAGTAATGGTTTGTCGATGTTGATCCCATTTTCCAGTTACAGTAACCGTTTCGTTGATTTTCATCTTATTTTTTAAATAAGGCTGATTAAAGAATACGACGGAAATTAAATAACGACCAACCAGCAGTTTGATCGTCAACCGAGAACGTTTTTTCCCAAAAAAGGTAAGAGAAGGCTCGCTATGGACCTTCCCTTCAACAGTAACCTTTTCCTCGTGTTGAACCTCAGCTAAATCACGTAAACGATAATCCTCAAATCGATATGGAAAATGTTCAAATAAATCATTTATCGTATGAATATTCATCGCGGCTAGCGCTTCTGCCGTTTCTTCCCCAATCCCTTTTATGACGGTAACTGATTGATTTAGCGTATTTTTCACGTTACTTTCGCGGTATTCCGAAGATCTTCTCCTCTAATTTTCGACCTGTCGGGGTTGCCGCTAAACCTCCCTGCGCTGTTTCTTTTAATGCTGTAGGCATTGTTTGACCTATTCTAAACATAGCATCGATCACTTCATCACATGGGATTCTGCTGGTAATTCCCGCTAGAGCCATGTCTGCTGCAACCATCGCATTGGCAGCTCCCATGGCATTTCGCTTCACACATGGAACTTCTACCAGCCCGGCTACAGGATCACATACTAATCCTAGCATATTTTTTAATGTAATTGCCATAGCTTCAGCACATTGTTCTGGGGTTCCACCCGCCATTTCAACGATTGCAGCGGCAGCCATTCCAGAGGCTGAACCTACCTCTGCCTGGCAGCCACCAGCGGCTCCCGAGATGGAGGCATTATTTGCAACAACAAACCCGAAGGCTCCAGCAGTAAATAAAAAAGCAATCATTTCATCTCTTGTAGGATTTAATTTCTTTTTCACAGCAAATAAGGTACCTGGTACCACACCTGCTGAACCGGCAGTAGGTGTAGCACATATTGTTCCCATTGCAGCATTTACTTCATTCGTTGCGACAGCTTTACTGACTGCATCGAGTAGTAATTCACCTGATAGAAAATTTCCTTTTTCCAGATATTTTTGCAGCAACACCGCATCTCCACCAGTTAAACCGGAATGAGAATGAACTCCTCCTAATCCTCTTTCAACAGCTTTTTCCATTACCTGCAAATTATTTTCCATTTTAGCGAGAATATCTTCTCTTGTTCTTCCTGTTGCCTCAATTTCTTGCTCAATCATTACTTCAGAAATTTTTTTATTTTGAGTAACGGCAAGTTTAACAAGCTCACTAACGTTACGAAACATCATTTAACCTTCCCCTTTTTATCATGTTTTTAAACTAATCATCTGTATGGTTCAAGTCAAATTTATGAAAGAAACGCATTCGTTTTCTGAATATTTTGTAAGCGTTTCCATTAAATATCATCCCTACTCGACAATTTTCGTCACTTTCACCATATTAGGTAATGCTTCTATTTCTTCTAAGATGAAATCGTCAATATTTTGATCAACTTCAATCGTCATTAATGCAAGTTGTCCTTTTTCTTTTCGTGATACTTCCATATGACCAATATTGATTTCATATTTTGCTAGTACATTAGAAACATTAGCTATAGCTCCAAATCGGTCATTGTGAACAACCAAAATGGCGGGATGATGACCAGATAATTTTAATTCAAAGCCGTTTAATTCTGTAATTTCAATTTTCCCTCCGCCAATTGAAATTCCCACTAACTCAAGCTCACCATGGTCATCACGAATCACCACTCTTGCTGTATTAGGATGATTAGGAATCGCTTCTTCTTCAATAAATTCGATTAAAATCCCTTTTTGTTCAGCAATCTCAATCGAATGAATAATTCGTTCATCAAAGGTATCAAAATCCAGGATCCCGCCAATTATAGCTACGTCTGTACCATGACCTTTGTATGTCTCAGCAAAAGACCCGTAGAGTGATACTCGAACAGTCTTCGGTTCACGCCCAAAAAGACTTCTTGCAACTCTTCCGATTCTTGCAGCTCCGGCAGTATGGGAGCTAGAAGGTCCGATCATAACAGGTCCGATAATATCAAAAACGCTTTTATATTTCATATCTCTATCCTCCTAATCTAATGATGCATTTATCTATAAGCGTTCTAATTCACACTTCAACAGACATCTATTATCCAAATACATATATTATCTTTTCTATAATATATTGAAATCTTATGAAAAAGGGATGTTTTTACAAAAAAAGTTCTGTTAAATTTAACCTAAAAGAGCAAAAAAAGAAAAGGGCAAAGCTCTATGATGATAATAGAGCTAACCCTTTTCTAGGCTTTACCGATTCATTACTCAATAGAAAAAATAAAAGCATATAACGGCTGCTTGCCATCATGGATTTCTATTTCAACATCCTCATAATTTGCCTTAACATATTGAGTAATCTCGTCTACTTCTTCAGTTGAAGCATCTTCACCCTGAATGATGGTTAAGATTTCAGAATCCTCATCAAGTAATTTTTGCAGTAGCTCAATAGAAGTTTCTACTTTATTGATTCCCTTAACAACAATTTTCCCATCAGCAATACCCATATAATCATTCTTCGCAATTTCTAAACCATCTATACTGGTATCCCGAACGGCATAGGTGATTTGCCCTGTTTTTACATGTTGTAATGCTTCTGTCATGGCCTCTTTGTTTTGAAACGAATTAGCATTAGGATTAAAGGCTAAAAGGGCAGATAGTCCTTGTGGTACCGTTTTAGATGGAATCACAATAACGTCTTCTTCAGAAACCTCAGCAGCCTGTTCAGCAGCCATAATAATATTTTTATTATTTGGTAAAATAATGATTTTCTTTGCGTGTACTTCTTTAATCGCTTTCACAATGTCCTCTGTACTTGGGTTCATTGTTTGTCCGCCCTCAATGACTGCATGGGCTCCTATACTCTTAAATAAATCCGCCACGCCATTACCCATTGAGACTGTGACAATTCCATATTCAAGTAACTCCTGCTTTTGTTCAGGATTCACTGCTTGACTCGCGACATGAGACTCTCCAACAATATTCGTATGCTGCTCTCGCATATTTTCAATTTTCAAATTCACTAAGCTTCCGTATTGCTGTCCATAGTTTAGCACTTCTCCTGGATGCTCAGAATGAATATGTACTTTAACAATTTGCTCGTCGGAAATAACAAGCAAAGAGTCTCCTAACTTACTTAAATCTCGGCGGAATTGGTCTTCAGAAAATGCCTTGCCCTTTAGTTTCGCTTGGTCTACTTTAACCATAAACTCCGTACAATATCCAAAAATAATATCTGCAGTATTGATGTAACCTTGGACACTTTTATGATGTTCTGCATTCACTAAATCATTCATGGACGGCTGAATGGACGTATCTGGTAACGCCTCACCTTTCAGTTCTGCTAAGAAACCTTCATAAACAAAGACTAATCCTTGACCACCACTATCAACAACACCAACTTCCTTAAGGACTGGCAGTAATTCCGGTGTTCTAACAAGTGAAGCTTTTGCCTCAGTAACAGTTTCCTCCATAATCTCAACGATGTTATCTGTTTTTTTAGCTGTTGCAACTGCTTGTCTTGCCGCATCCTTCGCAACGGTTAAAATCGTTCCTTCTACAGGTTTCATAACCGCTTTATAAGCTGTTTCAACACCAGCCTCTAATGCACTGGCAAAATCTTTTCCGTTTATCTCATTTTTTTGTTCAACTGCTTTTGAAAAGCCTCGGAAAAGCTGTGATAAAATAACCCCAGAATTCCCTCTTGCCCCCATAAGCAACCCTTTGGATAAAGCTTGACAAACTTTGCCTATATGATCTTGTATATTGTTTTTCACTTCCTTGGCACCAGAAGTCATAGATAAATTCATATTCGTACCGGTGTCACCATCTGGGACTGGGAAAACATTCAATGAATCCACGTACTTTGCATTCGTGGATAAATGGTTAGCACCCTGAATAACCATCTGGGCAAATCGTTTTCCGTCTAGAATTTTAATTGACACAAAACTTTCCTCCTCACTATGGGTTCGTTACACGAACTCCCTGAACGTAAATATTAACCGAGTCTGTGCTAAGTCCAACTGTTTTGTCTAGAGTGTATTTTACTTTTGATTGCACGTTGTGAGCAACCTCGGAAATTTTCGTTCCATAGCTAACAATAATATACATATCAATATGGACTTCATCATTCTCTTGGCGAACAATTACACCTCGTGTAAAGTTCTCTCTTCTTAAAATATCAGTAAGGCCATCTTTTATTTGGTTTTTGGACGCCATTCCAACAATTCCATAGCAATCAACGGCAGCACCGCCAGCTAATGTTGCAATAACATCATTGGAAATATCAATTTGTCCGTATTTCGTTTTAAGTTCGATGGTCATTTTTATTCCCCCTTTGGAATAATCCTTAACTATTGCCATTTTACTATAAGTAAAACAATATTAAAAGTATACCATAAAAGCTATATTTAATTATAGAGTACCATTTCAGCACCTATGTCAAGGAATTTTTCTTGAAACCTTTTGGGTTAACTATTGCAAACACCATATATGTGTGATAAATTATTAAAGTATCTTTTAATGCGCGAAAAACCTTAACAACGCGGTTTTTCATCATCATTTTGTATATGAAAAGCATGAAAACATATTTTTCAAGCTTAGCAAGTAAGGAGGGAAAACATATGCCACGCAAATGTGTAGTAACTGGTAAAAAAACCACTTCAGGTAACGCACGTTCACATGCTATGAACGCAAACAAACGTACTTGGGGTGCTAACCTACAAAAAGTCCGCATTCTTGTTGATGGTAAACCTAAACGAGTTTGGGTTTCTGCAAGAGCGCTAAGATCAGGTAAAGTAGAACGCGTATAATGTGAAATTGATAAAACAGAGCACCTTTTATGGATGCTCTGTTTTTTTATCTCAAAGATAGTTTCCCCAATTAGGTTTTTATGTAGACCTGTAATCAAGGAACAGAATTTTTTCATGCACAAAAAAATGAGGCCACTGTTTGCAAATACGAAAAGCAAAGAAAATAGCTAATTAATGGGCTATTTTCCTTGCAATCCTATTCCATTAAGTATGCCTCGCTATTACACTACCTTCAAAATGGCAACAATATCCTTTTTTATCCCACTCTTAACGGACAGTAAGACTTCCACTTCAAGATTCTGAGAATACGAAGAAGATAAGTGGGAGATCAACTGTCCGTAAAGGTCCGATATGTTCAACTAACCATCAGTGGGGGATGAATGGAAGACTAAAAGCGCGACGTCAATCGCAGCGTCTGCACACTTCACGTCCTTTGCGTCGAAAACCCCCACTGATGGAAGTTTCACTTTATCCTTTTTTGAATGTCCCTAGCATGGCGCGGACAAGGCCGCCTAAAAATCTTGGCAGTTTAATCGTATAAAACTTCATAATGTCCCTCCTCGCGGATATTACCCATCCATCTTTTTAATACGTTCTTCAATAGCATATTCAAAAAATAGAAATAAGTACTTTTAGAATGAAGCATTCCCTATAAAAGCATCGAGGCACTTAATTTAACTTTTTGATCAATCTCGACTTCTTATCACCATTAATATGCCTTTCGTAAACGAAAAAGTACCATAAGTATTAATAAGTTCATTACTAATACATAATGTAGATCCTAAAGGAATATGACAGTCTTTTAATGGATATTTAAATCCTTCAAGGGTTAAATTGTTTACATCAGCTGAAATGGGAACAAATGAAATATAACGATATTCACCCATTTTCTTTAATGGATATTTTCCTTCTTTTCTAACAGAAACGATATTTTGTCGGTCAATCATTTCAATAATCGTCTTTTTTTCCTGAATGATCGGTCTTAATAATAACTGAACGTTGGCAAATAAATGGTCCAACCTCCCACCCGTTCCACCAAATATGCGAATGATTTCAGGATTTTGCTTTAGGGCCCATTCAATCGCGAGTTCCATATCTGTTTCATCTTTTTCTGCTTGATATTGATTCACATTCGGCACATGATTTAATATCAGGTCATATTCTTGCTCTGAAACAGAATCAAAATCTCCAAATGCTATATGCGGTTCCATTTGCTTGGAAATTAAATAGTAAACCCCGCGATCGACACCTACCCAAATCACATCTTCCCCAGCATAACTTTGTAGTTCTGGGATTAATTCGCTTGGCCCTCCCCCTAGAATATGAATCTTCATCTTACTATCCGCCTTCCTATTTTTATGCAAGATTTTGAGTAAAAAAGCCAGCTGAAAGTCAGCTGACTGATGAAAAAATACTCCCTATTTAGCCTTTTAAACCAGCGATAGCCTTCGCCCGATCCTTTGCGTTATAAACTGCTGATCCTGCAACAAGAACATTAGCACCTGCCGCAATACATTGCTTTGCAGTTTGTTCATTCACTCCGCCATCCACTTCAATTTCAATCGATAAGCCTAATGAATCAGCAAGCTGTTTTACCTCTTTTATTTTTGGCAATACAGATGGGATGAATTTTTGACCTCCAAAGCCTGGATTCACAGACATTAAGAGAACCATATCTACGTCCTCAATAATATGACGAATCATCTCAGGCGGTGTTGCCGGATTTAAGACAACCCCTGCCTTTACACCGAAGCTTTTAATAAAATGAATGGTACGATGCAAATGCTTGCATGCTTCAACATGGACCGTAATATAGTCAGCACCCGCTTTTGCAAAAGATTCAATATATAAATCAGGATTTTCAATCATAAGATGAACATCAAGCGGTAATTTGGTTACAGGTCGAATGGCCTCAACAATTAGCGGTCCTATTGTAATATTAGGCACAAAATGTCCATCCATGACATCAACATGAATATAATCTGCGCCGCCTTGTTCAACATCCTTTATTTCCATTCCTAATTTAGAAAAATCAGCTGAAAGAATGGAAGGTGCTATTTTCACCATAATTAATACCTCGGCTTTCTCTCTTTAATTTCTTGTAAAAATTCTATGTAATGATCGTAGCGATATTTTGGTATTTCCCCATTTTCAACGGCTTCTTTCACCTTACATTTCGGCTCAGCTACATGTAGACACCCGCGAAATTTACAATCATTGCTTTTTTCTTGAATTTCCGGAAAGCAATAATTCAAATCCTCAGGCTCCACTTCTGAAAAATCTAAAGAGCTAAATCCAGGAGTATCAGCAACTAAACCGTTTTCTATATGAATAAGTTCAACATGCCTTGTGGTGTGTTTTCCCCGTCCTAAATGAGAAGAAATATGATCCGTTTTCAATTCTAATTCTGGATTCAAAGCATTGAGCAAGGAGGATTTCCCCACTCCAGATTGACCGGCAAAAACCGAAATCTTCCCATCAATGAAGGTTAAAACCTCCTCTACCCCATCATCCGTTTCAGATGATGTCAATATCACTTGATACCCAGCCTGCTTATATTCTTCTGCATATCTCTCTATTGAAAACCGCTCTTCTTTAGTCGTTAAATCTAATTTTGAGATCAAGATGATCGGCCGAACTTGATTAAATTCTACTAGAACAAGGAACCGATCAAGTAAAGACGTACTGAAATCTGGCTCAACTGCTGAAAAGACTAAAAATGCCTGATCAACATTGGCAATTGGCGGGCGAACTAATTCATTTTTTCGTGCCTTTACCTCTAAAATATAGCCATCTGTTTCATTCTCTGCTTCAAAAATAACTTCATCTCCTACTAATGGAGTGACTTTGTTTTTGCGAAATACTCCTCGACCGCGGCATTGGATTACTTCATCACCTGCTAGCACATAGTAAAATCCACTAAGTGCTTTAATAATTTTGCCTTCTGGCATAGCATCTCTCCTTGTCTGCAACATTTTTAGAGAGCAAGAGACAATATTTCCCGATATAATAGGTGGAATATTGTCACTCCTAGTTTTCATTTACATTATTCCGGATAAGGAACAACCTCATCTATAATAACTTTATCATCTCGAATGACTTTATACCCAGCTTTTTCACCATAAGGAATCTTCAGTTCAATCGTTTTCGTCACCGTTTGCGTAATGGATAATGTTTTATAAGGCTCCGTCATACTTCTGTTCATGTCGTCAATAAAAATCTGAACCTTTTGTGGTTCTCCGATAATTTCAGGTTCATAATCAATGGTGATTTCTCTTGTCACCGTTTTTGGTGGAATTTCCTTTTTCCCTTTAGAAATAACAACCGTAACCTTATCACCTTTATAAATTTGTGTACCAGAGCTTGGACTTTGTGATATCACTAACCCTTTTTCCACTGTATCACTGTAGTCCTCTTTCGAAACTTCTATCTTAATGCCCACAGATGATGCATAGTCCTTAAGTGCTTTATCATTATATTCTGTGAGATCCTTTAGATAGATAGGTTCTTCTCCTTTGCTAACGGTAAATTTTAAAACAGTGTCTTCCGGAACAACCTTTTCACCTTCACTTGGAGATTGATCAATAATGGTGCCAGGTTCCGACTCATCATATACTTCAGTCTTCTGAATATCTTTAAAATTACGATTTTCCAATAGACTAACAACGTCATTATATTTGCGATCTCGATAATTTGAGAGCTCAAATTTCTCCTTGCCTGAGCTTTGATAAATATCAATTTCACTGCCTTCTTTAACAAGCTTTCCTTCTTTTGGATTCGTTTTAATCACGTTGCCTTCTTCAATTTTATCATCATTGATTGAAATAACTTCACCAATTTCAAAGCCTTTATCCTTTAATTGCTCTTTAGCTTGGCTTAACTCAAGACCGGTCACATCAGGGACTTCAACATCTTCTGGTGTCATTAAATCAGGCAATACAGTAATAACAAAAATTCCAAGAATAAGGAGAAAAGCAAATACAGATATTAAAATGACTGGCCATTTCTTTCTTTTTTTCTTAGTCTTATCCGGTTTTGCCTTCTTGTTAACATTTTTCTCTTTTCTCTTCTCATTCTTTTCTGGTTCCTCTTCTTCATTTCGATGAATAATGGTTTCATCTAAATTCTGGAAAGGGCGATCATTTGTAATAACCGGGATCGCTTTCGTTGCATCCATATCGACAGGAATCGTAAATTTCTTTTCATTAATCCGATCTGGATCTAAAGCGGTATTTAAATCATCTTCCATTTCTTCCCCATTGGCATAGCGATGAAAAGGATCCTTTGCAGTTGCTTTTAAGACAATGTTCTCGACACTTTGTGGAATATTTGGATTCCAGCGTCTTAAAGATGGCGTTTCTGATTGTAAATGCTTTAAAGCAATCGATACGGCAGATTCACCAGAGAAAGGCAATCTTCCCGTTAACATCTCAAACATCACGATACCTAAAGAATAGATATCTGATTTGCGATTAGCTGTTCCTCCTCTTGCTTGTTCAGGGGAAAGATAATGGACTGACCCAAGGACAGAATTTGTCTGTGTAATGCTTGTCGCACTTAAGGCCATTGCAATACCAAAATCCGTAATTTTCACATTGCCATTTCGATCAATAAGAATATTATGCGGCTTAATATCTCGATGAATGATATGATTTTGATGGGCATGTGAAATGGCTGATGTCAATTGCTTCATAATATCTATTGCTTCTTCCACCTTTAATGGTGCATATTGCTGAATATACTGCTTTAGAGTTTGTCCATCTACATACTCCATAACAATATAATAAATGGAATCCTCTTCTCCAACATCATAAATGGAGACAATATTCGGGTGTGCAAGACTGGTTGCTGATTGTGCCTCTCGATGAAATCTGCGAATAAATTCTTCATCGTTTGCGAAATCAAGTCGAAGTGTTTTAACAGCCACATCACGATCCAAGATCATATCGTGTGCTAAGTACACATTCGCCATTCCGCCGCCGCCAATCATTTCCAAAATTTTGTAGCGACCACTTATTCTTTTTCCAATTAGCACTTATATCACCCTCTTTCACTGTTGTCTAAGAATTCTAAGATTACCAGGGTGATATTATCTTCGCCGCCATTTTCATTTGCAAGTTCAATCAGTTCTGATGCCTTTTGTTCAAGCGTTTCTTCTTTTTTGAGGATTGATTCCATTTGTTCCTCAGAAACCTTATTGGAAAGTCCATCCGAACAAAGCAATACATGATCTCCATCCTCAAAAATAATCGTTTTAATATCCATTTCAACGGCGCCTTCTGTTCCCAGCGCCCTTAACAGGACATTTTTTCTAGGATGATTTTCCGCATCCTCTTTGGAAATTTGTCCTGTTCGAACCAGTTCATTGACTAGTGAATGGTCCTCTGTTAACTGTTGAAAGCCTGTCTCATTTAAGATATATCCTCTTGAATCTCCAATATTGGCGATGGTTGTAAAACGATTGGTGACAATGGCAGCGACAACCGTTGTACCCATTCCTTCACATTCAGTATGATCTTGCGAATGTTGATAAACTAACGAATTCACTTGAGTAATATGGGCTCTTAGCCAACTTTCAGCATCATCAGCGGTTTCGATTTTTTCTGATTGTTCCCATAATTTTTGTAAATGGGACATCGTTAATTCACTGGCAACATCTCCCGCACGGTGTCCCCCCATGCCATCTGCCACGATGGCTAAGCGGTCACCATCCCTATTCAAAAAGATTCCACCATTATCCTCGTTATGCTGTCGAATTCTTCCTCGATCTGTCATAAAAACAGCTTTCATACGATCACCTCGTCTCCTCTTTTCGCTCCTTTGCACGAAGTTGTCCACATGCTGCATCAATATCATGACCGTGCTCGCGGCGTATCGTTACGTTTACGCCATGCTCTTTAAGCGTTTTTTCAAATTCAAATATTTGATTTCTCGGAGTTCGAACGTAGTCTCTTTCAGGGACGTAGTTCACAGGGATTAAGTTCACATGGCATTTTATCCCTTTGATTAATTGTGCAAGTTCCTCAGCATGCTCCTTTCGATCATTAACTCCACCAAATAATCCATATTCAAAGCTTACACGCCGCCCTGTTTTCTCAATATAATAATGGACAGCTTTCATTAAATCAGGTAATTTATATGCCCGATTAATCGGCATTAATCGACTTCGAATATCCGTATTTGGTGCATGTAATGAAATAGCAAAATTAATTTGCATATTCTCATCTGCAAATTGATAAATCTTCGGAATAATCCCACTTGTTGAGACGGTGATATGGCGAGCACCAATATTTAACCCTTGATCATGATTGATGATCTTAAGAAAGGACAACATTTGATCATAATTGTCAAACGGCTCTCCAATTCCCATAATGACTACAGAACTTACTCTTTCATCTGTTTCATCAAGCGCTTTTTGAACCTTGACAACTTGGGCAACAATTTCTCCAGCTTGCAGGTTTCTTTTTAACCCACCTAAAGTAGAGGCACAAAAAGTACAGCCAATGCGACACCCTACCTGAGTCGTCACACAAACAGAATTTCCATATTCATGGCGCATTAACACAGTCTCAATGGAAAAACCATCATGAAGTTCAAACAGAAATTTAATTGTCCCATCAGAAGAAGTTTGTTGAATTAATGTTTTTAATGTAGTGATGGAGTAGGATTCATCAAGTAATTCACGTAAATTCTTCGAAAGATTGGACATCTCCTCAAATGAGGTTACACGTTTTTTATAAAGCCAATCAAATATTTGTTCAGCACGGAATGGCTTTTCTCCCTTTTCCTTGAGCCAATCCTTTAAAGCTCCTAATTCCAAGGAATAAATCGATGGTTTCTGTGTTTCTATTGATGCCATTTCTTTTGTTTGTTCCACTTTAATTAACCCTTCTTTCTTAAACAAGCTATATAAAAACCATCTGATCCAAAATCCTGCGGTAAGACTTGCAAATCAAATCCATCAACTAATGCTTGGATGGCTTTTGGCATTCTTTCTTTTAAAGTTTCATCTCCATAAAAGTCAGGATTTTCTGCTAAAAAGGAGTCAATAACACCTTGGTTTTCTTCTTTATCCACTGTGCATGTACTATAGACAAGAATGCCCCCCTTTTTCATGAGCGGCGCGACTGCTTGTAAAATATTTAATTGCACAGAATGCAATTGTTTAACATCTTGTTCTTTTTTCGTATATTTCATATCTGGCTTTCTTCTCATGACACCTAACCCTGAACAAGGAGCATCTACCAAAATCCGGTCAAATTCTTCCTTCTGAAAATATTCCTGAACCTTTCTTGCATCAAGTGATTTAACATCAATATTGGAAAGGCCAAGTCTGTCCGCATTTTCTGAAATAAGCTTTACTTTATGATCATGAAGATCAAGTGAAATAACTTGACCAGTATGTGAGAGCTTTTCAGCAATATGAGTTGATTTCCCCCCTGGTGCAGCACAAGCATCTAACACCCTATTTCCTTTTTCCAGGTTTAAAGCATAGCTGACAAGCATCGAACTCTCATCTTGGATTGTTAACAGACCTTCCTTAAATGCGGAAGAATGAGCCAAGTTTCCCTTTAGACATTTAATGGCCACTGGGATGATGGTGCTTTCTTCCACTTGGAATCCTTCCTCTTGTAAAAGCTGAATACAGTTTTCTTTGCTTGTTTTTGTCAGATTAACTCTTGCAGTTTGCAAAGGAGCTATCAAATTGGTTTCACACATTGCCTTTGTTTTCTCAAGCCCCAGTTGCTTCACCCATCTTTTGACAAGCCATACTGGATGACTTGTCTCAATCGATAATCGCTCAATTGGATCGCTGATCGTTTCAAAACTTGGCAATCCTTCTCTCTGGATACTTCTAAGAACGCCATTGACAAGACCAGATATTCCTTTATGTCCCCGTCCTTTGGCAATTTCAACTGCTTCATAAATAGCGGCCCGATCTGGAATCTTATCTAAATATACCATTTGATAGAGCGTTAAACGCAATAATTGTAACACCCAGTTTTCCATTTTCTTTTTATTTTTGATAAACGGAGCAAGGTAGAAGTCCAAAGTCATTTTCCTTTGAAGGGAGCCGTAGATTAATTCAGTTAATAAGCCAACGTCCTTCTTGGTAATCTCATTTTTCTTAATCGTATGATTTAATAATATGTTGCTATAAGCTTGATTTTTCTCGATGGTTTCAAGAGCCTCTAAGGCCGAAACACGAACATTTTTATTTGCTGTCTTCATCTTCTGCTCCTAACCTATCTCCAATGGCAACGTGTGAACCTGCACCTCTTAAATATTGTTCTGCTGCCATTTTCTTTTTTCCAGAAGGTTGAAGTTCCAGAATTTTAATAGCTGTATCATTTCCAGTTGCGATGATCATCCCATCTTTTTCGATTGCCATGATCGTACCCGGTTCAGCCTTTTTCGTCGCAGGAATTTTTTCTGTCCACCAAATTTTCAAAACGGATTGCTGGAAGGTGGTATAGGCAACAGGCCACGGATTCAATCCGCGGACGTGATTATAAATATCCTCTCCTGATTTCGACCAATTAATTTTCTCCTGCTCTCTTTTAATATTGGAAGCAAAAGTGGCTTCTTCATCATTTTGCTTGATGGAGGTAATATTTCCTGCCAATAATTTTGGAAGCGTATCAGATAAGAGCTTCGTTCCTGCCAAGCTAAGCTTATCATGCAAGGAGCCAACAGTATCTTTTTCGTCGATTTCAACCTCTGCTTGCGTTAATATATCTCCGGCATCAAGTTTTTCAGCCATATACATAATCGTTATTCCCGTTTTTTTCTTCCCCTGAAGGATTGCATAGTGGATAGGAGCCCCTCCGCGCAATTCTGGCAAAAGGGATGCATGGACGTTAATACAACCGTATTTAGGTGCCTCTAACAATTCCTTAGGAAGGATTTGTCCAAAGGCAGCCGTAATAACAAGATCAGGATTTAAAGCTAAGATTTTACTTAACTCCTCTTTTTGACGAAGCTTTTCTGGCTGATAAACAGGAATTCCATGCTTTTCTGCCTCTACTTTTATAGGAGGAGGGGTTAAAACCTTCTTCCTTCCCACCGGCCGATCCGGTTGTGTTACAACGGCAATCACTTCATAACCTTCTGCAATCACATTTCTTAAAATAGGGACGGAAAAATCAGGTGTTCCCATAAAGATAATCTTTGTCACGCTTCTTCTCCCCCTTCTAATTCCTCTGCTTCTACATATTTTGAAACCTTTGTCGTAAATAATATCCCATGAAGGTGATCAATCTCGTGTTGAACAGCGCGGGCCAAAAATCCTTCCGCCTCAAAAATAAAGGTTCTCCCTTTTCGATCCTTGGCCTTTACCTTAACATAATTAGGGCGTGTTACCTCTCCATATATACCTGGAAAACTTAAACATCCTTCGGCATCGGTTTGCTCACCACTTGTTTTTAAAATTTCAGGATTGATTAATTCAATGGTTCCGATCTCATCATCTATATCCACTACAGCGATTTGTTTTGCTAAGCCAATTTGTGGAGCAGCTAATCCTACGCCATCATATTCAATCATCGTATCGTACATATCATCTAATAGTTTGCCAAGCTTCCGGTCAAAAGTCGTAACCAGTTCACATTCTCTCTCCAAAATCTCTGCTGGATAAGAGATTATCGTTCTAACAGTCAAATGCAATTCCTCCAAAAATACTATATTCTATTTTCAACCAAAAAGTTGAAATTCATAACTTTTTACATCATAATATTAGGATTTAAATCAATCGATATTTGCAATCCATTTGAACTTATTTCCTGTTGATATTGGTCTAAGATTGCTTTCAAACAAATCCCAAGCTTCGGTTCCCGTTTGTATTTTATCAAACATTGATAGCGATATCTATCGTTTATCCGAGGAATAGGAGAAGCAACAGGGCCTAAAATAATCGCTTCATTTGATAGTTTGGACTCAACGTATTTTGTTATATTTTCCGTAACTGATACAACCTTCATTAAATTTTCATGCTGAACGGTAATTAATGATAGAAAATAAAAAGGCGGGTATGCTCGCAATTTCCTTTCAATCATCTCATGCTGATAAAACTGTTCAAAATCCTGTTTTCCCGATAGCACAACGCTATAATGCTCAGGAGAATATGTTTGTATGACCACTTCGCCTTTCAATTTATGACGACCTGCCCGTCCACTGACTTGAGTGAGCAGCTGAAAGGTTTTTTCAGAGGATCGGAAATCCGGTAAATGAAGCATGGTATCCGCAGTTAAGACCCCAACGAGAGTGATATTGGGAAAATCCAATCCTTTGGCAATCATTTGTGTTCCTAATAGAATATCCGCTTTTCCTTCCGCAAAATCTGTTAATAATCGTTCATGTGCGCCTTTTCGGCTGGTGGTGTCTACATCCATACGGATCACCCTTGCCTCAGGCAATACCTTTCCAAGCTCTTCCTCCACCTTTTGTGTTCCTGTTCCAAAATAACGGATATGCTCACTATTACACTCTGGACAACGAGTAGGAACAAAAGTTTCGTAGCCGCAATAATGGCATTTCATTTGTGATTGAAACCGATGGTAGGTGAGGGAGATATCGCAATGAGGACAATTTAAAACATAACCACAATCTCGACACATAACAAAAGAAGAATGTCCTCTCTTATTTAGAAGCAGAACGGTTTGTTGCTGTTTTTCTAAACGATCTTGTAGCTTTTCAAATAGAATTTTAGAAAACATCGAACGATTGCCATCTCTCAATTCTTCACGCATATCAACGATATTAACGGTAGGTAAAGCCTGATTATTCATCCGCTTTGGTAAGGTTAAAAGCTGATATACTTTTTTTTGTGCCCTTGCAAATGTTTCAAGAGAAGGTGTCGCACTTCCTAAAATAACAGGACAATGATGATAGATTCCTCTTTCGATTGCAACATCCCTTGCATGATATCTTGGATTCTCTTCCTGCTTATAGCTGCTTTCATGCTCCTCATCGATAATGATGATTCCTAAATTTTCAAAGGGAGCAAATATAGCAGATCTTGCACCAACGACAACCCGAACTTCTTTTCGGTGGATCTTTCTCCATTCATCATATTTTTCACCGACAGAAAGGCCGCTATGAAGAACCGCCACTTCATTGCCAAATCTTCCTTTAAATCTTTTCACCATCTGAGGAGTTAATGAGATTTCCGGAACAAGAACAATGGCCTCTTTCCCCTTATTTAAGACTTCTTGAATGGATTGTAAATAGATCTCGGTCTTCCCGCTTCCTGTCACACCAAATAAAAGGAAAACTTGATGCATTTCTTTCTCAATCGCCCCTAAGATCGGAGTGATGGCTTCATCTTGTTCCTTTGTAAGTGTAAGAGGTTCCGTTTTCTCAAAAATTCGGTCTTGATACGGATCCCGATAAACCTCCATTTCCTTTTCCTGTAGGATCCCTTTTTCAACTAAGCCTTTAATAATGGCACTAGAAATCCCTAATTCAGAAAGAATAAAACGATGTTCTACCGGATGCGGATATTCAATAAAATAATCAACAACTTCCTTCTGCTTTATCGCTCGGGTGGAAAGTTGATTTTTTTTCATCTGGAGCTCTGAGGTTGTCCCATTTGGAAAAACATATTTCTTTTTTTTCTTATTGATTTTCCCTTTCACTTCATAGATGACTTCCATAGATCCAGTTGCTACTTCCTTTTGCACGGCAGACAGAAGTCCGCTGTTTTTGACTTCTTCCCAATTAAGTGTAGAAACTCCCTGAAATAACGCTTGGATTTTTTCAGATGCCTTTTGAAATAAGGAGCCATCCACCACTTGAACTTTTTTCTGATATTTTGCCTTTAATGCAGCAGGCAACATCGCTTGAAAGGCAGAGATTTTATAACATAGGGTATTATCAGTTAGCCAGTCTCCAAGCAATAAGAGTTCATTTGTAAGAGCTGGCTCTATATCCATCGGTTCAATGATTTCCTTAAGTTGCGGAAAATCTGACTCCTCTTGAATAGCGACGACAAATCCTTGTACTTTTCTTGGTCCAAAAGGGACAATGACGCGCATTCCAGGTTTAATAATCTCTTCATATTCATCCGGAATAAAATAATCAAATGCACGATCCGTTTGTTTCGCCGGAACATCCACAATAATACTAACAATTTTCATTCAGATCATCCTTAAAAAAGGTGAGTGCTTCTTTGAGAATACGTTGTGCCACATCTTTTTTGGCTAAAAGAGGAAGCTCGATAGGATCACCATTTCGTTTAAAAATCGTCACAATATTTGTATCGGTTCCAAAGCCGGCTCCTTCTGATTTCACATTATTGGCGACAATCATATCTGCATTTTTCCGTTCCAGCTTCCCTTTGGCATACTCTTCAAGATGATCTGTTTCTGCTGCAAAGCCCACCAAGACTTGGCTTGTTTTTATTTTGCCTAGCTCGAATAAAATATCCTTTGTTCTTTCAAGTTCTAATAATTGTTCCCCTGGTAGTTTCTTCACCTTGTAATCATAGGCCGTTTTTGGACGATAATCAGCTACAGCAGCTGATTTAATGACTAAATCAGCTCCCTCAAATTCATGTAAAACAGCTTGATACATTTCTTCAGCACTTTCAATTTGAATCATTCCCACTCCAGTTGGTGCCGAAAGAGAGACGGGACCTGATATTAAGACCACCTCTGCTCCGAAGTCGCGAGCTGCCTCGGCAATGGCATAACCCATTTTTCCCGTTGAATGATTGGAAAGAAAACGAACAGAATCGATTTTTTCCCTCGTTGGACCAGCAGTAATGACTACTTTTTTCCCTTTAAAAGGCTTTTCCGCTGAAGTTTCAAATTCGAGAATATCAACGATGGTCTCCGGTTCTTCTAATCTTCCTTTTCCGACATAGCCACATGCTAAATAGCCTTCTCCTGGCTCGATGAAACGATATCCGTAATTCGCTAATGTTTGAAGGTTTTTTTGCACTGCAGGGTGAGCATACATATGCACATTCATTGCAGGGGCTATATATACAGGTGCTGTTACTGCCAAGCATGTCGTAGAAAGCATGTTATCAGCAATTCCATTAGCCAGCTTTCCAATGACATTAGCTGTAGCTGGAGCAATAAGTACAAGATCTGCCCAATCAGCTAAATCAATATGAGCTACAACCTTTGAATTTTTTTCATCAAATGTATCAGTATAAACATCGTTTTTAGATAGAACTTGAAAGGTTAGAGGAGTCACAAATTTAGCAGCGGACTCACTTAAGATCACCTTTACTTCTGCACCTTTTTGGGTTAATTTACTTGTTAACGCAGCTGCCTTAAATACGGCAATTCCGCCCGTTACACATAATAAAATCTTTTTTCCGTTCAACATTTTCATGCACTTCCTCTTTTCTAATCCTTCTTTTCATTATGCAGGAAATGACGATTTTTTTCATTAATTTATTCTTATGGTCAAAAAAATAAAGGGTCTATTTCTCCAATCCATTCACACTTTTTATTGTGCGCCATATTAGAGAGAGACCCTTCATTTTGTCATCATTTTTTTCACTTCATTAATCTTGAGTTATTTTATATGTCAATTTATTCGCATGAATTTCTTCCAGTGCTTTACCAACTGCTTTATGTGACACATATTTATCAAGCAATGGAGTCGCATTTTGGCGAAGCAGTCTCGCACGCTTTGCTGCTACAGATACTAATGAATATTTTGAATCAATTTTTGTTAATAAGGAATCAATAGACGGATATAACATAATTATTCAACCTCCAAAATTCTTTTATACCTTGGTTCTACTCTTTCTCTACGGCAATGCTCAGCTACTACAATCGCTTTGATTTTCTCACAAGCATGCTCGACCTGGTCGTTTTCAACCACATAATCATATAAATGCATCATGTCAATTTCTTCTTTCGCCACATTTAAGCGATTATTAATAACCTCTTCTGATTCAGTCCCTCTTGTTACAATGCGATTTTTTAATTCAGAAAGGCTAGGAGGCGCCAAAAAGATAAATAGTCCATCAGGAAACTTCTCTCTAACTTGTTTCGCACCTTCTACTTCAATCTCTAAAAAAACATCCTTACCATTATCTAATGTTTCCCGAACATAATCAACAGGAGTTCCATAATAATTGCCAACAAATTCGGCATATTCAAGTAATTTCCCCTGCTCAATTAAACTTTCGAATTTCTCTCTCGATTTAAAAAAGTAATCCACACCATCAACCTCTCCCTCTCTAGGAGATCTTGTTGTCATCGAGATAGAGTATTCAAAATCGAGATCAGGTTGAGAAAAGATGGCTTTTCTGACGGTCCCTTTACCAACTCCTGATGGTCCCGAAAGAACAATTAATAAACCACTCTCATTAATCATTATATTCCTACCCTTCTTCACTAATTTCATCACGATCATTCAAACGGGAAGCTACCGTCTCAGGTTGAACTGCTGATAAAATAACATGATCACTATCCATGATAATGACAGCTCTCGTTCTTCTTCCATATGTTGCATCTATTAGTGATCCTTGTTCTCTAGCCTCTTGAATAATTCTTTTAATCGGCGCTGACTCTGGACTAACAATAGAAATAATTCTATTCGCAGAGACAATATTGCCAAAGCCAATATTTATCAATTTAATTGACATCCGTGTTACTCCAATCATCAGTTAATTATTTTGACCTTGCCATATATTTTCTAAACATCATTATTCGATATTCTGCACCTGTTCCTTCATCTTTTCTAATAAACTTTTCATTTCAACTACCTGTTGGGCAATGCTTGAATGATTAGCCTTTGCACCAATCGTGTTCACTTCCCGATTCATTTCTTGTACTAAAAAATCTAGCTTTCTCCCGACAGGTTCTTGTTCTTTTAGCGTTTGCTGAAATTGTTGTAGATGGCTTTCCAATCTCTTCAGTTCCTCATTAATATCTGCCTTATCAGCAAAAATTCCAACTTCGGTTAAGATACGATTCTGGTCAATTTCCCCTTGAAAAAATTCCTGAAACTTCTTTTCCAACCTTTCCTGATATTGTTGCACGACAGTTGGTGCAAATTCACTAACCTTGAAAACAATCGTTCCTAGCCTTTGCAACTGAGCTTCTAAATCTCTTTTTAATGCCTCTCCTTCAATTTTCCGCATCTCAATTACCTGTTCAACTGCTTCCTCAACGGCACTTGTCACTAATTGCTCTAATTCTTCGTTTCTGTCACTTTCTTCTTCAATAGAAACGAATTCTTCTCTATTTAAAAGATTACTTAGTGAAATAAAATCATTTAGCTGATATCTTTGCTGAATTTGTTCTATGTATTGATAATATTGGTCTAATAAATCCCAATCTACTTGAATGCTGCGATGAAAGGCTCCAGATCCCTCAATCGTAACAAATACCTCCACACGTCCCCGTTTAATTTGTTCAGCCATTTTCTTTTTCAATTTATCTTCAATTTTCAATAATTGTCTTGGCATACGAATCACAAATTCAGAAAAACGATGGTTTACAGATCTGATTTCTACAGTTACTGAATAGCTTTGAGATTCTTTTTTGCTTCTTCCAAATCCTGTCATACTTAAAACCAATTTATAACACATCCATTCAATTTATCTTCTATATCATTATAGTTAAGAGGTCGTGAAATATCACGCTAACAAGATTATCATATATCTAATTGATCAGGATGCTTTCTATAAAGTGAAATTTCCATGAGTGGGGGTTTTCGACGCACAGGACGTGCTAGTGCAGACGTTGCGATTGACGTCGCGCTTTTAGTCTGTCATTCATCCCCCACTCATGGTTAGTCACGCAAAGCCTGATTGATTTTTCTAAGGGCTGAAGCCCAAAGAAAAATCTTATTTCACTTATCACGCTCAATAACGCCACGTCCTGTGGCTTTCGCCTGACTAGGACATCCTGTCCGTCGTCGGACCTTTACGGACAGTTGATCTCCCACTTATCTTCTTCGTATTCTCAGAATCTTGAAGTGGGAGCCAAAATGTCCGTTAAGAGTGGGATAAATCATTACCTATGTTCAAAACAAAAAGGTAATAGAGTATAACTCTACTACCTTTTGGATTATATCATAACTTCCTATTTTTTTCTTGCGAAAAGTGAACCCGCAAGTAAAAAAGTTGGGATTGCGGATAATCCGATAACTAACAGCCAATCTCTCCCGAGTATCGGAATCGTATGGAAAATTTGCTGTAATGGCGGATAATAAATAACCACAAGCATCAGCAATACAGACGAAAGCACACTCCATAATAAATATTTATTTCCAAATGGATTTCTTGAGAAAACTGATTTCTCACTTCGACAATCAAAGACATGAATAAGTTGAGCTAAAACGAGTGTTGAAAAAGCCACCGTCTGGGCATAAGCAAGGTTATCAGGATGTTCATGATAAGAAATCATAAATGAAAATAAGGTCATTAATCCGATCAAAAACCCTCTTGAAATAACCTTCCATCCTAATCCGCGGGCGAAAACCCCCTCTTTTGGACTCCGTGGATGTCTTTTCATGACATCTTCTTCTGGTTGATCTAAACCAAGTGCCATAGCAGGAAGACCATCTGTTACAAGATTCACCCACAATATTTGTATAGGTACCAATGGAAGTGGAAGAGCAAGCAGCATAGCAAAAAGCATCACTAAAATTTCTCCCACATTAGATGCAAGCAAATAGCGGATAAATTTTCGAATATTTTCATAAATATTTCTGCCTTCATTTATCGCCACTTTGATCGTCGCAAAATTATCGTCTAGAAGGATTAAGGAGGATGCTTCCTTAGCAACATCGGTCCCTGTTATCCCCATTGCAACCCCGATATCAGCAGTTTTTATGGCAGGAGCGTCATTAACTCCATCCCCTGTCATGGCAACAATATGGCCTTTGTTTTGTAAAGCCTTCACAATCTTCAATTTATGTTCCGGTGAAACCCGGGCAAATACCGAAACATCCTCCACAATCTCCTCCAACTCTTCCACCGTCATTTCTGATAAAGCTTTCCCATCGAGAACCTTATTATTTTTAGCTAAAATCCCAAGCTGTTTGGCAATGGCTTTTGCTGTAATGACGTGATCACCAGTAATCATAACGGTTTTAATTCCTGCTTGCTTACATTCTCTGACAGCCTCTTTAACTTCTGGTCTTGGTGGATCGATCATTCCTTGTAATCCAATGATCGTTAACTCTTTCTCTGCTTCTTTATCTGCTAAAATAATCGTTTGGGGGGATATTTCTTTAAACCCAATGGCTATCGTTCTTAATGCTTGTGAAGCTAAGCCATCTATTGCCTCCTTAACTGCCCTACTCATATTGTCTGTCATTAAATGCTTTTTGCCTTCCCATAATACGGATTCACTTATTCCAATTAGGACATCAGGGGCGCCCTTTGTCACAACAAAGGTTCTTCCTGTATGATCTTTAACAATGATGCTCATCATTTTTCTAGTCGAATCAAACGGAAATTCGTTGACAATTTCATACTGATTCAGAAGTTGTTCCCGCTTGTACCCCGCTTTCATAGCAGCAACAAGCAGCGCTCCTTCGGTTGGATCGCCATCAATAACGAATTCTTTCTCTTTTTGCAAAATATCTGCATGATTACAAAGCATCCCAAACATTAGCAATTGTTGTAATTCCTTATGATCCTTTAAATGAATTTGGTTATTTTCCCGATAAAAATTTCCCTTAGGTGAATAACCAACTCCATCAACAGTCCAAACTCTTCCTCCACTCCAAAGATGTGTGACCGTCATTTTATTTTGCGTCATTGTCCCTGTCTTATCGGAACAGATAACAGATGCACAGCCAAGGGTTTCAACAGCAGGAAGCTTTTTCACAATTGCATTTTTCTTAATCATTCTTTGAACACCAAGAGAAAGTGCAACCGTTACGATAGCTGGTAATCCCTCAGGAATAGCCGCAACAGCCAAGGAAACGCCTGCAAGAAACATAGTATATAAGTCATGTCCTTGAATCACACCCACAAGAACAACAAGTACGGTTAAAAATAACGCTGCGATAATTAAAATTTTACCTAGTTGTTCTAATCTTCGTTGTAATGGCGTTTCAATGGTTTCAGCTGATTGCAGCAAATCAGCTATTTGTCCCATTGCTGTCTTCATTCCTGTTGCGACCACTACTCCTTTACCACTTCCTCTGGTAACCATTGTCCCCATAAATGCCATATTTTCCATATCGCCAATCCCTAGATCACTTCCTGCAAGCTTTTCGATCGTTTTTTGTACGGGTAAGGATTCCCCGGTTAAAGCAGATTCCTCAATTTCTAAGCTATGAGCATCGATAATGCGCATATCGGCACCAATGCGGTCTCCACTTGAAAATCGTAAAACATCACCTACTACCACTTCCTTTGAAGCAACCTTTGTCCACTTCCCATTTCGCAATAAGTGAACTTGTGGAGCAGACAGTTCTTTTAAAGCATCTAGTGATTTCTCTGCTCTTCTTTCTTGAAAAAAGCCAAGACATCCATTAATAATGACGATAGCAATTATGGCAATAGCATCTATATATTCTCCAAGCAGGCCTGAGATGAGAGTGGCCCCCAATAAGACAAGTACCATAAAATCTTTAAATTGACTAAAAAATAAGAGTAAAGCAGATTGCTTTTCTCCTTCTTCTAATTCATTTAAACCATCTTTTTTCCTTCTCTCATTTACAGCATGATCCGATAATCCTGCCGAAAAGTCCGTGTTTAATGCTACCCCCACTTCTTCTGTCTTCATTTCATGAAATTTCATAAGGACTCACTTCCTCCTTTATTTCAACCATCATTGTCGGTTCTGAACTTTCTCTAACCTAAACATATTCACACTTGTCCAAAAAAATGCTAAGGGAATTCCGCTATTTACTCGATTCCTTTTCATTAATTTGCTATTCTTTTAAACAGGGTAAGGTAACCTCCTATAATTACTAGAATCACGAAGAAAAAAATTTATCTACGACTTTGATTGTTTGCATTTTTATAGAAAAGGGATGTTTATATGTCGTTTGACGGATTATTTACTAGGGCAATGGTAGAAGAGCTCTCTCAAGCAATATCTGGTGGAAGAATAAATAAAATCCATCAGCCAAATAAGAATGAAATCATCATGATAGTAAGGGCCAGTGGAAAAAATCATAAGGTACTGCTGTCTGTCCATCCTAGCTATGCAAGAGCACAGCTTACACATGAGCAACATAATAATCCAAACGAGCCGCCAATGTTCTGCATGCTGCTGAGAAAGCATTTAGAAGGCTATATTTTAGAAGGAATTCACCAGGTTAATCTCGATCGGATGATTATTTTTGATGTAAAAGGACGAAATGAAGTTGGGGATCTCTCAAACAAACAATTGATTGTCGAGATTATGGGACGGCACAGCAACATTATCTTAGTGGATAAGTCGAAAAATATGATTTTAGATTCGATTAAACATATTTCTTTTGCTGTGAACACCCACCGGGCGATTTTACCGGGGCAGCCCTATATTTTTCCTCCTAATCAAAACAAGGTGAATCCATTAGAAGTGGATGAACAGGAAATTCAGAAAGAGCTAGATTTCAATGCCGGAAAGGTAGATCGTCAATTAGTAGACCAATTTGCAGGGGTTTCCCCATTATTTGCGCGCGAGGTCATCTACCAAGCAGGTACAGCAAATCGGGTCACGGTTCCTAAAACATTTTTCAGTTTATTAAATCAAATAAAAGAAAGACAATATTTCCCAACTATCACTTTACAAAACGGAAAAGAGGCCTTTTATCTCTTTCCGCTTACCTATATGAAAGGGGAAACAAAAGAATTCCCTTCATTAAGTGAAATGCTAGACCGTTTTTACTTTGGAAAAGCAGAACGGGACCGTGTCAAACAGCAAGGAAATGATCTTGAGCGATTTATCGTTAATGAAAAAGTAAAAAATGAAAAAAAATTAACGAAGCTATTGAAAACCTTAGAGGAAGCGGAAAATTCCGATCGATATCAGCTCTTTGGCGAATTATTAACAGCCAATCTTTATGCGATGAAAAGAGGCATGAAAGAAATAGAAGTCATTAACTATTATGACGAAAATGAGGCGAAGGTGAAAATTCAATTAGATCCGCAAAAGACTCCTTCTGAAAATGCCCAAAAATACTTTACAAAATATCAAAAAGCGAAAAATGCTATTCATTTTGTCAAAGAACAAATTGAACTGACGGAAAAAGAAATTGCCTATTTTGATATGCTTTATCAACAAATTGAATCTGCATCCACGAGTGACATTGAAGAAATAAGGGAGGAATTAGCAGAAGGTGGTTATTTACGTATTCGCAGTAAACGGAAAAAGAAAAAATTGGCGAACTCAAAACCCATTCTAGATCACTACCTATCTTCAAATGGAACAGACATTTTCGTTGGGAAGAATAATAAACAAAATGATTATTTAACGAATAAATTTGCAGCAAGAGATGAAATTTGGCTTCATACAAAGGATATCCCTGGGTCTCACGTCGTCATTAGAAGCAAAGAACCGGACGAAAATACCATCATGGAAGCGGCGATGCTTGCGGCATACTTTAGTAAAGCACGAAGTTCCAGTGCCGTACCAGTTGATTACACAAAGGTACGCTTTGTCAAAAAACCAAATGGAGCAAAGCCTGGATTTGTCATCTATGAAAATCAGCAAACCGTATATGTTACACCTGATGAAGATATCATCTTAAAGCTAAAAGCGAATAATTAGTTGATCCGCAAAAAAAATCCAAGCCATAAAGCTTGGATTTTTTCTTTATTCATGAATGAATGCTTTTCCCCATGCTTCAGGGTTTTTCTTCCATTCTAATACTTTCTTTAAATCTTCTTTCTGCATATATCCTTTCTCTGATGCAATCGTGACTAATGTAGTGAAATCTGTTAAGGAATAGGTCATAATTTCCTTATCATTTAACAGTTTACGACCCTTTTCAAGTTCGTAAGTAAATATAGAAACGACCCCTATCACTTCACATCCAGCATTTCTTAATGCTTCAACGGCTGTAATCACACTTCCTCCTGTGGAAATTAAATCTTCAATGACCACTACTTTTTGACCCTTATCCGCTTTTCCTTCAATTTGATTTCCGCGTCCATGATCCTTTGGTTTTGAACGAACATAGCACATAGGCAATTCTAATAATTCGCTAACCCATGCGGCATGAGGAATACCTGCCGTTGCTGTTCCAGCGATTAATTCCACCTCAGGAAATTTTTCTAAAATCAATGCTTTTAGGCCTTTGGCAATTTCTCTTCTAATTTCTGGATAGGAAAGAGTTAAACGATTATCACAATAAATAGGAGATTTGATTCCAGATGCCCACGTAAAAGGTTGATTAGGCTGAAGGGCCACCGCTTTTATCTCTAATAATCTTTCTGCAATTAATTTTTTCATTGTCATTCTCCTTCCCATGCCTGCTTGATTGTATAATAACTTAATAGTGGATCTTCCGCTTTTGTTATGGACCGTCCGACAACAATGGCAGACACCCCTTTTGCTTTTGCAATTTGCGGTGTTGCAACCCGCTTTTGATCCTCGGCATCATCATGATTGAGACGGATTCCTGGCGTTACCGTTAAAAAATTATTTCCAAGCTCATTTCGAATCATCTCAGCTTCATGTGTCGAGCAAACCACTCCATCTAGACCAGCTTCTTGAGTTAACATGGCATAATGTAAAACAGATTGCTGTAGAGAAGCCTGGATTAATTGTTCTTTTCTCATTTGCTCTTCTGAAGTGCTAGTTAATTGGGTAACCGCGATAAGCTTGGGACGATCCTTACTCGAATGAACTCCCATTTCTAATCCTTCAAGCGCAGATTCCATCATATCTTTACCACCTGCTGCATGAACATTGACTAAATCACAGTCCATGCGAGCCAGGCCTTTCATCGCTTGTTTTACTGTATTGGGAATATCATGAAGCTTTAGGTCAAGAAAAATTTGATGCTCCCGTTCCTTTAAATCGTAAATGATTTGCGGACCCTCTTGATAAAATAGCTCCATTCCAACTTTAACAAATAATTTTTCATTTGAAAATTTACTTAGAAATTGAAGCACTTCCTCCTTGTTTGGAAAATCTAAGGCAATGATGAGTGGATTCTTCATCCTACTTCCAACTCCTTCCGATGCATTCCGATATATGCTCATAGCCTAACTTCTCTAATACATGTGGAAGCTCTTCTATTATCTTTGGACATACAAATGGATCCACGAAATTTGCCGTCCCAACTGCAACGGCACTTGCACCAGCATAAAAGTATTCAACCACATCATCAGCACTTTCCACGCCACCCATGCCAATTATCGGTAATGATACATGCTGACTAACCTCATAAATCATTCTGATAGCCACTGGTTTTATCGCTGGTCCAGAAAGTCCGCCTGTGTTATTCGCTAAAATAGGACGGCCTGTTTTCAAATCGATTCTCATCCCAATTAAAGTATTGATCATGGTTAAGCCATCTGCCCCTCCGTCTGCTACAGCCATTGCCATTTCTACTATATTGGTTACATTCGGTGAGAGTTTCACATATACTGGAACACTTGAGACTGTCTTAACTTGTTTGGTTAAATTCTTCGCTACTTCTGGAATAGTCCCAAAAGCGATTCCACCTGTTTTGACATTTGGACAGGAAATATTTAATTCAAGTGCCTTTACATTCGGTGCTTTCGAGATTTTCCTTGCTACCGCAACATATTCTTCTTCTGATGAACCTGCCACATTGGCAATAATGGGTACATCAAATTGTTCTAGCCAAGGAAGCTCCTCAGTTAAAACCTTTTGAAGTCCTGGATTTTGTAAACCGATTGCATTTAACATTCCAGCACTTGTTTCGGCCACTCGTGGAGTCGGATTGCCAAACCGCGGGTTTAACGTGGTCGCTTTAATCATGATTGCACCAAGCTTGCTTAAATCATATAACTGACTGAATTCACGGCCAAAACCAAAGCAGCCGGATGCTGGCATTATTGGATTTTTTAGATTTAATCCCGGCAGCTCAACATGTAGTCGCTTCATAAGACAACCTCCCCAGCACGAAATACAGGACCATCACTGCAGACTTTTTTGTATGAATGCCCATTAGAATCATTGTCTGTATGACAAACACAAGCAAAGCAGGCTCCGATACCGCAAGCCATTCGTTCCTCTAATGACAAAAACAACTTTTCCTGAGAATAGTTATTAGATAGAGCTTTTAGCATTGGTGTTGGACCACATGCATACATACTATCAAATCGAATTCTTTGGTGATCAATGACATCTGTTACAAATCCTTTTATCCCTAAAGTTCCATCAACCGTTGCAATATAGGTTTCTCCTAATCTTGTAAACTCTTTCTCATAAAACACGACAGATTCTGTTTGAAATCCTAACACATGGATGACTTTGACCCCTTTTTTAACAAGTTGATAGGATAATTCATACAGAGGAGGAACTCCGATTCCTCCACCTACAAGTAGAGCAGTTTCCCCTTCTTTTGTTTCTGCAATTGGGAAACCATTCCCTAATGGTCCTAAAATATCTACTGTTTCTCCGGCAACTTTTTTTGAAAGGATAGAGGTGCCTCTTCCTTCTTTTCGATAAATGAGTGTCAATTGTAAATTATTATGGTCGATCCTGCTAATACTTATTGGCCGACGTAATAGCGGATCATGGCCATCATTTACTTTCAAATGAACAAATTGACCCGGCTCACCCATTTCTTGAACAAGCTCACCTGTTATGGTGAGCTCAAAAATATTTTCTGCTAACTGTTTTTGTGAGACGATTTGACATATTTCCTTTTTTATCATGATAGTATTGCCTCCCGAATTTCCACTGGTTTATTCATTGGATCAGCGGAAAAATTCATGGATTCTATAACTCTTAAAATGGCTTCAGCCGTATCTAATGAAGTGAGACAAGGGACACCATTTTCAGCAGATTCCCTGCGAATTCGGAAACCGTCCCTTTCAGGTTGCTTTCCTTTTGTTAAAGTATTAATTATAAATTGAGCTTCCCCATTTCGGATAACATCAAGTAAATTCGGGCCGTCAGATCCTATTTTTTCAACAATCTTCACAGGAATCCCATGCTTTTGCAGGTATCCTGCCGTCCCGTTTGTTGCCATAAGACGATAGCCAATTGAAGCAAATCGTTTCGCTAATTGCAAGCTCTCAGCTTTATCCTTATCTGAAATGGTCATCAAAACAGTGCCAAACTTGTTAATTTTGATTCCAGAGGCTACTAACCCTTTATATAAAGCCTTTTCAAGGGTGATATCTTTCCCCATCACTTCACCAGTAGATTTCATTTCTGGGCCTAATGTGGTATCCACTTTGCGAAGCTTTGCAAAGGAAAAGACAGGGACTTTCACATAGACACCATTTTTCTCTGGTATTAGACCTGATTTGTATCCAAGACCTTCTAATGATTGACCTAATATTACCTTGGTTGCAATTTTCGCCATTGGTACATTTGTTATTTTGCTCAAAAACGGAACCGTTCTACTTGAGCGGGGATTGACTTCAAGAACATAAACATGATCTTTTGTCACCACATATTGAATATTTAATAGACCAATTATTCCTAATCCTCTTGCCAATCTTTCTGTATAGTCAACCAATTTTTCCTTAATCTCCCTATTTAAGCTTTGAGGTGGATATACAGCAATGGAATCTCCAGAATGGACCCCTGCACGTTCAATATGCTCCATAATCCCAGGAATGACCACATTTTCTCCATCTGAAATTGCATCGACTTCAATTTCTTTTCCTGTTATATAACGGTCAATTAATACCGGTTGTTCCGGATTGATCTTTACGGCATTTTCCATATAGTGAAGCAATTCTTCCTCTTGATAGACAATTTCCATTGCTCTTCCGCCAAGAACATAGGATGGTCTCACAAGAACCGGGTAGCCTATTTCCTTGGCAATTTCTACAGCTTCTTCAACAGAGAGAGCGGTTTTCCCTTCAGGTTGTGGAATTTCCATGACTGATAAAGCATGCTCAAATTTATCACGATCTTCTGCTCGATCAAGATTTTCAAGAGAAGTACCGAGAATTTTGACTCCTCTTTCAACTAGCTTGCTAGCTAGGTTAATGGCGGTTTGCCCACCAAATTGAACAACAACGCCAACTGGTTTTTCTAAATCAACGATATGCATGACATCTTCAATCGTCAGCGGTTCAAAGTAGAGCTTATCAGAGATACTAAAATCCGTTGAAACAGTTTCTGGGTTATTATTGATAATAATTGCTTCATATCCCTCTTCCTTAATGGCCCAGACTGCATGAACGGTAGAATAGTCAAACTCAATCCCTTGACCAATCCGGATTGGTCCAGAGCCTAGCACAATAACACTTTTTCTTTCTGTAACAACGGATTCATTTTCTTCCTCATACGTTCCATAATAATATGGAGTTTCTGATTCAAATTCCGCTGCACAGGTATCAACCATTTTATAGACTGGGATTAGCCCAAGAGTTTTTCGCCAATTATATACTTCCAGTTCCGAACAATTCCACATCTTGGCGATTACTTGATCGGCATAGCCCATTTCTTTTGCAAGCTTCCCTACTTCTAATTGGAATGGACTTTTTCTCACAACCTCATCAAATAAGACGATTTTCTCCACTTTGTGTAGGAAAAAGAGATCGATTAGACACCATTCATGAATCGTTTCAATGCTAATACCTCTTTTTATCGCCTCAGCAATATAAAACAAACGTTCATCTCCTGCTTTACGGATCCGTTTTTCCAGTATTTCATCACGAATGGTTTCTGCATCATGTAGGCTTAGATGATAGACGTTTGCTTCTAACGAGCGTACTGCTTTTAAGAGTGATTCTTCAAATGTACGCCCAATGGCCATCACTTCACCGGTTGCTTTCATTTGCGTTCCTAATGTTCTGCTCGCAGATTCAAATTTATCAAATGGCCACCGTGGAATTTTCGTTACAATATAGTCTAAAGCAGGTTCAAAGCAAGCATATGTTTTACCTGTAACGGGATTAATCATTTCATCTAAGGTAAGACCAACAGCAATTTTGGCAGCCAGTTTTGCGATTGGATATCCTGTTGCCTTCGATGCTAGTGCAGATGACCTGCTCACCCGTGGATTTACCTCGATGATATAATAATTAAAGCTATCTGGGTCCAAAGCCATTTGCACATTACAGCCACCCTCAATCTCTAATGCACGAATAATTTTTAATGAGGTATTTCGCAGCAACTGATATTCCCGATCACTTAAGGTTTGACTCGGTGCAACCACAATGGAGTCACCAGTATGGACTCCAACTGGATCGATATTTTCCATATTACAGACCACAATGGCATTGTCATTTGAGTCACGCATAACTTCATATTCAATTTCCTTAAAGCCCGCAATACTCCGTTCTAATAGACATTGCGTGACGGGACTATGTTTTAATCCACTTGTGACGATTTCGATTAGTTCTTCCTCATTCTGGCATATCCCCCCGCCTGTACCTCCAAGCGTGAAGGCAGGACGGACAATTACTGGATAGCCAACTTGTTTAATAAATGAATAAGCTTCTTCTAATGAGTGAATAATTTCACTCTCAGGAACGGGTTCTCCTAATTCATTCATTAGACTCCGAAATAAATCTCGATCCTCTGCCTGATTGATGGCAGAAAGCTTCGTGCCTAATATCTCTACTCCACATTCTTCTAAAACACCAGATCCCGCAAGCTCGACAGCAAGATTTAACCCAGTTTGACCTCCCAAGGTTGGGACAATCGCATCGGGACGCTCCTTTCGAATAATAGTACTCACAAATTCGAGCGTAAGAGGTTCGATATAAACGGCATCCGCAATTTCTGTATCTGTCATAATCGTTGCAGGGTTCGAATTGACTAGAATAACTCGATATCCTTCTTCCTTTAAGGCGATACAAGCTTGTGTTCCTGCATAGTCAAATTCTGCCGCTTGCCCAATGACAATTGGACCAGAACCAATGACTAAAATACTCTTTATATCTGTACGCTTTGGCATTTATCAGCACATCCCTTTTTCTCAGATTCTATCAATTGTAAAAATTGATCAAATAAGTAGTTGCTGTCTTCAGGACCAGGCGATGCCTCTGGATGGTACTGAACCGTGAAGGCAGGAAATTTCTTATGCCTCAATCCTTCGATTGTGCCATCATTTAGAGCAACATGCGTCACTTCTAAAGGAGTACCTGAAATGGATGATTCATCAACGGTATATCCATGATTTTGTGAAGTTAAGGACACTCGACCTGTTCTGATATCCTTGACTGGGTGGTTAGAACCGCGATGACCAAATTTCATTTTTTCCGTATTTGCGCCATTGGCAAGGGCGAATAATTGATGTCCTAAGCATATGCCAAATATCGGAACACTTCCTAAAATTCCTTGGATCATTTCGATGGCTTCAGGAACATCCTTTGGATTCCCAGGACCATTGGAAAGCATGACACCATCTGGACTTAAGCTGATAATTTCTTCTGCCTTTGTATTGTAAGGAACAACTATACAATCACAATTGCGTTTATTTAATTCTCGCAATATCCCATGCTTCATTCCAAAATCGACAAGAACAATTCTTCTTCCACGACCTGGACTCGGATAAGGCGTCTTCGTTGACACTTGTTTAACTTGGTCATTCCGTAACTTTGTTGCTTTTAGCTTTTCAATAATCGCATTAGGGTCTTCCATTGCACTGCAGATAGCACCCTTTAATGTCCCATGCTTTCGAATAATTCTAGTTAGCTTTCTTGTATCAATTCCTGCAATCCCTGGAATATTTTTCATTTGAAAATATTCATTTAATGAAAATTTGCTGCGCCAATTGGATGGAAACTCCGCTTCTTCCTTCACAATAAAACCTTGAACAGCGGGAATAATGGATTCAAAATCATCCCGATTAATTCCATAATTTCCGATTAGCGGATAGGTTAAGGTCACAATCTGTCCACAATAAGACGGATCCGACAAAATTTCTTGATATCCTGTCATCCCCGTATTAAAAACGACTTCACCAATCGTACTAGTATCACTGCCAAAGCCTTTCCCGATAAAAACCGTTCCATCTTCAAGAACTAACTGTTTATTCATACGATGACACTTCCTTTACTCCAAACAATTTTCCCTCTAGAAATCGTATATGCCGGCCATCCTGTGCATTCCCAGCCAACAAATGGGGTATTTTTCCCTTTTGATAAAAATGTATCAGGATTAATCACCTTTCGATGTTCCAAGTCAAGCAAAACTAAATCTGCTTCACAGCCTACTTCTAACTTTCCATAGGGGAGATTGAAGCTATGAGCAGGTTTAATTGTTAAAAGAGCGATTAATTGCTTTAACGTCATCAATTCCTCCGCAACAAAATGTGTATACAAGAGAGGAAACGCTGTTTCTAAACCAACAATTCCAAATGGAGCCAATTCCATTCCTTCAGCTTTTTCTTCAGCCGTATGTGGAGCATGGTCGGTAGCGATAAAATCAATCGTTCCATCAAGAAGTCCTTCAATTAACGCTGCACGATCATCTTTTCCTCTTAATGGTGGATTCATCTTAAAATTAGCATCTAAACCAGGAATATCTTCCTCACATAACAATAAATGATGCGGTGTTACTTCCGCTGTCACATGGATTCCTGCCCGTTTGGCATCACGAACAACCCGCACAGATTCCTTCGTGCTAATATGACAAACGTGATAATGACATCCTGCTGCCTCTGCTAAAAGAACATCTCGCGCGATTTGAACCGATTCACAAACAGATGGAATCCCATTTAAACCATGTTCCCGTGAAAAATGACCTTCATGAACACATCCCTTATGAATGAGTGTGTTATCTTCACAATGTGCCACGATTGCTGCATTGATTTTGGCAGCCTTTTTCATTGCGTCAAGCATCATGGTTGCCGATTGAACACCAACGCCATCATCTGTAAATGCGAATGCTCCTGATTCCATTAATTCCGAAAAATTCGTTAATTCCCTACCTAGTTCTCTTACAGTAATTGAAGCATATGGTAAAACTCTAACAACTGCTTGTTCGTCAATCCGCTGATTGAGCCAATTTAATTGCTCGATACTATCCGGAACAGGCCTCGTATTTGGCATGGCTGCAATCGTTGTAAACCCGCCTTTTGCAGCTGCTTGTGTACCTGTTGCAATCGTTTCTTTCTGTTCCCCTCCCGGTTCACGTAAATGGACATGAAGATCGACAAATCCAGGAGCAATCAATAACCCCGTTGCATCAATGATTTCCTCTGCCTCTTGAACTATTGACACTCCGATTTCTGCGATTTCTCCATTTTCTATATATATATCTGTTTGCACTTGTTTTCCATCATCAGTAAGCAATTGGCCATTTTTGATAAGTATCGACATATTTTACACCCCCTTCTAAAGATCTCTTCAATACTGCCATTCGCGCAAATACTCCATTTTGCATTTGTTTAAAGATTCTAGACCGCCCACATTCTACTAAACAATCCGCAATTTCGACATCCCTATTCACTGGTGCTGGATGCATAATAATGGCATTGGATTTCATTCGTTTTTCCCGTTCCACCGTTAATCCAAATTCTTGATGATATTCATTTGCTGTTCGATTGACACCGGAATGATGTCTTTCATGTTGGATTCGAAGGAGCATCACGACATCAGAAGTTTCGATCGCGGAATCGATGTCTTCGTAGTGTCCGTTTTGCATAATGTTTTCATCAAACCATTCCTTTGGACCAGAGAATACAACCTCCGCTCCTAATCGAACAAGAGTGTCAGCATTGGATCTAGCCACACGACTATGACGAATATCTCCTATGATGGCCACCTTAAGTCCGGTAAAATGCCCAAACTCCTGCTGTATCGTTAATAAGTCAAGCAATGATTGTGTTGGGTGGTGCCCACAGCCATCACCAGCATTAATCACCGGGATATTAACCCGCCCAACTAATTCTTGAAAGTATTCATCCGCTTGATGACGAATGACAACAGCATTCACTCCTACAGACTCAAGTGTTCGTACAGTATCATATAGTGTTTCACCTTTTTGTACGCTAGAGGTACTTACTTCAAATGGGATAACATTTAATCCAAGTCTACGTTCAGCAACCTCAAAGCTGCATTTTGTTCTTGTACTTGGCTCAAAGAATAAATTAGCTGCAAACATTTGTGATTCTGTTTTCCAGCTTCCTCCTTCAGAAAATTGTTGTGCATCTGACAAAATCCCGAAAATTTCCTCTAATGCTAAGTCTGTTGTTCTCAATAAATGCTTCATTGTTCATCCTCCTCAAAGGTTCAGTTATGGTTTTCATTTGATCACAACATTTTTATAAAAAAAACACCCTGACCTTATTTTGTCAGGGTGTTGATACAGACTGTCATTCTGACTTATTTAAATCAGACACACCTCTCATATTAATTATGAAAGAAGCCTGATTCATTAAGTAAGCATAAAATGTATGTCCTGTAATAGAGGATTGGTTTTTAAACAGCATGAATGTTGCCGTTTGTTCAGGAACAAATGAAACCAATTCCTCTCAACACCCTTTTAAGTCTCTCTGGACCTGTTTAAAAGGTGATTTAAGCTACGTCATCTTTCTCTCCTACATTGTCTTCGAGATTAAATAGATCCACTACTTTCTCTCTACCAGGAAGGATTAGATTTAATAAAACCCCAAGAATGGCTGCAAGCGCCATACCTTGGATTTGGAATTGATCAGAAACTTTGATAAAAGCACCACCGATTCCGATAACGAGAATGACCGATGAGATAACCAGGTTGCGATTATTGCCAAAATCGATTTTGCTATCCACAAGCATACGTAATCCTGAAGAAGCGATGATTCCAAAGAGTAGGATTGATACCCCTCCCATGACAGGGGATGGAATCGTACTAATTAAAGCCGTAATCTTTCCGATAAAACCGAAGATGATGGCGATAACAGCTGCACCAGCAAGGACATATACACTGTATATTCTTGTAATGGCTAATACTCCAATGTTTTCACCATACGTTGTTTTTGGCGGTCCTCCAATAAGAGCGGAAATCATCGTAGCTGTACCATCTCCAAGGATGGATCGATGTAAGCCTGGTTCTTTTATATAATCACGGCCAACTACTTTACTTAGTACTAATTGGTGTCCAATATGTTCTGATAAAGTCACGACAGCCACAGGAACCATTAGTAAGACAATATCAAGTGTCAGGTTCACTTTATAATCGACAAACGGGAACATGAATTTTGGCATCTCAAACCAGTTTGCTTTTAACACTGGACTGAAGTCCACAATTCCGATGATGACGGAATATATATAGCCTACGATAATCCCCCCTAAAATAGGGATAAGGCTCAGCATCTTACGTCCGTATATCGTGAAAACAATTGTCGCAATCAAAGTTATCAGTGCTGCTGAAAAGTGGAGCAAACTATATTTTCCCGTAGCTGGATTATTCATTGCCATCCCAACTGCTGTTCCTGCAAGAGCTAAACCAATAACAACAATGACTGGGCCTACTACAATTGGTGGAAGTAAATTCATAATCCATTTATAACCTGCTTTATAGATGATTAATGATACAATTCCATAAACTAAACCGGCTAAAAAAGTACCAACCATTGCGGCTCCTGGTCCGCCGCTCGCCTTTGCAGCGATGATTGGTGCGATAAAGGCGAATGAAGATCCAAGATAGGCTGGAACCTGCCATTTTGTAATGATAAGGAAGGCAAGCGTTCCTAGACCACTAGAAATTAATGCGATTGCTGGACTTAAACCCACTAAATAAGGAACAAGTATGGTTGCGCCAAACATGGCGAACAAATGCTGGATACTTAAAGTCAACCATTTACCTGGTGATGGAATGTCGTTAATGTCTAAATTTGGTTTATCCATTAGGTATTCTCCTTTTTAATACCCTTTAATGCACCATGTATAAAAGCAATTAAATTCATTTGCTTTCCCTTTGGCAGTCTCTCTGGACTTCATTAAAAGGGTGATTATTTATTTATCATAAATACTTACTTGATCAATTTTATCTACCTCGTGCAATTCAACCACAATTTTTTCTGAACTTGATGTTGGAATATTCTTTCCGACGTAGTCTGCACGAATCGGCAGCTCCCGATGTCCACGATCTACAAGTACAGCAAGTTGCACAGAAGCGGGCCTACCAATATCAACAAGTGCATCAAGGGCTGCACGTACAGTTCTTCCGGTATACAAAACATCATCAACCAAAATGACTTTGAGATTTTTTATATCTGTTTCAATATGAGAACCTTTTACAAGCGGTTCATCCGTTTTGGTCGTTAAATCATCACGATATAGAGTGATATCGAGTTCACCGACCGGAACTGATGTCCCTTCAATTTGCTCAATTTTATCAGCTAAACGTTTCGCTAAATAAATTCCTCGAGTACGTATCCCGATAAGAATACAACCTTCGATGCCCTTATTTTTCTCTATGATCTCATGTGCTACTCTTGTTAATGCACGGCGGATTGCTTGTTCATCTAAGACAATCGCTTTCTGGGACACATGCTTCACCCTTTCAGAATTATTTTGTGAAATAGCGATTTACAAAAAAATCCTCACACCATGAGGTGAGAGGATTAGCGCATACGCGTATCTTTCCAAGCAGAAATAAGATCCACTTGAAATATCCGTCTCCTTCTCAGTCTCACGGGACTGTATTTAAAGGACTTATTCAACTAAAAATATCTTATACCTCATTCAGCTTTCTGTCAACGGTTATTTCTGAGGAAATCTAATAATTCGGCAAAATCTGTAGGAAGTGGAGCTTCAAACTCTAAATATTCACCCGTTCTTGGATGGGTAAATCCTAATATTCCAGCATGCAAAGCCTGGCCGTTAATATCCAATGTTTTTCTTGGCCCATATTTGGGATCACCTGCAAGCGGATACCCAATATATTTCATATGAACGCGAATTTGGTGTGTTCTACCCGTTTCCAATTGGCATTCCACATAAGTAAAATCGTTAAATCTTTCCAAAACTTGAAAATGAGTAACGGCATGCTTTCCATTTTCCACAACCGTCATGCTTTGTCGATCTTTTGGATCACGTCCTAATGGTGCATCGATGGTCCCATAATCATGAGGAATCACGCCATGGACAATAGCGCGGTATTTCCTCGTAACAGTTTTCTCAACTAATTGATTGACAAGCTTTTCATGTGCCATATCATTTTTGGCAATCATCAGCAATCCTGAGGTATCCTTATCAATTCGATGTACGATTCCTGGTCGTAAAACACCGTTTATACCGGACAAATCATGACAATAATACATGATTCCATTTACAAGTGTTCCCGTTAAGTGTCCAGGTGCCGGATGAACCACCATACCCCTTGGTTTATTAACAACTAAGACATCTTGATCTTCATAATAAATATCTAAATCCATTTGTTCCGGAAAACAATCTAAAACTTCAGGCTCCGGTATGTGGACTTCTATCTTATCATTCGATTGACATTTATAATTCGATTTAATTTTTTTCCCATTTACTAAAACTAGTCCTTCTTTTATCCATTGTTGGACTTGGGTTCGTGACCAGTCTTCATTTTGTACAGAAAGAAACTTATCCATTCTTTCTCCTATTTCAGTCTCCTGAACGGTGTATTCCCTTATTTCCATTAAGCTTTCTCCTTCAATTGTCTCTCTTCTAAGAACAGATGTATAATCAGCATCACCACTCCGATACAAAGGGCTGAATCCGCTATGTTAAATATTGGAAAATCATATCCAAAAATATTAGTGTCAACAAAGTCAACCACTTCTTTTCGCACAACTCTGTCAATAAAGTTTCCAATTGCTCCACCAAGAATGAATCCTAATGAAACACCAAATAGAATTTTCCCTTTTGCCGCCTTTTGAATGTAATAAATAATCCCTAAAATGACAATAATCGTGATGATATAAAACAACCACATTTGCCCTGGCAGAATTCCCCACGCCGCACCTTGATTACGATGAGAGGTAATATTCAAGAAATGATCAATAATCGGTATACTTTCACCAAATTCCATATTTTGAACAACAAGCCATTTTGTCAATTGATCCAATCCAATAACAAATAATGCAATTATGTAATAAAACAAGAAAGGCAACCTCCAAACACAATTTCTTCTGCTACCTTCTGAATTTTATCACACTTTATTAGAAAGTTATAGCAATAGCTTTAGGACCAAAAAGGTTTACGGTAATATTTTTGTAATGCTTGAAAATCATTAACGGTCTTTGCTGTCGGAAAAGATTGTAATAAATCAAATGGAATCAACTCTCCTGAAATTTCGCATCTTCCATAAGTACCGTTTACTATTTTTTCTATGGCGGTTTCAATATCCATTAATTCCGCTTTAATGATTGGTTTAATCAGTTTTGATCCATTTTCATCCTTTAGCTTATCCTGTAATTCTTCTCTTGTCTTACGGAGTTCCGAATAGAGCTTTTCAAATTGGGCTTCCATCTTTTTACCTCCGTTTCGCTTTTTCATAATACCTATCGATTATTTCGTGTTGTTGACTCTATTATTTCCTGAGCAATGTCAAGCACTCTCAAAAAAATTTGACATTGAGAACAACAATTAGTGAAGGTGGAAATATCTTTTTTCTTTCATCAATTGAATAGAGTCTAAATCAACCAACGTTACTGTTTTACCTTTCAAACATAAATGAAAATCAGATTAAAATTTGCCGTATTAAGGATATCCAAAAAAAGACACACGTCATTTTCTTATGAAAATGATCGTGTGTCTTTTTAATATAGATAAAGTTAAGTAATGATCCTTACCAATTAGCTACTATAATTTTCCTTTATAACCGTTGCACAACGTGAACAAAGTGTTGGATGATCATGATCATGACCTACATCTGTTGTTACAGTCCAACAGCGTTCACATGTCTCTCCCTCTGCTTTAGTCACAACGATAGCTGCTGTATCAAGCTTTAAGGCATTTTCTGGAGCATCTTCATAACTTCCTGCAATTTCAAAACCAGAAATAATAAAGATTTGCTTTAGATTTTCTTGAATCGAATTTAATAATTTATTCGTATCCTCATGAACATATAATGTAACCTTTGCAGTTAAGGATTTACCAATAATTTTTTCATTACGTGCCTCCTCTAAAGCCTTTAAAACGTCATCTCTTAATTTCAAAAATGCTGTCCATTTTTCCTCTAAACTTTCAGCATTTGGAAGCTCCTGATACTCAGGTAAATCAGTTAATTGTACACTAACTTCCTCAACATGAGGAATATAGGACCACACTTCATCAGCCGTATGAGGTAAAATTGGTGTCACTAATTTCGTTAAAGTTAGTAAACAGTCATACAAGACAGTTTGGATGGCTCGTCTTTCTGGATGATTTTCCGCTTCAATATAAAGGACGTCTTTTGCAAAGTCTAAATAGAAAGCACTTAAATCTAACGTACAGAAGTTATTAACTGCATGGAAAATCGTTGAGAACTCATAGTTTTCGTAAGAATCACGAACCGTTTTAATCAATTTATTTAATTTCACAAGCATAAACTGATCTACTTCTCTTAAGTTCGCATAAGGCACAGAATCCTTTGCATGATTAAAATCTGCTAAATTTCCAAGTAAGAAGCGGAAAGTATTACGAATTTTACGGTAAACCTCTGCCACTTGCTTCAAGATGGCATCGGATACTCTAACATCCGCTTGATAGTCAACAGAAGCAACCCATAATCTTAAAATATCAGCACCAAGCTGATTCATAACCTTTGCAGGGATAACAACATTACCAATTGATTTACTCATCTTCCGTCCTTCTCCATCTAAAGCAAATCCATGGCTAAGGACTCCTTTATATGGAGCTTTTCCAGTAACAGCAACCGCTGTTGATAAACTTGAGTTAAACCATCCGCGGTATTGATCGGAGCCTTCTAGATATAAATCCGCTGGTCTCTGCAAGTCTTCTCGTTCAACAAGAACAGCTTGATGTGAAGAACCGGAATCGAACCAAACATCCATAATGTCTGTTTCTTTCGTAAAGATGCCATTTGGACTGCTTGGATGTGTAAAGCCTTTAGGAAGTAGGTCTTTTACATCCCTTTCAAACCACACATTCGAACCATATTCACGGAATAGATTAGAAATATACTCAATCGTTTCATCTGAAATAATCGCATCGCCATTTTCTGCATAAAAGACAGGAATTGGAACACCCCATGCACGTTGACGGGAAATACACCAATCTCCACGATCACGAACCATGTTAAACAAACGGGTTTCTCCCCATGCCGGAACCCATTTGGTTTCTTTAACAGCTTGAAGTAACTCTTCACGGAAATCTTTAATGGAAGCAAACCATTGAGCTGTTGCCCGGAAAATAACGGGTTTCTTTGTTCTCCAATCATGTGGGTAGGAGTGTGTAATAAAGGAAAGCTTTAATAATGCCCCTACTTCTTCTAATTTTTCGGTAATTGGTTTATTGGCTTTATCATAGAATAGACCAGCAAAGCCAACAGCCTCTTCCGTCATCACTCCTTTATCATCGACCGGACATAACACATCTAAACCGTATTTTTGTCCGATAATAAAGTCGTCTTCACCATGGCCTGGTGCGGTATGAACACAACCTGTACCAGCATCAATGGTTACGTGTTCCCCTAACATGACTAGAGAATCCCGATCATATAAAGGATGTTTAGCAACAATATATTCAAGGTCTTTTCCTTTGACTGTTTGTACGACCTCTGGATTTTCCCAACCAATTTCTTTCGTTACAGATTCTAATAATTCTTGGGCAACCAAATATTTTTGTCCATTCACTAAAACCACTACATAGGTTAAATCTGGATGAACTGAAATCCCTAAGTTCGCCGGAATCGTCCATGGAGTTGTTGTCCAAATGACAATGTTTGTATCTGTATCAAGAACATTCTTTCCATCTTTAACTTGAAAGCTTACGTAGATAGAAGCAGACTTTTTATCTTTATATTCAATTTCGGCCTCAGCTAATGCTGATTCACTAGATGGAGACCAATATACAGGTTTTTTCCCTTTGTAAATATATCCTTTTTTCGCCATTTCTCCGAATACTTTAATTTGCTGCGCTTCATATTCGGGTTTCAAAGTGATATATGGATTATTCCAATCGGCGCGAACACCAAGTCGTTTAAATTGTTCCCGTTGATTGTTGATTTGTTCGTAAGCATACTCTTCACATAACTTGCGAAATTCGGCCACGGACATTTCCTTACGTTTTACGCCTTTGTTCGTCAAAGCCTGTTCAATTGGTAAACCATGAGTATCCCACCCAGGTACATAAGGTGCATGATATCCGCTCATAGACTTATATCGAACGATCATGTCCTTTAAAATTTTGTTTAGCGCATGGCCCATATGGATATCTCCATTTGCATATGGAGGTCCATCATGTAAAACAAACATCGGTCTCCCTTTAGTGTGCTCTTGAACTCGAGCATAAATATCCATTTCTTCCCATTTAGTTTGAATTTCTGGCTCGCGCTTTGGAAGATTTCCACGCATAGGAAATTCTGTTTTCGGCATTAATAACGTATCCTTGTACTCCATTTTAATCCTCCTATATTTCATAAAGTGAAACTTCCATCAGTGGGGGTTTTCCTTCATCCCCCACTGATGGTTAGTCACGCAAAGCCTGATTGATTTTTCTAAGGGCTGAAGCCCAAAGAAAAATCTTATTTCACTTATCGGACCTTTACGGACAGTTGATCTCCCACTTATCTTCTTCGTATTCTCAGAATCTTGAAGTGGGAGTCAAAATGTCCGTTAAGAGTGGGATAAATCACGAATGAATTACTTTGGAAAATAAAAAAACCTCCTCATCCCAAAAGGGACGAGAAGGTTATTTCCCGTGGTACCACCCTTATAGATGCATTTGAAAAATAAAAATACATCCACTCCGAATATTCGTAACGTGAATGAAACGCCCTCCACTATTAATCGATAATCGAAGTTCGTGTTGGGTACTCAAGGGTGATTTTCCAATTTTTCAAGTTTTCGGGCTTTCACCATCCCCGACTCGCTTTTACAACTTTTGCGAAAAAATTGTACTCTCCCCATCATCGTATACTCATGATTTAGCTTTTGTTAAGAAATTATATGCGATTTCTGGCTTATTCGTCAAGCCAAAGTATCTTCTTTATTCGTTGATTTTAATTCGGTCGCATCCAATTCATATTCAAGCAGATGGTCCCAATCATCATTATTTAATAAATCGAGCTGAGCTTCAATCAGCATTTTAAATCTCGTTCGGAATACCTTAGATTGCTTTTTTAATTCTTCAATTTCCAAAGCAATTTTTCTTGCTTTAGAAAGAGATTCATTAACGATGCGGTCAGCATTTTTCTCTGCCTCTTTTAATATAAGCTTTGCTTCCTTTTGAGCATTTCTTTTCACTTCTTCTGCTGCTTCTTGCGCGACAACAATCGATTTATTTAATGTTTCTTCGATATTATTAAAATGACCAAGGCGATCATTTAAATCCTTTAATTTCTCTTCCATTTCTTTCTTTTCACGAATAATTAATTCATAGTCCTTAATCACTTGGTCAAGAAATTCATTAACTTCATCTTCATCATATCCCCGAAAACCTTTACTGAATTCTTTATTATGAATATCTAATGGTGTTAATGGCATAAAGGCCACCTCCCTGAATGATATGCTCTTGTTTATGTATTTTTCTAATATTCGACAGTTTTCATAGAAATCCTGCAAATTTTGGCTAATTTTGTTTTCCTACATTCACTTTCCATTTATCTTTTTTGGTTTTTCCTTCTATCGATAGAATTTTCGACCTTCCAAGACCGCGAACTGAAAGAAGATCACTTTCTTGACATTCAAAGGAAGAGCTTTCTATTGTGGTCCAATTAACCTTGACTAACCCAGCAACAATCAGAGCCTGTGACTTTGCTCTTGAAATTTGATATACAGTGGAAAGGATTACATCTAGGCGCAATGATGTGGCGGTTACAGATACTTCCTTCCAATTCTCAAAGGTCACCAATGCTTGATCTAGTGATATCTCTTCAATTTGCACCTTTGCTCTTCCAATAGAGCTCAATTGTGTCAAAATATAGTGACCCACCTCGGATGTTGCAAAAAATTGAGCCCTCTCATGATGAACCAATATATCACCAAATTTCCCTCGCTTTAAACCTAATGACATCAAAGTCCCCAGTACCTGGGAATGCTCGATTTTCAAAAATTTACTTGGATAGTTGATTTCATATAAGCTAATTTTGAAGTCAGCAGGTTCAATCTGATCATATTGAGTATATAGTAAAGCTCTCTTTCTTTCCGTTCCTTCTGCGCCTCCAAAAATTTGACATTGAACTTCTGACCCCTGACCAATAATGAGTTTGACAATATGTTGTTGTCTTGGGTCAAGAAAATCCGTTAATTTGGGGGCAAAGGTGTTTTCAACATCATCCTTCCACTGGAGTACAGAATCAATAAAGTCACGTTCTTCAGGTCGAAAATGCTGATAAATATTCATTTATATTGCTCCCTTACCCATTTAGAAAAGAGACCATTCACTTTTATTAAATGAAGACGGTGAATGCTCTCCAAATAAATACTCTTTTTCTTTATAGAAACCAGTAATATAATTGTCTTAGACCACCGGATGCTAAGCGTAAAACTAAAAAGGCAACAATTGGAGAGAAATCAATCATTCCAAATGGAGGAATGATTCGTCGGAATGGTTCCAAATATGGCTCACATATTTTTTCAAAAAATCTCCCAATTGATGTATCTCTCGCTCCTGGAAACCAGCTCATCAAAATATAGATGATTAAAGCATAGGAGTAATACACGATTAATTTCGTTAAAATACTTAGAAGAATATACATGTAATGCTACCACCTCGTATTTTCAAAGTCATTTTCAGCCATTATCTGTGAAATATTCCCTGATACTTCGACATTGTCTGGAGTACATAAAAAGATATCTGTTCCCACTCTTTGGATATCCCCACTAATGGCATAAACCGTTCCACTTAAGAAGTCAACGATTCTTTTTCCTTGATCTCGTTCAATTCGTTGCAGATTCACTACAACAGCACGTCTGTTTTTCAATTGATCCGCAATATCCTGTGCTTCAGCATAAACGCGCGGTTCAATTAGAACCACCTTTGAAGATTTTTGCACACTTTGTAAACTGACCACATTTTGTTTTTGAACTTGCTGCTTATGAGGCTTGGCTGGCTCCATTTCCTCTTCGACCATGTCCTCTTCTTCATCAATATATTCATCATCTAAAAAGAAAAATGTTTTAAATTTTGATTTTAAACTCATTTTCTTACACCTCCTTAAATATATAACCCATAATCAGTGACTTTTATCGAATTTTTTGGTTTCATTTTATTCTCCAACTAATGCGGTTCCGATTCGAACCATCGTTGCCCCTTCTTCAATCGCTATAGCAAAATCATTGGACATACCCATGGATAATTCATGACAAGGAGCATAGTCAAGATTTCGTTTTTCAATTTGATCTCTTATTTCTCTCAAGGTATGAAAGCAATTTCTTACTATCGCTTCATCCGTTGTATTAGGTGCCATTGTCATTAGACCTACCACCTGAATCCGATCAAATCCTGCTAGTTCATCAATGAAATTAATAACTTCATCAGGTGAAAGCCCATGCTTCGATTCCTCTCCAGAAGTGTTGACTTGAACAAAGCATTTCATTTTTTTCGATGACCTTTTTTGGATTTCCTCAGCAAGTGTTAATCGATCCAAAGAGTGAATATAATCTACTTTATCAATAATAGTTTTTACCTTACGTGTTTGCAAGGATCCTATAAAGTGCCAAACCGGCTTGTCCAAAAGCACTTCTTGTTTCTCGAGTAATCCTTCTGGACGATTTTCCCCAAGATGCCTAATCCCTGCTTCTAAGGCTTCCAATGCTCTTTCTGTTGAAACATACTTGGTAACAGCAATAATTTTCACTTCAGAACGATTACGGCGGGCAACTTTACATGCTTTCTGGATTTCAGCCTCAATTCTTGTCAAATTATCTTGAACTTTCATTTTTTATTCAATAAGCCTCCTTAAAGCCAATAAACCCCATCATTCTCCCAGTTTGTCCTTTATCTCTCCGATGTGAAAAGAAATGATCAACATGGCAACTAGTGCAATAATTCGTTACTTGAATATGCTCATCAAGTATTCCACAATGCATCAGAATTTGTTTGTTTAATTTTCTTAAATCTAGATGATATTGGTTATCTTTTATTCGATTATATGGCTTTTTCCCGACATCTTCTAGTATATTTTGCACTAAAGTGATAACACGTTCATCTACAATATAACATGTTTCACAAATAGAAGGACCAATTACGACAAAAATTTCAGATGGGGGGATGTTATTTTCTTGAAAATGCTTGACCATTTCCCCTGCGATTCCTCCAACAGTTCCTTTCCAACCGCCATGAGCAATTCCAATTGCCCCTTTTTTAGGAGCATAGAAGTAGATTGGAACACAGTCCGCAAATAAAAGCGTGAGCAGAATCCCTCTTTCTTGAGTAAAAAAACCATCTGTTGCCTTAAATGAAGATCCATAATCCAATGAGCCTCTTCCACACCCAGCTCGTGTTATAGTTTCAATACGCACTTCATGGGTTTGTTCTGCCCCAACCCAATTATTGATGGAAAAATCGAGGATATCAGCTAGTTTTCGTCGATTTTCTCGTACCGCCGCTTCTTTGTCTTGCACATGAAAACCTAAATTTAAGCTTGAAAAAGGAGCAAGACTCACCCCGCCGTGTTTTGTTGTAAACCCCGCAATTAGCGCCGAATCGTGCCCACTCCAATTCTCGATACTAAAGTATTCCTTTTCTTTAAATAAAAACGGCTCCATCATGATACCTCACTATATATTAAGCTTCCTCGCAATCGTTCTTTCATGTTTTTATTTTACATTCATTCTATCATAATCCAGCAATTGCTCCCAGTCTGCTATATCATTACTTTTCTTCGATATAACTAGTAGGAACAACATCTTTATTTCGGACTAAGATGACATCTGTTCCAATCTTTAAAATATGATTCCAAGGGATGACAATATCTTCATCACGGCCAAAAAAACCAAGTACTTTTCCAGATCCGTTAATAATAATCGCTTCGATTTTTCCGGAATTTAAATTAATTTCAATATCTGTAATATTGCCTAATTTTTTGCCGTCAACCACACTCACAACGTCCTTCACTTGAAACTCTGATATTTTCACCATTTCTTATTCACTCCTTTTTTTCAATATATGAGGGATAAGCATGGAAAAATGATTTTTTTACCACGAATCATAATATTCATTTATCTTTAGTTTAATCATGCTAAAAAAAAAATTAAAGCCACCAATACTGGTGGCTAACTTTGAATATTTTTATTCATTTGCTTGATCGCAGCTTTTTCCAAACGGGAAACCTGCGCTTGGGAAATTCCAATTTCCTCAGCCACTTCCATTTGCGTTTTTCCTTGAAAAAATCGTTTTCTTAAAATTAATTTTTCACGTTCATTTAATCTTCTCATACCCTCTTTTAAGGCGATTTCTTCAATCCACTGAATATCCTTATTCCGTTCATCACTTAATTGATCCATTACATATATTGGGTCTCCGCCATCATTATAAATTGGTTCAAATAAGGAAACTGGATCTTGAATGGCATCAAGCGCAAAGACAATCTCTTCATGGGGAACCTCCAATACTTTTGCAATTTCTTCCGCTGTTGGTTCCTTTGAAGTCTCGCTCATTAATCTTTCCCTTACCTGCAAAGCTTTATAAGCGATATCCCTTAATGATCGTGAAACCCGAATTGGATTATTATCGCGTAAATAACGCCTAATTTCTCCAATAATCATCGGTACTGCATAGGTAGAAAACTTCACGTTTTGTCCTAAATCGAAATTATCAATTGATTTCATGAGACCGATACAGCCAACCTGGAATAGGTCATCAACGAACTCGCCCCGATTATTAAATCGTTGTATAACACTTAATACGAGACGCAAATTCCCATTGACGAGTTTTTCCCGAGCAGTTAAATCTCCATTATGCATCTCTTTAAAGAGTTTTCTCATTTCTTCATTCTTTAAAACAGGAAGCTTTGATGTATCAACTCCGCAAATTTCAACCTTATTTCGAGTCAATTCTGTTCCCTCCTCACAGGAGCTGCTGTACAAAAACAGTATCTCCGTGAGCAGGAAAAATATGCACTCCTTATGAGGGATGAGATTGACAAAACTTAGGAAAAGCATTCATAAATAAGGGATGAGAGATTAAAAAATTATTTTGGATTGTCCCTATAAAGCTTATGATTATGAGGCAAAACCTTTATACCATTTTATTTAATTCCTTCTTTAATCTTTTAATAATTCTTTTTTCTAAACGGGAAATATAGGATTGCGATATTCCAAGCATATCTGCAACATCCTTTTGTGTTTTTTCCTCTCCATTTCCTAGTCCGAAACGAAGCTCCATAATCTGCTTTTCTCGATCGGTTAGCTGCTGCAAAGCCTTTAAAAGTAATTTTTTATCTACATTAGCTTCTAAGTCCTTCGTAATAATATCTTCATCCGTTCCTAAAACATCCGAGAGCAAAAGTTCATTCCCATCCCAGTCAATATTTAATGGTTCATCAAATGAAACCTCGGAACGAATCTTATTATTCCTTCTTAAATACATTAAGATTTCATTTTCGATACATCTAGAAGCATAGGTTGCAAGCTTAATTTTTTTTTCCGGATTAAAGGTATTAACCGCTTTAATAAGTCCAATCGTTCCTATACTAATTAAATCCTCAATATTAATACCCGTATTTTCAAATTTTCTAGCAATATATACAACTAATCGTAAATTCCTTTCAATTAAAATCGATCGGGCTGCTTTATCTCCCTTTGGAAGCTTCTCCAGCAGTATTTCCTCTTCCTCTTTACTTAATGGCGGTGGCAGTGCCTCACTTCCACCTATATAGTAGATTTCATCTGTTTTTAAACCAAGTTTTATTAATAATTTATACCAATAATAGGATAATCGAAGTTTTATATTTTTCATCCAGAATCCTCCTTCTATTGTGCGAAATACATTTATTTTTTTGTGTTTAGCTAACCTTTATATTGGAATGAAGCTTTTTAGTACCTGTGAGCATTTTCGGATGAACAATACATTGAAATGTTTCATCTGATGAGAGTTGTTGTGCGGTAAACGAAACCAGACCTTTTTCCACCATAAGCCACTCTTCATTATGTTCGATGATTAATTGGTCTGGCTTTATAGCAATAATAAGCTGATGTTCCTGACCGACCACCTTGTATGGAATAATTCTCATTCGATTCTCCCATTTTTCGTGGATTGGCTTACCTCCCATAATTATTTCCTCTGGATGTGTTGCGAGCTGTTGAATCGTTTCATTCACCTTTTCCATTTGATTTTTGATTGATACAAACATGACCGGCGCTTTGGAAATCGGATCATACAATCCGTTTCCACTATCAATTAATCCTTTAAAATCAAGAGTGGTGTCATCAATCGATATCTTGATGTTGATGATTTGGTCATATCGAATTTTCGTCATCTCAATATTTTCAATATTATTTTTTGAAAAATACCAGGCAATGGGAAAACCAAGAATGACATATAACCAGCTAATTGGATCTCCAAAACCCTTCACGCTTGCCAAAAAAAAGGACGATGACAACTCAGTGTCAAAATTTAAAAAATAATGAGTACCAATGAGAGCACCACCCATTAAAAATGTTACAAGATAAAAGAGCAGTAAATTTTTCAAAAAAAAGGACAGGCGTTTGTATCCATAAGCGATTAAAATCATCCAAATGGAAAATAATAATTTTGTGAATGGATGGGCAGTATAGGTATGTATTGGTGTGATCATTAATAAAATTAAAATAGAGCCAATAAATCCCCCTAATAAAACCCGCCAATATTTGATTTCTCTTTTCAAAATAATTCCAGTTAAGTAAAGGAGTAAACTATCAAATAGAAGGTTCAAAGCCCATATAATATCTAAATAAACTGCCAATCATTTACCCCCTTTTCGTTTCGTTAGATATTAATCCATCCATTGGTAACTCTATTTATTTATCCCACTCTTAACGGACATTTTGACTCCCACTTCAAGATTCTGAGAATACGAAGAAGATAAGTGGGAGATCAACTGTCCGTAAAGGTCCGACGACGGACAGGAGGTCCTAGTCAGGCGAAGCCACAGGATGTGGCGTTATGAGCGTGATAAGTGAAATAAGATTTTTCTTTGGGCTTCAGCCCTTAGAAAAATCAATCAGGCTTTGCGTGACTAACCATCAGTGGGGGATGAATGGCAGACTAAAAGCGCGACGTCAATCGCTACGTCTGCACTAGCACGTCCTGTGCGTCGAAAACCCCCACTGATGGAAGTCTCACTTTATCAAATATTCATCAAAGAGGTTTCTATTAATCATGTTACGGTCTAGTATAGCCAAATGCTTCCATGAAGTGTGTCACTTTCTGTATTCAAAAAAACAGAAATTTTCATTTATTCTTTCAAATTTTGTCATTTTTTCTCCTTTTGCGTTCTTTTATTTCAGTAAAACAGCGCAAAGTGTGATTTACATCACTAACGCAGCAAAGTTTTATCACTATAATTACGGTGCAAATAAATAATAAGAGGTTACAAAAGATGCTTAATCAAAAAACAATCGACATTATTAAAAGTACTGTGCCTGTTTTAGAAGTTCATGGGGAAGCCATTACGAAGAGATTTTATCAAATGATGTTCACGAATCATCCAGAATTATTAAATATTTTCAATCATGCCAATCAAAAACAAGGGCGTCAACAAAAAGCACTCGCCAATACGGTTTATGCAGCTGCCCAATATATCGACCAATTAGAAACGATTCTACCAGTTGTTACCCAAATTGCTCATAAGCACCGTTCTCTTGGAATTAAACCAGAACATTACCCAATCGTGGGAGAGCATTTAATTCTCGCAATTAAGGACGTCCTAAAAGAAGCAGCGACAGATGAAATTATTGATGCTTGGACGGAAGCTTATGGAATCATTGCAGATGCCTTTATTGGGGTTGAAGAAAATCTATATGAGAAAGCAGAGAAAAAAGTGGGAGGCTGGAAGGATTTTAGAAGCTTTAAAGTAGTAAAGAAGGTAGAAGAAAGTGCTGTGATTACTTCATTCTACTTAAAACCAGCTGATAACGGTGAAATTTCTTCGTTTATTCCAGGGCAATATATTAGTGTCAAAGTAACCATTCCTGGACAAGCTAATACTCATATTCGTCAGTATAGTTTATCAGACTCATCAGACAAAGATTATTATCGCATTTCTGTTAAAAGAGAAGCAGGTGATTCTAATCGTCCAGATGGAATGGTTTCAACTTATCTTCACTCCAAGATTCAAGAAGGTGATGTTCTTGAAATTAGCGCTCCAGCTGGTGAATTTGTTTTGAAAAATCAGTATGAAAGTCCAATTGTTCTATTAGGTGGTGGAGTGGGAATAACACCAATGATGAGCATGTTAAATCATTTAAGCCATCAAATTCCACAACAAAAAGTAAACTTTATTCAAGCTGCGTTCAATGGTGAACATCAAGCCTTCTCAGACAGTGTCGACAAGATTGTTAATGAAAACTCAAATATTAAAAAATATGTCTATTTTGAAAAGCCAACAGACAAAGATTTTGAAAATAATCACTTTAATGGATCTGGCTATATCACAGCAAATATACTGGATACAATTATTCATGATAAACAGTCGACGGTCTATATGTGTGGTCCTGTTTCATTCATGCAAGCTATGTACGATGCATTACTTGAGATTGGCCTCAAGAAGGAAAACATCCATTATGAATTTTTCGGACCTGCTTTAACCTTTAAAGAATGACAAACTAACTAATCATTTGCATGAAAAAAGCAATCGAGTTTTCTCGATTGCTTTTTTCATTATTTTCGACGATTGCGATTACGTAAGAAAGTTGGAATATCTAAAGCTTCTTCCATTTGAGTTGTGCTAGTTCCTCTTGGCTGGTCATAGACCGGATCATCTTTCTTTGGCTCTCTTCTTCCGGTTTCAACACCAGGTTTAGTTTGTTGAGGATTTGAAGAACGGACAATTCTTTGTTGAGACTGTTCTTCATTAAAACCAGTTGCAATAACGGTAACGACAATTTCATCTTTAAAATCTTCATTTATAACAGAACCAAAGATCATATTGACCTCCTGATCTGAAGCTGAAGCTACAATATCAGCAGCCTCCTGAACCTCATATAGGCTTAAGTTGGTTCCACCTGTAATATTCATAAGTACACCTTGTGCTCCATCAATGGAGGTTTCTAGAAGTGGGGATGATATTGCTTTTTTCGCAGCTTCTGCTGCACGATTTTCACCAGAGGACACCCCAATACCCATTAAGGCAGAACCTTTATTTGACATAATCGTCTTCACATCAGCAAAATCAAGGTTTATTAGACCAGGTACAGCAATTAAATCGGAGATCCCTTGAACACCTTGACGTAATACATTATCGGCCTCACGGAAGGCTTCTAACATTGGGGTACTTTTATCAACAATTTCTAATAAGCGATCATTAGGGATAACGATTAACGTATCAACCGCTTCCTTCATACCCGCTATTCCTCCAGCAGCTTGCGTAGAACGCTTTTTTCCTTCAAAAGTAAAAGGGCGAGTAACAACTCCTACCGTAAGAGCTCCTAAATCTCTAGCAATTTGTGCAATAACTGGAGCTGCACCGGTACCTGTTCCACCACCCATCCCAGCAGTAACAAACACCATATCTGCGCCTTTCAACGCCTCTTCAATTTGCTCTTTACTTTCTTCAGCAGCTTTTTTGCCAACCTCAGGGTTTGCACCTGCACCTAGTCCACGAGTCAGTTTTCCCCCAATTTGCATTTTAATCTCTGCTTTTGAAAGATTAAGCGCTTGAGCATCTGTGTTAACAGCTATAAATTCGACGCCTTGTACGCCGTGTTCAATCATACGGTTTACCGCATTATTACCACCGCCGCCAACGCCGATGACTTTTATTGTTGCTAAAGACTCTACACTTGTATCAAATTCCAACATGATAAATCCTCCTATTTCGACGTATTCCAGATACCATCTTACTCAAAAAAGTAGCCTAGGAATTTTTTTACTCTAGATGACATTTTCTCTTCCGGTTGCTTCACCGGCTTTTGTTTTGGTTGCGGTTGTTTTTGTATTCTTTTTTCTTTCATTTCTCCAGCAATAGCTGCATGTCCCATTTTTCTGCCTTGAACCTTTGCGTTTTTATAAGCAAATTTAATGAGTCCAACTGCAGTTGTATATTGAGGTTCTCTTACCCCAATATAATCAGGAATTGCAATTCTTACACGATTTTGTAAAACAGCTTGTCCTAATTCTAAAATTCCTTCTGTATTAGAAACTCCACCTGTTAAAACGTAACCTCCCGGCAGCCCTCTAACACCTAATCTATTAATTTCTTTTAGAATTAATTCAAAAATTTCTTCCATTCTTGCCTCAATGATATCCGAAATTTCAAGTTGATTGTATTGTTGATGTTGGTCGCTCCCAATAATAGGGACACTAAAGACTTCTTCTTCGGAAGCAAGATCATAAAAGGCATGTCCATATTTAATCTTAATTTTCTCAGCATCCTCCGAAGAAGTTTTTAAACCAATGGATAGATCCTTTGTGATATGATCTCCACCGACTGGCAGGACACTTGTTGCTCTCAAAAAGCCTTGATCATAAACAGCAATCGTTGTTGAGCCGCCACCAATATCGATTAGAGCAACACCAAGATTTTTTTCATCCTTTGATAAGGCAAGAGAACCTGCTGCAAGAGGCTGTAGGGCGATATCCATAATTTCTAATCCAGCTCTTTCCACGCAGCGTAAAGTATTATGTAGGATTGTCTTTGAACCAGTTATAATTATTCCTTCCATTTCTAAGCGAACACCAATCATTCCCCGTGGATCATTTATTTCATCAAGACCATCGACGATAAATTGCCTAGGGATTACATCAATAATTTCTCTTTCTGGAGGAATTGAAACCACTTGAGCTGCATCAATTACTCTGGCAACATCTTCATCCGTAATTTCACGGTTCTCACTTGAAACAGCGACAACGCCATGACAAGGCTGAAGAAAAACGTGATTTCCGGATATTCCTACGATCACTTTATTTATATGCATTCCTATCATTCTCTCAGCTTGTTCTATCGCCTGCCTAATAGAATGAACGGTTTCGTCAATATCGACAATGGAGCCTTTTCTTAAGCCCTCAGATTTAACATTCCCCACTCCAATAATATTTAAAGAGTCATTGACCATTTCACCAATGATTACTTTTACACTGGATGTACCGATGTCAAGACTTACAAATATTTCATTGCTGTTCATTCTTTGGCACCTCCCTTTTACTACTCAAGTAATTGAACAACAACAATCAATCACTATAATCATTGCAGTTTTTTTATTTATATTTAAAATTATTCGTCAAAACTGGTATTTTCCCTTTTTTATTAAACCATTTTTTTTCTAAATTTTCATGGCTTTGATGACCATTTTGTTAACAAGATTCTGCGAATCACCGCAATATTTTGAAATAATCTTACGCCAAACGCAAAAACTGCTGCTAAATATAAGTCTACACCAAGATGGACACCTAGAAAAGCTAAACTTGCAGCTAAGATAATATTAAAGAAGAAGCCCGACACAAATATTTTTTGATTATAAATATTTTGCAAATAGGCCCGAATTCCCCCAAATAAAGTATCAAGTGCAGCAAGTATCGCAATGGACAAATAATTTGAATATTCATCTGGAATTCTAAAATCTGTTAATAATCCAAGAATTACCCCTACAAGTAATCCAAGAAGAGGTAGCCACATTTGGTTCGCTCCTTAGTCTATTGATTAGCGGGTTCCATGTTTTGAATCCGTATCGTATCCTGATAGGCAGGAATCGTTAAATTTGACTCTGGCTTTAATACATTGATTTTCATACTGTCAATAAAAAATTCATCGTCAATTTTGGATACTTTCATTTGATTATAGAGCTTTTCAGCATTTTGAAGATTATTCGTAATCACATGAATTTCTATTGGAAAATGATTTAATGAATGACCATCTATTTTTGTGTCACCATTGATATCTCGTATTACCGTTGTATTTATGACCCTTCTTCCATCAATCGATATTTGATCGGCATCATATATATTTAGCTCATTTATTAACCTCTTGAGTATATCAGGTGAAATTTGCGCCTTTGTATGATTGACAAGCAAATCTTCATAAGCTGGCTCTATAATCATTTTGAGACCAGGACCATGTACTTTCTCAAGACCAGCGTCTTTCTTAAGTTCATTTAATGTCTCAACTAATGCTTGTTCTTTGCTTTGCTTTCTTTTTGTCTCATACTTGGCTAATTTATCTTCATTTGAAGTAATTTCAATTAATAATTTAGACTGTAAATCTTTTGCCTTCGCTAAATCCTCTCGCAATTGCCATGTATCCCTTGTATCTCTCACTATAGGTTTGTGAACTGAGCGAAATTGAACAACCACCATTAACCCGATAATCATTGCGATTAAAAATAAGCTAAGCTTTTGTTTTTTCTCCACTTTTTTCACCTGCAAGGAAATTAATTTCCTAAAATTGGATTCATCACAATCTCTTCTTCTTTCTCTATCGAAAATTCAACATTTTCATTCACGAGTAAATCTTTGATGCCTCCATTTAAGTTTAAGGAAGAATAGAGAACATCTGGATCTCCAATCGCTGTAATAACAAACGGCGCCGGATGCTGATTCCCATCAATCTCGATGACTGGTCCATTACACATTATATAAGAGCTGTGATTAATTCTTTGTCCATTTACAGCAATAGCACTTGCTCCAGATATGTATAATTCATTAATGACCTTAAAGATATGATGCTCATGAACGATATAGTTATTTACATTTTCCTTTGAAGGGTCATACTCTCCATCTGCTAAGGTGATTTTTACACCTTTCCCCTTCACCTTTACTTTTCCAACAAACATCCGATATTTTTCAGCATCCTCTGCAAGATTGAAAAATATTTTTTCTTCCTTAGCCAGCTCTTTTTCGATATCCAAAACACTCGCTTGCTTTTCATTAAGTTCTTGTTGCAGCTTTCGGTTTTTTTCTTCTTGAGCAATGATTTGATTATGAAGATTTAAGTCCCGATCCCATTGCTTATTCGTTAATTTCGAGCTTTTATTATCTGTTTGGGTAAGGTGAAACGAAAATGCCAACATATATCCTAAAACAAGAAAAATTAGTGAAAAGATAACGTGCCTGCCCTTTCTTTTCATTTTTTAACACATCCTATTCGAAAGACTTAAAATAGGAACCAACCTCCAAATCAATGACTCCTTTTTTATTTGGATCTAATTGGCTGACTATTGCAGGATAATGAGCCATTTTACTGGAGAAATTTCTTAAGGATGCGCTAACCTCAAATCCATCATTCATATATAGAGAAATATGGTCATCATCCATTTTTTTAGGAGTGTAGTGAATTTCAGAAATGGCATTTTTCACTTCTCCAGGCATTTCCCCTAACCCTTTTATTAAGGTATTTAATATATCTCCTTCAGAAAAGCCCTTTAAGATTGGGACATTCATTTGCAGTTTCGCTGCTGAATTTTGCTTTAATATTTTTCCGTTTTCGAGCACAGGATAAAGAGCATTATCAATATCCATGTAAGCCACTCTTTTTTCCTCTTTTAAGGTAATAATCAATGTGTTAGGCAATTGAACAGATACTTTTACCATTTTAATTTCAGGAAGTTTGCGAATGCTTTTTTTTATTTTCTCATCATTTATCTTCCAGATATTTGTATGATGATTAATTCCGCTTATCTTTTCAATTTGCTGCTTTGAATAAATTTGATTTCCTGAGATTGATATTGTTCTTACGTGGCTCAATGGTGATTGGAAATAAACAATTAAGACAATAAGAAAAAAGAATAAAAACAAGAGGAAAATTAGTCTTTTATTAGCCTTTTTTCGCCTTTGTTGTTTTAATTTAGGAATTCGATCTTCAATCGATACGACTTTTCCTTGTTTCATCTCCTTCACCTCAAAAACGCAATTTACTTACTGTTACTGCTTGTCCATTTCTTTCTATCGTTTTCCTCTATTAGATGACTGATTAGTTAATAAACGGCACGAATTCTCATGCCGTTATCCACATTCTAACATTTAAAATGTTGTCTAGTGTCATATTATAACACAATATTTGTCATTCGTAAGAAGAAAATCCTGTTACTTTCGGCCAATTATTTCTACTTCTGTTTCCATTTTCACACCAAATTTTTCGTCAATTGATTTTTTCACAAAGTCGATAAGTGCGAGCACATCTTCTGCAGTCGCATGACCAGCATTTATGATAAAATTCCCATGCATTTCAGAGATTTGCGCATTCCCGATAGAATATCCCTTCAGTCCTGACTCCTCAACCAATTTTCCTGCATAATTTGGAAGTGGATTTCGAAAGATGCTGCCTGCACATGGATAATTCCAAGGCTGAGTCACTTTGCGGTATTCTTTATTCTTTTGGATTTCTGCAATGATGATTTCACGATTCCCTTTCTTTAATTGAAAGATCGCTTCAACAACAATTCCAGGACGCTTCTTTTGTAACACCGATGTACGGTAGCTAAATTCCATCTCTTCATTCGTCAGCCATTCTAGCTTGCCATCATCAAATAAAATCAGCGCTTGAGTCAGAATTCTGGAAATATCTGATCCATGGGCACCAGCATTCATATACACAGCACCACCGACAGATCCTGGAATACCCCCAGCAAATTCTAGCCCTGAAAGACCTTGGCGACTGATGGATGTGGCCAAACTAACAAGTGAATAGCCTCCTCCCACCTTTACTTCAGTTCCTTTTATTTCTAATTGATTGAGTCCAGCACCAAGTTTAATGACAACTCCCTCAATTCCTTTATCCGAAACAAGCAAATTGGATCCACGACCAATTGCTCTCCATTTCATCTGATATTGATGAATGTACTCCATCGTTTTTTGAAGGTTTTCAATGGATGAAGGCTCAATAAATATTTCTGCAGGTCCACCTATTTTAATCGTCGTATGGTTTGACATAGGTTCATTTTCTTTTATTTTACCAATATTTTCTTCCATTATTTTAGTCAAAAATTCTTTCATGATAACCTCCCTCTCGCTTACTTTGATGTTCTTATATTCTATGCTTAAGAGCAAAATGGGCTACTTTTGTTTTTGTTTCACGAGCTCTTCCATGACATTATATAATCTTTTAGCTGCATCTGGAATTCCAAGCTCAAGGGCGGATTTTTTCATTTCATTTAAGACTTTATCATCCATTAGAATTTGATCTATATGTTCCACTAGCTTCTTTCCGGTTAATTCCTTTTCAAGCAATATTTGCGCTGCTCCGTGGTCACTTAAAGCTCTTGCATTCTTTTCCTGATGATTATTCGTCACATAAGGGCTTGGTATTAAGATGCTTGGAATTCCTAAGGATGTGAGTTCTGCTAATGTAGTCGCACCCGCACGGGCAACAGTTAAATCAATTCCTGCTAAAACCTCAGGCATATTATGAATAAATGGCTTAATAATCACATTTTCTGGATTTCCTACTAACTGAACTTCCTTTTGTACTTCTTCAAAATGGGCATCTCCAGTTACATAAAGAACCTGATATTTTCTTGCCCCAAACTCAGCTAAAGATTTAATTACCGCTTCATTAATTGGACGTGCACCTCTACTACCACCAAAAATTAAAACCGTCGGGATTTTCAAGCTTAATCCAACAGAAAGACGCCCTTTTATTCCATCCTGACCTAATACCTCAGATGCTCGCGGATTTCCGGTCATCGTTACTTTATCTTTTGGAAAGAATTCAGCTGCCTCTTCAAAGCAAACAGCAATTGCGTTAACAAATCGGCTAAGAAACTTATTCGTTAATCCTGGGACGCTGTTTTGCTCATGAATAATCGTTGGAATTCCCAACTTTGAAGCAGCATAGACAACAGGTCCGCAAACATAGCCTCCTGTCCCAATCACAACATCCGCTTTAAATTGCTTCAAAATTTTTTTACTGTCTCTCACACCTTTTAAAAATCGATAAATCGTTTTTACATTTTCAAAGGAAAGCTTTCTTTTAAAACCTGTAATATGTATGGATTTAAAGGGAATATTTTCTCTTGTCACAATCTTGCTCTCTAATCCTTTTTCCGTGCCAATATATAAAAATTCAGCATCTCTAGTTTCCTTTTGAATCTCTCGAATTAAGGCCAGAGCCGGATAAATATGGCCGCCGGTTCCTCCTCCACTAACGACAATACGCATTTTTTCACCTCATTAAAGAGTGTTCATTCTTATTGCAATCAACAATCTTTCTAATCCAAAGCATTCTTTTTCTCCCCTATTCTACTATACTCTAGACTACAACTTAGTTTCTACACAAGAATGTCACTTAAATGTAATATTTATGGAAAATTCATCATTTTTTGATACAAAAATAAAAGAACCCTGTAATAAACAGGGTCAGAAGTTTTACAAGATTTTTTTGTTCAATGAACAAAAAATTTGGCATGCCATCTTTAAAAGCTTAATACCTTGAGTGTCGACTAATATTTAATAATACCCCTATAGCCATTAACATAAGCGTTAGCGATGATCCTCCATAACTCAGAAATGGAAGCGTAATGCCTGTTACGGGCATTAATCCCGTGACTACTCCAACATTAATCATGACCTGAATGGCTACCATTGCAATAATCCCTACTGCGAGAAAACTTCCATATAAATCTGGTGCTCCCAAAGCAATGCGAATCCCCCGCCATAACAATAGAGCGAATAGTAGTAAAACAAAAGAGCCTCCGATAAACCCTAGCTCTTCAGCAACAATGGCAAAAATAAAATCCGTTTGAGGCTCAGGTAAATAAAAGAACTTTTGTCTGCTTTGCCCTAGACCTAACCCAAATAAACCTCCAGGACCTATTGCATAAAGGGATTGAATAATTTGAAAACCACTATCTTGCGGATCTCCCCATGGATCCAGAAAGGATGTAATTCGCTTCATGCGGTATGGAGCGGAAATAACTAAGCCAACAAATCCAAGTACCCCAATCATTCCTAAACCAACAAAATGGCTTATTCTTGCTCCAGAAATAAAAATCATGACAACACAGGTTCCTACCATAACAGTCCCTGTTCCTAAATCCGGTTGAAGCATAATCAATCCAAAAGCTAAAAATACTAACCCTAATGATGGAGCCAGTCCATTTTTAAAGGAAGTAATTTTCTTTTGATTTTCCGAGAGAAACTTAGCAAGAAAAGTAATCATGGCAAGCTTCATAAATTCAGAAGGTTGAATCGAAAATGCCCCTACCCCAATCCAGCTTCTTGAGCCATTTCTCTCTGTTCCGATTCCAGGAATAAGAACAACAATTAATAGAGCAAAACAAATGATTAATAATGGTTTTGACCATTTTCGCCATGTCCAATAATCCACATTCATGAAAAAGAACATCGCGACAATACCAGCTCCAGCAAAAAGAAGCTGTCGCTTGGCAAAGAAAAAAGAATCATCAAATTTGTACTCTGCCCAAATGGCGCTTGCACTATAAACCATAATCAAACCTACGGCAAGCAAGGCAAAAGTGGTCATAATCAAAATCATATCGGGAGTTGCTTTTTTTGTCGGCACTGCACACACCTCGAACGGCAAGTTTTAGGGCCTGTATGAGTGTGGACAAAACCACGCTCGAACAAAATTCTTATGATGAAATACCGGATGTTTTACATATAGACAAGCCCTTACTTAAGCTTATGCACCGCACTCGTAAAAATGTCTCCCCTAACCTCAAAAGTTTTATATTGATCCCAACTTGCACATGCAGGGGATAAAAGAATAACATCATTCGGCTCAGAAAGTTCAAAAGCGACTGGTACGGCTTTTTCAACATTATCGACACGCTGAATCGTTTTTATTCCTGCAAGTTTCGCCACACGCTCTAATTTCTCTGCTGTTTGGCCAAAGGTAATAATCGCTTTGACCTTCTTAAATAGTGGTAACAATTCATCAAACTCATTCCCCCGGTCAAGTCCTCCAGCGAGAAGTATAATCGGCTGCTCAAAAGCTTTAATGGCATTCGATGTCGCCAAAATATTGGTTGCTTTTGAATCATTATAAAATCTTCTTCCTGCTATTTCTCCTATGAATTGCAGACGATGTTTTACACCCTTAAAGGTACTTAAAACATGAAAAATGGCTTCATGATCAACGCCTGAAAGCTTTGCGGCTGCAACTGCACACAAGATATTTTCCAGGTTATGGGCACCCGGTAAAACGATATCCTTCGTTTCCATGATTTTTTCACCTTGGAGCATAATCCAACCATTTTCAATATAAGCTCCGTTATCCATTTTTCTTTTAGTTGAAAAAGGAATTATTTGCGCTTTAGATTGACGGGCAATGGCCATTACCTCATCTTGTTCAGCATTTACTATTAAATAATCTTCTTCCATTTGATTCTTTGTAATTCTTGCTTTCGCTTTCTCATATTCTTTTCTAGTTCCGTGATAATCTAAATGAGCATCAAATAGATTGGTGATAATGGCAATTTTCGGACGAAAAGCATCAATCCCCATTAATTGAAAAGAGGATAGTTCGATCACAATTTTATTGTCAGCATGTGCTTTTTGAGCCACTTCGGATGCAACTGTACCAATATTCCCTGCAATTAATGGTTTTTTCTTACCTGAATGAAGCATTTCATAAATTAATGTAGTAGTGGTTGTTTTTCCATTTGTTCCTGTAATCGCAATAAAAGGAGCCTCTGACACTTGATAAGCGAGCTCCACTTCTGTAATTACCGGTATTTCTCTCTTCAAAGCTTCCACAATCATTGGATTGTGGTAAGGAATGCCTGGGTTTTTCACTACTATTTCAAAACCATCCTCAAGCAGTTCCACAGGATGCTCCCCACAGATTACCTTTATTCCTTGCTCTAATAAACCTTGAGCGGCTGGATTTTCTGATAAAGGTTTATAATCATTTACCGTTACGAAAGCACCTAGTTTATGTAAGAGAGATGCCGCTCCAACACCACTTTTTGCTAACCCTAATACTAAAACCTTTTTGTGAAGATACGTATTAATCTTTTTCAATTACATCCACACCTCGATATAGATTCCAATTATTGCAAACAATAATCCTACCGTCCAAAACGTTACCACGACACGCCACTCAGACCATCCACCAAGCTCATAATGATGATGCAATGGACTCATGCGGAAAATTCTTTTTCCTGTTGTTTTAAATGAGATTACTTGCAAAATAACGGACAAAGTCTCAATCACAAAAACGCCACCAATAACGATGAGTAAGATCTCTAGTTTCGTTAATATAGCTACTGAGGCAATGGCTCCACCTAGTGCTAAAGAACCGGTATCCCCCATAAACACTTTAGCAGGATGCGCATTAAATACTAAAAAGCCAAGGACTGCTCCAACCACGGCCACTGAAAAAATAGAAACTTCAAAAAGCGATTGATTCCAAGCAAGGACAGCTAATGCACCAAAAGCAATGGCAGCAGTTCCTGATACTAATCCATCTAAGCCATCCGTTAAGTTAACAGCATTTGAAAATCCGACTAACCAAAAAATGATAAAAAGTGCATATCCCCATCCTAAATCAAAGGAATAATCCGTAAAAGGAATTTCTATTTCTGTTGAAAATCCACTATGCTTGATAATGAAATAGAAAATAATAGAAATAATGATTTGACCCAATAGCTTTTGCTTTGAAGTCAGCCCTAGATTTCTTTTCATCACTACCTTTATAAAATCATCTAAAAAGCCAAGTAGACCAAATCCTAAAGTGACAAATAAAAGTACAAAAGTTTTCACTGTTGGCTCTGCAAATTTCTCCGTCATGATTAGTGTTGTCACAACGATGGAAAAAAGGATAATAATCCCACCCATGGTCGGTGTCCCAGATTTCTTTTGATGGGATTTAGGACCTTCCTCACGAATGTTTTGTCCAAATTTCAACCTTCTTAAGAAAGGGATAAATATGGGCGATAAGAGAACAGCAATTAAAAATCCGAGTAAGATCGTGAAAAAAATAACTTGCTCCAACATATTACCCCCTCCTTTCCGTACGAATTTGCTCGATCGATTGTTGCAGCTGCTGGGCAATTACCGCGATATTTTTTGTTTCTTCATGATGAAGAAGGTTATCCTCCTCAAAAAGAAAATTCGCCAATTCGTTTTTGTTAAACTTGTTTTCTTCTAATTTATCTAAATATAGTTTTATCATGTTCAATAAGCCTTTCAATAAATCATTTGTTAAAAAAATTGGAAAATCATTTGGAGTATAAGGAGGAATGCTTTTCTCCTCATTCCATACAGCCGCAATCGCTCCATTCCTAATTGCTTCCTTCAACTCGCCGGAATCGCTGAAAATTGGAAAAAATAGTCCCTTAGGCTGTATGGAAGAGGCACGTAAAGCAACTGTTTTGTAAATAATCTTCTCACTGATATACCCTCTATTTTTTGGAAATAATGTCATTAAGTCCGCGTTCTTCAAAACCATACTATCTCTCCTCAATTGCCTCTCTTGCAACAAGGCGATCATCAAAATCATGAAATTCTTTTCCGATTTGCTGATACGTTTCATGTCCTTTACCGGCAATTAGAATGATGTCCTGTTCACTTGCTTGACGAACGGCATGGAAGATGGCTTCTCTACGATCAACCATGACCTCATATTTTCCCCCCTTCACACCTTCTGTCATATCTAACAGAATTTGTTCAGGATCCTCACTTCTTGGGTTATCTGACGTAAAAATCGGATTTGTACTGTATTTACATGCAATTTGAGCCATTAACGGTCGCTTTGTCTTGTCTCTGTCTCCACCACAACCGACAACGACCAAAACTCTTTTCTTTGCAAATTCATTGATGGTTTTCAAGGCATTTTCAAGACTATCAGGAGTATGTGAGTAATCAACAATAACGGTAAAATTCTGACCCGCGTTCACTAACTCAAAACGACCAGAAACTCCTTCAATTTTCGCAATCGTCGCTATGATGGAATCTATCGATACTCCAGAAACAAGTCCAGCTGAAATACTTGCAAGTACATTATAAACACTGAATTTTCCAAGTAACTGCATGGAAATGAAATGCTTGCCGAATGGGCTGATTAGCTCAAAAGTAGTTCCATTCGCCGTAATCTCAATATTTCTTGCCATAATATCTGCTTCTTCATCGATCCCATATGTCACAATAACTGCCGATGTGGAGCGGATATATTCCTTACTTGCCGGATCATCCATATTTAAGACCGCATATTTAGGGCGATCATGATAATAGACATTTCCAAGTTGAGCAAAGAGGAGACCTTTTGCTCTGCGATAGTCATCCATTGTTTTATGATAGTCTAAATGATCCTGTGTTAAATTTGTAAACACAGCGACATCATAATCCACGCCATGAACTCTCCCTTCATCGAGAGCATGGGAGGATACTTCCATCGTAACGTTTTCAACTTCACAATCAACCATATCCTTCAATGTTTTTTGTAAAGTTAAACTTTCTGGAGTGGTATTTTTCGTATCATTGATTTGGTCGCCAATTTTTGTATACATTGTTCCAATTAAGCCAGTCTTTTTCCCTGCATCAATAAGAATTTGATCAATTAAGTGGCTTGTCGTTGTTTTTCCATTTGTGCCAGTAATCCCTATAACATGCATTTTATGACTTGGTTGACCAAAAAATGCGTCAGCCAGAACGGACAGTGCTCTTTTCGTATCTTTGACAACAATAACTGGGACATCAAGTTGCAGCTTACTTTCAGCTAATACTGCTACAGCTCCTTTTTTCACAGCATCTAATGCAAATGAATGCCCATCCACGGTGTACCCTTTTATACAAACAAATAAGCTACCCTCAATCACTTTTCGATTATCATTTGCAATCGAGGTGATTTCCGGATTATCTCCAGAAAAAGACACAAGCGGGTGTAACTTTTCTAGAAGAGTATGTAATTTCATTACTATTCAATCCTCTCAAAAGTAAAAAACTTAAAGCATTAGCAAAAAACATGCGACTATTATTTTACATGAAAAATGAACTTTACGCTATGTATTATGATGGATTTGAGAATAAATTCAACAGTAAATTCAATCGTTGTTCCTAATATCCTCTTCCATAGTTAAAGGGTGGGCAGTTGGAACACCACCCACCCATCTATTTTTATCCCACTCTTAACGGACAGTAAGACTCCCACTTAAAGATTCTGAGATTTCGAAGAAGATAAGTGGGAGATCAACTGTCCGTAAAGGTCCGATAAGTGAAATAAGATTTTTCTTTGGGCTTCAGCCCTTAGAAAAATCAATCAGGCTTTGCGTGACTAACCATCAGTGGGGGATGAATGAAAACCCCCACTGATGGAAGTTTCACTTTATTTTAGTTATCTTTTTCTTCATCGTTAAAATATAAGCGAATCGTAGAACCTTCTTTTACCTTCACACCTGGTTCTGGAGATTGCTTGATAACCGTATCTCCTGAGCCACTTGCATCAATTTTTAAATTAACGAATAATTCCTCTAATTCGCTTTTAGTCATTCCGACTACATCTGGAACTTTAATAAGCGGGGTATCCGGCCAAGTTATTTCCTTTTCAATTTGGTCCTTCCTTGGCTTCACACCCATGCTTCTAAGACTATCCTCCATAATATTTCCCACAATAGGGGCAGCAACGACTCCCCCGAATTGAACGGTCCCTTTTGGATTATCGACGGCTACGTACACAACTAATTGCGGATCATCAGCGGGAGCGAACCCGATAAAGGAAACGATATGGTTATTTTCTAAATATCTTCCATCCTTGGCTTTTTGGGCCGTCCCAGTTTTTCCCCCAATACGGTAACCTTCAATAAATGATCTCTTTCCTGATCCTTGCGCAACGACACTCTCCAATGCATATCGAATTTCTTTCGATGTTTTTTCGGAAATAACCTTCCTTTTAGCCTTGGGCGAATTCCTCATGACCACTTCCCCTGTCGTCGAATCAACTAATTCTTTCGCTATATATGGCGTATATAGCGCCCCTCCATTGATTGCCGCCGACAGGGCCGTGACCTGTTGAATCGGTGTGACAGAAACCCCTTGACCAAAAGCCGTTGTTGCTAATTCTACCGGACCGACTTTATCAATATTAAATAGAATTCCTTTTCCTTCACCTTGAAGATCAATTCCCGTTTTTTCACCGAAACCAAAATCTTTAATATATTTAAACAATGTATCTTTTCCTAGCCTTTGACCCAATTCCACAAAACCAGGGTTACAGGAGTTTTGGACGACTTCTAGAAAAGTTTGATCCCCATGACCACCGCTTTTCCAACAGCGAAGTCTAGAACCATCCACTTTTACATAGCCGGGATCATGAAAATGCTCTTTTTCTAAATCTACCTTTTTTTCCTCCAGTGCAGCCGCTAAAGTAATAATCTTAAAGGTTGAACCTGGTTCATAAGTGCTCCAAACAGGAAGGTTTCGATTATAAATTTCTGGTGCTACATTTTGAAAATTATCCGGATCAAAATCTGGTCTGCTGCTCATCGCGAGAATTTCACCCGTATTAGGATCCATCGCAATCGCCATAATGCCATCAGGATTATAGGTTGCTTGCGCAATATCAAGCTCTCTTTCCACAATCGTTTGAACTTTTGAATCAATGGTTAGCTTTAAATCTAGCCCTTCAACAGGAGCCTTGTAATCATCCGCCATATCATTCATCCGTTCCCCTTTGGCATTGGCATAAAATTGAACAGAGCCCTTTTCTCCTTTTAGTTCTTTATCATAATAGAGTTCCAATCCCATTAACCCTTGATTATCCACGCCAGTAAACCCTAAAACATGGGACAAATAGTTTCCAAAAGGATAATGCCGTTTGGAATCTTCCCCAATATAAACCCCATCTAACCCTAAGCCTCTGATCTCCTTCGCCTTTTCATGAGAGATTTTTCGCCCTTCCTTAATTCGGACAATAGATTCCTTTACTGTAATTTCCTTATAGACTTTTTCCTTTGAGAGATTCAATGTTGCAGCTAATTTTTCTGCTGTTTTGGCGGGATCCTTAATTTGTCTTGGAACTACATAAACGGTTGGAGCACTAATATTAGTTGCCAGTTTCACACCATTTCGATCAACAATGTCACCTCTTTCAGGTTCAAACGGAATTTCACGGCTCCATGAATTTTTCGCAAGTCCTGTCAACCAATCACCTAAATAAAATTGAACATACCCCAATCTGACATCAATAATAAAAAAGATAAGAAACCCAACTAACAACGCTGCTGTTAATCGTTTTCGAACGGTAACATTTGATACTCGCATAAGCTCATTCGAACCTCCTCACATTTGGCTCGTTTAAATATATGCTTGTACCTCGTCCTATAGAACTTTTGAGCGATTTCCACTAAACGTCCATTCATGGCAAAAAAAAAATTGGCGTTTCCGCCAATTTTTTCATCATTAGAAATGATCTAACCACCTAGTCATTCATTCGCCGCTTCTTTATTCGTTTTTTTCTTTCCCTCTATTTGCTCCTGTGCCGTTTGCAGGTTAACAACTAGATAATCCCCTTTTTTGATTTCCGTTCCAGCTTTCATATTCTGCTTCGTGACATATCCTTCACCTGTAGAGTTCAATTTTAAATCGGCAATCTCTGTCACCTTGAGGACATCCCTTAACGACCATCCTACCAGGTTAGGAATCGCCATTTTCCCTGTCGTTTTCACAACCACCTTTTCTCCCTCAAGAATGGTAGTACCTTTTTCAGGTAGTTGTGCATGAACTTGGTCACCTGTTCCTAACACTTCAAGTTCAACACCTTTTTGCTCTAATGCTTGTTTTGCTTCATCAACAGACATTGTGGTTAAGTCAGGAACCGTAATAATTTCTTTTTTCTTTTGCTTTGTCGGTTTAATATTCATATATTGTAAGCTGTTCTTCATCACTGATTTAAAAATCATCGATACCGGCTCAGAACCGCTCACACTTGCATCAATTTCCGGCTGCTGCACAGCAACATACATAATCAATTCAGGATCATCCTTTGGTGCCATCCCTAAAAAGGAGAATACATAATTCTTATAGCCTTCTAAATACCCTCCATTCGGATCTGGAATCTGGGCTGTACCCGTTTTCCCAGCGACATCATAGCCAGGGATATTATAGATTTCATACCCAGTACCTTTTTTAGAGGTGATGACCGTCTCAAGAATGTCCCGTACTTCTTTCGCCGTTGCCGCTGAAATTGGTTGGCCTGCTACCTCTGGTTCAACTTGTTTAATCACTTTATTCGTATTGGGATCAACTACTTTATCAACAACATGTGGTTTCATCATTTTGCCATCATTAGCAACTGCTGTTGCAGCTTGAATTTGCTGAATCGGTGTGATGGCAGTTCCTTGTCCAAATGCCGTTGTCGCCTTTTCAATTGGATATTGAAAAAGGATTTTCCCACTTGTTTCATTGGGAAGATCAATTCCAGTTGGTTTATCGAAACCGAATTTCGTCAAATATTGCCGGAATTTTGTAAAGCCCAATTGTTCCTTTGCGATTTTCGCAAAGGCAACGTTAGAGGACCGTTGAACCCCTTCTAAATAGGTGATTGTTCCCCAACCAACCCCGCCATTGTGGTCTGGAACAATATTAGGCCCTACAGCGTAAGTACCAGATTTATACCATGCATTCGGATTAAATACATTTTCCTGAACGGCGGCGGATAAAGTAAACATTTTCATTGTTGAACCAGGCTCATATGATTCTTCTATCGCCAAATTATGCCAGCTATTTTCAATTCCATCCCTTGTCATCGGATCAAATGTCGGCCTTTGCCCCATCGCAAGAATTTCTCCTGTCTTTGGATTGGCGACAATCGCAATGATTTTTTTAGGATTATAGGTTTTCTGAACCTTTGTTAAGGATTCTTCTAAGAAGGTTTGAATTTTTTTATCAATCGTTAAGTACACATCATTTCCGTTCTTTGCCGGTTTTACTTTTTCCTTACTATTTGGAAGTAAATAACCCCACAAATCGCTCTCATAATCGATTTTTCCGTTTGTCCCAGTGAGCTCATGATCCATACTCTTTTCAATACCAAGCTGCCCCACCATTTTGTTATTTTTTTGATCCGCATAACCGACTAAATGAGAAGCGAAATATCCATTAGGATAGAATCGTTTCGTTTCGCGATTAAAAATGATCCCAGGAAGCTTTAATGCTTCAATTTGATTCTTTTGTTCATAAGTCAGGCCTCTTCCAGCCTTGCCAAATTCAACTTGTTTTTTCTTTTTCGTTAAAATTCTATAAATCTCAGATTCCTTTAAATCAATATACTTGGATAATTCCCGCGCCGTTTTCTCAGGGTCTGTGACATGCTGTGGCTCTTTTGGGATAATCGTCATCTTCTTATCAAGTATAGCCACCACCGTAAAAGTAGACGTGTCTTCAGCCACGATTTTTCCAGTCCTGTCAAAAATGTTCCCTCGTTTTGCATCTAAAGATTCAACCTTCATATATTTCTGATACGCCTTTACGGATAGATTTACACCATCTATTTTTCCCGTAACCTGAATGCCGACAAAACGAAATATTAAGACAAAAAAGAGCAGGCAAAATATTACTAATAATATCGCTGCTCCTATGTTCATATTTTTTTGTTTTTTTATCATTTTTCTTGCACAACCTTAACGTTATTCTCATTTAATTTAAGGCCTAATTTTTTTGCCTTCGTTATAATTCTATCATATGTACTTAATTCGCTCACCTGCATTTTTAAGTCATTATTTACCTTTTTTTGGTCTTGAATCGAGGTTTCAGTTTCCTGAATATTTTTATTCATGTTATATATCATGGCTTGATTTGATATTACATGGACTCCACCAAAGCAAAGTGCTGCACCAAAAATAAGCCCTAAAATTTTCTCTCCAGGCGAAAACCATGATTTCGATATTTCTGCTTTTTTAGGTGCAAGTTCTTTTTGATATTTCTTCTTTTGTGTTTCTTCCTGCTGTAATGTTCTTGCTAGATTACCCATCCAATTCGCCTCCTAAAAAATGAATACCTTCCCCTCTTACTGACTATTTCCCTGATCTAACAGAATCTTCATTTTGAAGGGATAAACCCTACTTAATTTTTTCAGCTATACGTAATTTAGCTGAGCGTGCCCGATTATTTTCAGTCAATTCCTCTTCGGAAGGTAAAATCGGTTTCCTTGTAACTAACTTTAAGCTTGGTTGATACTCATCAGGGATTACTGGCAAATTCACCGGTAAATTCGGTGTTTCACTTGCCTGTTTTAAAGTGACCTTACAAATACGATCCTCAAGAGAATGAAAGGTAATGACACTGATTCTGCCATCTTTGTTCAAAATCTCAATTGCTTGCTTCAAGGAATCTTCAAAAACACCAAGTTCATCATTCACCGCGATACGGACAGCCTGAAAAATTCGTTTTGCTGGATGACCTCCCTTTCTTCTTGCCGGTGCAGGAATCGCATCCTTGATTAGCTCAACTAATTCACTTGTTGTTTCAATCGGCTTCTTTTCTCTTGCAGATTCAATCTTTCTTGCAATTTGCTTGGAGAATTTCTCCTCGCCATATTTGAAAAAGATTTTTACTAGCTTCTCATAACTCCAATGATTGATAACATCATAGGCCGACAAATCAGATTCTTGGTCCATTCTCATATCGAGTGGAGCATCATTATGATAACTAAAACCTCTTTCAGGGGTGTCTAATTGTGGGGATGAAACACCCAAATCATAAAGAATTCCATCTACCTTCTGAACCCCTAGTTGAGTAAGTTCTTCCTTCAAATATCTAAAATTACTTTTAATAATCGTTATTTTATCCCCATATTGTGACAGCTTCTCTTTTGCATTCGCAATGGCCACATCATCTTGGTCAAATGCATATAGATGTCCCTTATCGGATAGCTTTGATAAAATCAATGAGGAATGACCAGCACCACCAAGGGTACAGTCAACATATATCCCATCCGGATTAATATTTAAGCCATTGACCGCCTCATGCAAAAGAACTGTTGTATGTTTAAACATGCTTGTCCACCTTTTTCTACCGAAATTGTTCCGGAGTTTTTGTATGTTGGAATCTGAGTGTCCTGCAAAAAGTTTGCATCGTTCTTTTCGAGAACAGTTAATCGAGAAGTTTACTTATTTACAAAAAACATTCCCATTATATATCAAATCCAATCATATTTTCTGCTATTTCCGCAAAAGAATCTTCAGATTGTGCAAAAAATTCCTCCCAAAGAGGCTTGCTCCAGATTTCAATTCGATTGGAAACGCCTACGATCACACATTCCTTTTCAAGCTTTGCATAATTCAACAAAGGAGCTGTGATATTAATTCTTCCCTGTTTATCAAGTTCACACTCCGTTGCCCCTGAAAAGAAGAAACGGGTAAAAGCACGAGCATCTTTTTTTGTAAGGGGGAGACCCTTTAACTTTTCTTCAAGTATCTTCCACTCATCAAGCGGGTAGCCAAATAAACATTGGTCAAGTCCACGGGTTAATACAAAGATTTCGCCTAAGTCGTCACGAAATTTTGCAGGTACTATTAAACGGCCTTTTATATCAACGTTATGATGATACTCACCCATGAACATACCCACTACCCCCACTTTCTACATCAAATGTACCACATCCCCCCACTTTTCACCACCTATTTATATAAATTCTACGATTAGCATTATTTTCCTTCATTGTTTTGTGATATTTCTAAAATTTTATTGCAGGTATCAAAAAAAAAGCTTAACTCACATGAGTTAAGCTTTACATAATTATCACCTTATGTTTTCCATCAAACTCAAATGGCAACTGCATGATCTGATGAATAAACGAAAAACCATATTGATTTAAATAATAGTAAATATTCCAGATTCTCTCCTGTGGAGAGCCTAAAGGTTTTAACGAGTTTTCAATTGCTGCATACTTTTTCAGCACCACATCGTTTTTAAACTGTAATGCTAATTCCATTTTATTCTCCATAAATTGGAGCTGATCCATTATTAGTTTACTGTTCTTTTCCAATAAAGGAGCCAAACCTTTATCTTCTTCATTAGCACATTCTTCGAGCTCTCGATAACGGTTAATAACCTCTTCTTTCGTCTTTGCAAACAGTGCTTGGAGCTTTTTATTCCGTACAGAAGCCAAAAATTCTTCCCGACTTTTAGAAATCCCCTCTTTTAATACATCTTCAATGGATAAATGGAAAGCTCGAAGGTTTGCTTCAATTTGTCTTTCCACAAAGGTTAGATTTAAACGAGGAACGATTGGCGGCATTTTGATATCAAAAAATTCAAATGCCTTTTTAAGCTCTGCCCAGTAAGAGATCTCTCCAGGTCCTGCAATAAAGGCTAATGTAGGAAATAACCATTCCTGCATTATCGGTCTAGTAACCACATTATTGCTAAGTTTTTCCGGATATTGGGAAGCAATCTGAAGCAATTGCTCCTTCGTAAAATGAATTTGACCATTTTTCGATTTAAAAATTAAATTTTCTTCGTCGTATTCAAGTAAAATCCGTTCATTGAATTCCTCATCATAATAAAAGAGATTTCCTGCTTGTTCTGGAATTTCGATTGTATTTGGGAACCCACATAGATTTATCTCTGCTTGTTGCTCTTTTACTAAGCTAGTAATTTCATTGGCACATTGAATTTGTTTAATAAAATATTCACTTTCAAGCTTTCTCAGATTATAATCCCCTGAATCAATGATGAGAAGACCATCTTCCTTAAATAACTCCATAATAATCCAGCTAAAAAAATCAACCATGGTTGTTGATTTTTCTAAAGCCTTTTTAGAAAAATCAAGTAAATCTTTCGTATTTTTCGTTTCGCCGTAGGTCTCCAAAATACTATCGATCCAAGATAAACAGATTTCTTGATTTAATTCAATATGAGAGACCATCTTCTTTTCTTTTATTTTTTCTGGGTAAATCCATTTTTCTACTTTTCGATTCTTATTTATGTATAGATGATTTACCTCTTGAAAATCATGATCCTCTCCAGCGATCCAAAATACAGGAACAACTGGCACTCCAAGTTCCATTTCCTGTTGTCTTGCAAGCATAATAATGGATATGACTTTATGTATGGAGTAAAGTGGTCCTGTCAATAAACCAGCTTGCTGACCACCAATGACCACAACACTATTTTCACTTCTTAATTTCTCCAATGATTTCTTAACTTGATTGGAGGTTGGAAATGGATCCATAAATTGTTCAATATGGTCACATAGTTCTTTTCGTTTAAAAGATCTATTCCTTAATTCCATTACACGTCTTTCATACTCAGATGAATGTAGAAAATGATAATGAAAAAAACCTTCCACTGCATGATCTTGCGCTAAATAATCCGTTGCAAATCGATTAGTTGCAGGGAGAGAGAGATTTAAAATCTCCATTCATGTACTTCCTTTCTAGTCAACTTGTTTTTCCTAATAGAGTATATCATTGAAAGACGAAAAAAGGAAAAAATCCGCTTCTTACATAATAGATTGGGTAACACTTTTAATCACACCAAACAGGAGTAAAACAAAATAGGCAGATATAAAGATTAAAAAATTGAATCTCCAAAATCCTTTTAAGACTTTCGAAAAGTGGATTTCATGCTTGATTTTCCAATGGATGATAACAAAAATCATGGCCTCGATAAGCATAAATAATATTACGACCCAGAAATAAGATTTATGCCAGATTGTTAAAATTAAATAATGAACGGATATGATAAACAGGAATGTACTACAGTCAATCGCTAGATGAACAGACTTACGGTGCTCTCCAGTAATTAATTTTGTGATGATGAAGACCATAAGGTAACCAAGGAACGGGATGGTAATGAAAATCGACAAAAATATGGACAAAAAAGAAGACATTTACTTCCCTCCCTATTGTTCACTACCCTTTACACAATGGTAAAAAGCCATCAATAATGGTGCTTTTCTCTCCTCTTTCAATGCCTTCTCTAATAAATAGCCTAAGATGGAATCTACTTCAGTTTGTCTGTTTTCTTCAATGTCCTTTAACATTGAGGAACGATTTGCTGCAGTATTCCTGCAAACCTGCAGGAGTTGGCCAAAATATCGAGAACGATTATGAATTTGTAGCACATCAATAACCTCTTCAAAAACTTGAATTAAAACACGATAATAATAGGGATTATTGACTAATTCTCCATTTTTGACCTTCAAAACAGCAGTTAATGGGTTAATAACAGCATTTATGATCAGCTTGGAAATGAGCATTTCATAATAATCTTCTTCAACTTCAAACGGAAATTCTGGATTCACTGGCTCCATTAATTTTGTTAGCAAAGAATCTTCCCCGTGATATATGGCTAACTTCGTCTTCCCTTTCCCAGTAAATCGAACATGATTGTTGCTTTCACGTATTGCTCCATGTTCAACTGTGCCAACATAGATATTGTTAGCAACCAATTTTTCCAACCATTTCAAATGTCCCATTCCATTTTGCAAAAACAGAAAGGAATTTTCTTGATTTCCTTGGGCCACTATTTTCTCCATCACTTGAGGAAGTTGATATTGCTTAACCGTAATGAGTGTTAAGTCATCATCCCCCTTCCACTCATCCATTAATTTCGCTTCAACCTCTATCTGGGAAGTATGCTGATCTTTAGTTATGTATAATCCATGTTTTAGCAAATTTAATTTTTGCTCGACTGTTCTTGTATATATCATGACCTGATGATTTTTTTGTAAATAACCTGCAAACAACAGGCCAATTGCTCCACCACCAATTATCCCAATTTTCATGTGCGTCTCCTCTTTTAACAAAATTGTTTTCGTTAAATAAAAATTCCTTGTGTTTATTAGGAGCAAGTTATCGACTATGTTTTTTTATTTGCTTTAGTCATATTTTATCAGATGAATGTCCCAATTTGTGAATACAGGGAGGAAAAAATGTAATAATCTAAGCGTGATGCCCATCTGGTTAGGAATTTTGTAGAAAAAATCTATTTTCAGTTCATTTTGTAAAAGTTTTCAAAATTTAAGTGCAGAATTTTTGGTTTAATTAGTATATAATGATATCAATGGAAGCGTTTACTTCAATTCGTATACAAACAACGGATCTTTTAAATTATTTAAAAGGTCAAAACCCGTTCGTCAAAGTGATACTTCCTTATCCAAATTTGACTCCTATTAATCTACGACAATGTAGAGCTTCAAAGTATAGGTCTAAACGAACAAATCCAATGAATCATGAAAAAAAATACTACAAGACCATTTTAACTTCAATTTTTTAGCCTATTAGTCTATTCACGCCAAAACAATTAGAGCAAATCTTTACCATTTTTCTAAAGTAAACGTTCTCTTGATGGAAATAGTTATTATTATTACAACATTGCAAAGGGGGAAATAAAATTGAATCTTACTGTTGAGAAGTTAAAGGTGAACTTTAAAACGTTAGAGGAATTCAAGGAATTTAAGGAGTATGGCCTTCAGGAGCTTTCCATGCTTGAGGATCTTGAAGCAAATATCATTGATAATGATAGCGACTCACCGTTTTATGGGATTTATTTCGGAGGTAAACTTGCCGCCCGTATGAGCCTATACAAGGTGAACGCTAAATTTAATCCCGTTTTAAAACCTGCTAAATATTATCTTGAGCTTTGGAAGCTTGAAGTTTTACCTGAATATCAGCATCAAGGCTTTGGTACCGCACTTGTCGAATACGCTAAATCAAAGGGACTTCCTATCAAAACCATTTCAAGGGTGAATTCCAAAGAGTTTTGGAACAAAATGGGCTTTTCCCCCATTGAAAATATTGGGGAAGATCTTTCTTTTGAAAACTCACTTGTTTGGCTTCCAGGAAAATTTCCTGTCACTTCAGCAAGTTGATGATTTCGAATAATGCCAACACCAATAAATGAAGGGACTGATTTAATGATCATGAATCAGTCCCTTCATTTTTATCTGTTCTCTCTTTATTCACTTTTCAACACGTTCTAAATTCCCGTTTTTATCCATTTGAAATTTAACCTTTTGCTGTCGATCCTCCTCCTGTAAAACAACCATTTTTCTAGCTCGTTCCATAATTTCGATTAATGCCTTATAGTCCGATTCAATTGTTTTGATATCCTTGATTAATTTTTCATTTTCTGCTACCAAATAATATATTTGTTTCTCTAGAGATTGAATTTTATGGTCATAAGCACCCATTTCTTCCTCGTGATTCATTGCTATTTGTGCTTCCTTATAAATGGTTTGTAAATAAGAAATCACTTCTTCAAAATCAAGCTTCTTTTCTCCTTCAGTGGTCTTAGGAAGTAAAGTCACATTCGTTGCTAGTGACTTAATTGCGCCTGTTGTATCGTTTGCATTATCCAGTGAAGCTGATTTTTTCAACTCTTTCCTTTGCTTTTTAGCCAAATCTATTCCAGATTTATACTGTTTTCTCACAAATGAATTCCACCGAAATCCACAAGCAGCTGATGTTCTGGACAATTGTCTCCCTACTTCCTCAAATGCTTGCAGTTGGGTGCTGCCCTCGCGAATATGTCTAAGAACTACTTCTGCAAGAAGCAAATCTTCGTCTTGTGACCATGCATCTTGACGAGTTATTGGCATCCGTCAATCCCTCCTAGTGTTTTTTATCATACATATGCATCTACTAGAAAAGATAGACTCGATTCCCAATTTGTATCTGAACTATTTTCGATTTCGGAATAATTCTACTTGTCGGTGATGTTTCTCCCCTTCCCATAAAATCGCACAACCACGTACTTCCTTCTCCATTCTTTCCCATAATTGACTATCAGTCCATTTTTGGAGCAATAAATTTTTATAGGCTTGTAAAACTTCAGACTCAATATGAAGGAGTGGAGCCAGTACTTCCCTCCATCTATTTTCTTCTGCCCCCTCGTAAGTAGATTGTACAAACCCGAGGTCAACTAATTCATCTGAGGTAAAGACCCTAGCCTCCATTAACATTTTCAAGGCATTGGCAGTTGGGATTTTTTCCAGTAACATGGTTCCTCCACCCCAGCCCGTTGTAATGGCTAATGTACCTTGGACAAATCCTGCTTTAATTCCCTTTTGAGCAATTCGAAAATCACATGCTGTAGCGATTTCACACCCTCCACCAACAGCAGCACCGTTGATAACAGCAACTGTAGGTTTGCTTAGGGTTAGCAAGCGGTATAGTATTTTTGCCATTTTTGAAAGCATAGAGTATGCTTGCTCTTCCGTACGAAGCTCATGAAAAACAGATAAATCTCCTCCTGAACAAAAGGCTCTATCACCTGCACCTGTAATAACAAGTGCCTTAGCATCTGACTCTTCTGTCCTATCAATTGCATCTCGAAGTCCGTTCATCACGTCATCATTTATGGCGTTACGCTTCTCTGGTCTATTAATTGTAAATAGTATATATCCTTCCGGTTCCTCATTAATAGTATATGGTTCCATAATGCCCTCCTGAAAAAAATACGAATATTCTTTATTTTATATACAAAAATTAAATTTTTTCAAGCATTTTCCCGAAAAAACGACAAAAGCACAGGAACAATTTGTTCCTGTGCTTTATATCTCAGTCAAGAAATTAGTCGTTTACAACTTCTTTTCCTTTGTATGTTCCACAAGCTTTACATACACGGTGAGCAAGTTTCATTTCACCGCAGTTTGGGCATTCTACCATACCTGGAACCTGTAATTTAAAATGAGTACGACGCTTTCTTTTCGCAGTTTTAGATGTTCTTCTGAAAGGTACAGCCATTATTCCCACCTCCTTAAAGAGAATCAAGAAAGTTATGAAGGCTAAATCACTTTAACTCCATACTTTCTAAGTTCTTCCGTGTCAATCGGAAGAAGAATGGTCTTGATCGAAAAATTTTGCAAGTCCAGCAAGGCGCGGATCCACTTTTTTTGTTTGATCCGATTCCTGAATAACTTCCCAATCCTGCCCGGACTGTGGAGCACCAGTTTCCTTGCTATTTTCATCGCAATAAACTTGCAATGGTACTTCAAGTAAAAGAATTTCCTTGATAACCGGATAGAGATCAATGATATCCCCATTTACTTGATGAACTTCCTCTCCCGTTTCATAATCGAAATCTTTTAAGAGAAAAGTTTCTGTTGTTTCAACATTAATTGGATAATTCACATCAACTAACGTACGAGAACAAGGCAAAACAAGATGACCATTTATTTGTAAATGAAAAGTCACTTTTGTCGAGTCGATATCTGCTCGACCCGTTATATGCATTGGTGAAACATCTCGTATTGTTTGATCGATTTCTTTAATATCGTCTACAATGATTGTTTCATCAATCGGAAAATCCTTGCTTCGATATTTTGATAATTGACTTAACGTCCATTTCATTCGAATCACCCCAAAGGCAACAAAGGTAATTATAGCTTCCTTATAATTATTTGTCAATATTTTTTCTTTACAGTATAATGTGGTCATTATCCAAGTTCTTTAATCAAATATTCTCTATTTAATCATATCTATTTTCACATGGCAAGGAGGTAATTATGAAGGCTGTTGGGATTGTTGTCGAATATAATCCATTTCATAATGGACATGCTTTTCATCTAAATGCAGCGAAAAGAATCTCTAACAACGATGTTGTTATTGCCGCCATGAGCGGAAATTTCCTTCAGCGTGGCGAACCTGCATTAATGACAAAATGGGCTCGAACAGAAATGGCATTAGCAGCAGGAGTAGATATTGTTTTTGAATTACCTTATCAGTTTGCTACACAAAAGGCAGAAACATTCGCAAATGGTGCCGTATCCATTCTCGCTGAGGCAGGCTGTGAAGCGTTATGTTTTGGAAGTGAAGCGGGTGATATGGATCTGTTTTTAAACACCTTACATTTTCTTGAAAAAAATGACACAGAATATCAATTTCATATTAAAGAATTGATGGGTCAGGGTCTAAGTTATCCATCTGCATCCGCTCAAAGTTTTTCAAGGCTTTTCCCAAATAACGAAATGATGGATCTTTCCAAGCCTAATAACATTCTAGGCTACCATTATTTAAAGGCTGTCCATACCAATGGAATTCCAATGAAAGTTTTGACCGTTTCAAGAAGTCAGGCGGCATACCATGACAGTCATTTCTCCTCTGATACGATTGCCAGTGCAACAAGCATTCGAAAAGCGCTCTTTTCAAAAGATAGCGATATCAAACAGATTCGACAGTTTGTACCTGAAAGTACTTTCGAAAGATTGCTTCAATATAAAAGGAGTATCGGATCTTTTCAACAATGGGAAAGCTATTGGCCCTTATTGAAATATCGGCTCATTAGTCTATCAAAAGAAGAACTGAGAGGTATATACGAGGTAGAGGAAGGAATTGAAAATCGCTTAATCTCAGCTGGATTAAAGGCCCATTCTTTTGTAGACTTTATGAATCTTTTAAAAACAAAGCGATACACATGGACAAGACTTCAAAGAATGTGCGTCCATGTGTTAACCAATACAAAAAAAGCGGAAATGAAATTGAGAGATGAAAAAGTCAGTTACTTGCGCCTTCTTGGAATGACAAATAAAGGACGGGATTTTTTAAACAAAAGAAAAAGCAAGCTTTCAATCCCGCTAGTGTCTAAGCTCTCTTCCTTTCAAAACGAGCAGATCCACTTAGATATAAAAGCAGCGAGAGTTTATGCCTTAGGGGTAAAGGAAGAAGCTAAGCAATTATTATTAGAAAAAGAATTTTCACAGCCCCCTATCTATTATCAATAATGAAGAAAAGTGAGCGGGGAGGATTAAGCATACCTCGCCCCGCTCACTTTTCTTTATTTTGCTTTTAAAGTTTTCAAATAATTAAGTGCATCAGCGAAGGTATCCACTGGGATTATCTTCATATCCGTTCCAATATCCTTTGCTGTTTTTACCGCATCTTGATAATTTGATTTCTTACTTCCATTTTCATTAGGGGCAAAAAATATTTCCGCACCTGACTTATCTGCTGCAATAATCTTTTGTTCAATACCCCCGATTGGTCCCACTGTTCCATTTGGAGAAATAGTTCCAGTTCCGGCAATTTGGTATCCTTTCGTATAATCCGTCTTCGTTAATTGATTATAGATTTCTAAAGAAAACATGAGGCCTGCTGAAGGACCACCAATATCATCTGTCTGCACAGATACCTTTGGACTCACCTCAAGCTCCTTATCATCGACTAAGGAAATCCCAACACCAACTTTTTTTGTATGATTGTCCTCAAATCTTTTTAATGAAAGCGTAATATCCTTTTTCTTATTATTGCGATCAAAGGCAAGTTTAACGCGATCTCCCTCTTTTTTCTTACTTATATTCTGAATAAATTGTTCAGTCGAATTAAACTCTTTTCCATCCACCTGATATATTCGGTCGCCAGGCTTGAGTTTTCCATCTGCTGGCATATCTGGAAGAACATTTAACACATAAACACCATTATAATCGTACTTTATTGGAATACCAGCCTTTTTGAAAGCAACTTCAATCGCATTCGATTTGGAACTGGACATTAAATAAAGCTGGCGCACATTATAAGCCTCTTCAGATTCATCCTCAGCCCGTATTTCATCTAGTGGATAGATTTCTTGGTATTTACTTAATTTTGCATACATATATGAATAGATATTAGCTCGACCCATTCTCACTGTTGTTAGCATAAAATTGCCCTGTTCCTTGTAGCCATCTTCCACTTTTATAATGGGCTTAAGCTCTTTTGCCATTCCTGGTTTTGAAACATAATAAGGTAAATAGACAAATGAACCTGCCACTAAAATGAGTGCGATGAAGAATACTAAAGAACGGATGAATATCTTTTTCCTCATTTCAAGTTTACTCCTCCCACTGGTCCAATAATTGCTTAATTTTCGTAATCTGTTTTCTCGTCTCTTCCTCACCCATTTTAATAATTTCTTCTATATTTGTAAAAGCTCTTGAACTATAAATTTCAACGCGTGGACGAATCATAATATCCGATGCGATCTCGCGGTTTGTAACTAGTTCCATTTGCATAATATCAATACTTTGCATAATCACATCAAAAATAGACGTTATCTCCGCATTTGTTTTGACATGAGCAACATCAACTGCTATGACAATATCTGCCCCCATCTCTTTCACAACAGAAACAGGTACCCGATCAATCACACCGCCATCAACAAGAAGTCTGCCATTATTTTTTTCTGGAACAAAGATTCCTGGAATCGAAATACTTGCTCTCACGGCATCCGAAATAGAACCTGTATTAAAAATCACTTTTTCACCGCTTAATAGGTCTGTTGCAATGACAGAAACAGGAATATTCAATTGTTCCATCGTTTTTCCATGTGTAAACATACGAATTAACCCTTTAATCCTTTTCCCTGCAATAAAACCCATTTTAGGTACAGTAAAGTCTAGATAATATTTACGTTTAAACACTTTGGATAATTTATACAAGTTATCGATATTTTGACCGGCAGCATAAAAACAGCCGATCATCGCTCCCATACTGCTTCCGGCAATTAAATCAATGGGAATTCCTTCATCAGTTAGTACTTTAATGACTCCTAAATGGGCAAACCCGCGTGCACCTCCAGAACCAAGAGCAAGACCAATTTTTGGCCGATGCATACAAGAATCCCTCCTTAAATATGACCCCATTTTAAACTGACACATTTAATCTTATGGTCTAATTTTGTTTTCTATGAGTATATTGAAATATATGAGGACAAGGCCTAAATCTTAGAAGTATAACACTCATTCTATCATTCTTTATAAAAAGTTGCACGGTTAGTTCACCTTTACAGGGAGGCATTGATGGCGTGTTTCGATCAAAACTTAAAACGATTTTACTTTCAACAACCATACTCATAGTAGCCATTTCACTCATTTCTTTTCCCCGAGAGTCAGTTGATGCTTCTATCAGGGGGCTTAATATGTGGTGGGGAATTGTCTTTCCATCCCTATTGCCTTTTTTTATCGTAACGGAGCTTCTTATCGGATTTGGAGTGGTTACATTTATCGGCGTTTTATTAGAACCTTTTATGAGGCCTTTATTTAAGGTTCCTGGAGTGGGGGGATTTGCGTGGGCGATGGGAATGGCCTCCGGATATCCTGCTGGCGCAAAGCTGACCACACGACTCAGACAGGAAAAACAACTCACAAAGATTGAAGCAGAACGACTAGCATCTTTCACAAATTCATCCAATCCGCTCTTCATTTTTGGAGCTGTATCTGTTGGATTTTTTAACAATCCTCATTTAGGGATTCTATTAGCGTTAGCTCATTATTTAGGCAATTTATGTGTAGGACTAATGATGAGATTTTATGGAAAAGAAAATGAAAGAAGCCGAAAGCAAGAGCGGAGGAAAATTTCCATTCGTAAAGCATTTAGTGCATTGCATCAGACAAGGATAAATGACAAACGCCCTATCGGCAAATTGTTAGGAGACGCAGTGGTATCATCCATCCAAACTTTACTTATGATTGGTGGATTCATCATATTATTCTCAGTAATCAATCAACTTCTTGTGCAATTACATATTACTTCGTTCTTTAGCAAAGGAGTAGAATTTATTTTCCATTCCATTCATTTAACAGAAGAACTCAGTATTCCATTCATCTCTGGACTATTTGAAATTACACTTGGAAGTAAATTAGCTAGTGGTGTTGAGGAAGCTAGCTTAATGCAACAAGCCGTTGTCACAAGCTTTATCTTAGCCTTTAGTGGATTTAGTGTTCAAGCTCAAGTTGCCAGCATTTTAGCACAAGCCGATATTCGTTTTAAACCCTTTTTCTTTGCACGAATTTGTCACGGCTTTTTCGCAAGCTTCTTTGCTTTTCTCCTTTGGGAGCCTGTATACGTAAGAAATCATTTTGCAGAAAGCCCAAAAGGGGTTGTACCTACCTTTTTTGCTAATGAAAATTCCTGGATGATTGAATGGCTAACAATCGCAAAAGAATTAGGTCCACTTTTAACGATCATCGCGTTAATCATTTATATCTTGATTTATTTCAAACGAATGAAGAATCTTAGGAATTAATGATTCCAAATAAAAAAGGATGAAAGCGTCTGATGCAAACGACCCCTTCATCCTTTTTTCATTACTTAGCATATTTTTCATTCAACGATTTTTCCACAATAGCTGGAACAAGGGTAGAAACATTCCCATGATATTTTGCTACTTCCTTAACAATACTTGAGCTTAGGAAAGAATATTGATTATTGGTCATAATAAAAAATGTTTCAATGTCTTCATCTAGGACTCTGTTCATAGACGTGATCTGCATCTCATATTCAAAATCTGAAACTGCTCTTAAGCCTCTTATAATCGCATTTGCATTGACTTTTTTCGCATAATCCATTAATAAGCCGCTTGAAGAATCAACCTCTACATTGGGAATATCTTTCGTTACTTCCCGAATTAATTGAATTCTTTCTTCAGGTGTAAAGAGTGGGTGCTTTGAAGAATTATGCATAACTACTACTCTTACTTGATCAAAGACCTTTGCCCCTCTTTTAATAATATCAATATGACCATAAGTTATTGGATCAAAACTACCTGGACAGACGGCAATACGTTCCACTAAAATCCCCCTCATTAATCCTTGCTATATGTATAAATTGAAATGGCAATGATGCCGTAGGTTTCGTGCTTTATGTTCACTAAATCCCCAATTATGTTTGGAAGATTTACATTCGAACTATGCTCACATACAATAACACCATTGTCTTGCAATAACTGATTTTTATCGATGAGTTCAATTAATTTTTGCAATTGCTGCTTTTTATAAGGCGGATCTAAGAAAATATAATCAAATTTCAATTCCCTTTTCATAATGGCCTTTAATGCTCGATCAGAATCATTACGAAAAACCTCTACTCTTTCCTCGAGTTGACAATATTTGATATTATCCCAAATAACCTGGATAGCCTTACCATCACGATCAACAAAAATGGCTTTCTCTACTCCTCGACTTAATGCCTCGATACCCAAACCTCCGCTACCAGCAAAAAGATCAAGTACAGTTCCCCCATCAAAATACGGACCAATCATATTGAAAATGGCTTCTTTAACTTTATCCGTTGTAGGTCTAGTTGAAGATCCCGGTACGGCTTTCAGTGTTTTTCCTTTACAGTCACCGGAAACGACTCTCATCTTAATCACCACTATCATTTTACAAATTTCATTCCCACCTATCCTAACATATTTAGATAGGAAACGACAATATCCAAAATATTCAGAATTAGCAATAGTCCATTGCAGCCAAAAAATATCCAAATTGAATGTATAATGATATATTTTATGGAAATAATGTAAGTAACAACATCTATTCGAGGGTGTTGTTGCCAACCGCGGAGAAGACTTACGTTTCCCCATAAGTTCTTCCTCCGGTTTCTCCTCTCCCTTTGCCTTCTTTCCTAAAAAGGATATAGAAGGACCCTGCAGAAATGCAGGGTTTTTTACTTTTGTAAAAAAATAATTAAGCAAATTATGGTTGACAAGTTCCACCAATTAAAAATCATATTATTTCATAGAAGACAACATAATCCTCTCGCTCGTCTCATTAATTAGAATTTTAAAGATCGATTGTAACCCATTTTGCTTTATAAAGACGGTTCCATTCATTTTTACAAGTGGATTTTCTAGTAACCCATAGTTTTGTTGATTAAAAATAAAAATGGGGTCATACAAAAATAAGCGATACTGATTATTTCCTTTTCTTAAGACAATCGAATCATGATTTGTGGAAATATCCACTTCATAACCCAATTCCTTTAAGGTGGCTTCTAATGGAAATAATTTATCTTCACCATGATAAATAACCTCAATTTGATCTGTTATCCTTTTGCTAATGACCACTTTTCGCTGATCATAATAGAAGATTGGAATAAAATGCGTCTTTTCATTTTGATTCAGCGTGAAAAAATGTGTTGGTCGTCCAACCGTCTTACTAAAGAGATTATCTAATATTCGTGGGTTTAATGGCGATTTTTCTGAATTTACAGTCTTTAAAAATCTCTTTAATTGTTGACCATCTAAAACATTTTCAATATCCTTAATCATTCTATTTCCTTTAGCACTATGACTATTTTGATTTATCGCCATAGAGGCAAATACTTCGATGAGCCATTTTTCTTCTTGGGCTATCCCCTCAAATTTTGATGCATAATAGACTTCCATCAGCTTTCTTTCAATCACCTCTTGGCGGACATTACGATTCATAATCAAGATTCCCTTTCCAAACGTTTCATGAAATTGGCTCGATATGACAATGGATACGTAAGGGAAAGCAACTGAGTCTTTTAGGTTTGAAATGGAAAATTTAGGCTTTTGCTGTCCTTCATAAAAAAACGAAAAGCCCATTGAATCATCAGTTTGTTTTAAAGTCTTTGTTTGCCAATAAAGAGAACCTGGATCTTTATTTCCTTGAAAAAAATAATAGCTGACAAAGTCTAATTGTTTACCCCCTTTCAGTGGGATTCCAGTTACCCATGAACCATTCTTTCTTCTATAGTCAACAATTTCCATTGAAGAATGGTTAATCGTCGTATTTGAAATGGTTACAAGCCAATGATTTAAAAGGAATGCTTCCTCTTTTTTATTTAACGGAATAATGGTTTGTATTCTCATTTTCTCATTCTTTGCCTGGAATGTGTTTGAATTTTTATCCTGTGAACTACAGGATTTCGAATCCTGCACAAAACATTTCCAACTTTTTACTGATGCTGGAGCAATAAGCCGATATTCTTTATTTGAGGAAAGCCCTTCAATATTTTGTACAATGTTCAATTGATTATTTCTCACTTCAATTGATATCATTTGGTTAATGCTTTCCACCTCTGACTTGTTTGATTGATCAGTTTGATTGGAGTATGAATGCCATTGCCAAAGCAGCAAGCCACCAACCGTGGCTGCAAGGGCGAAAAATATACTTAATAATACCTTCCACATTTAGTTCTCCTTTATTTATTACACTTTTTCGCTGATAGCAACTTTACGAAAATTAGTTTTTTTCTTAAATTAAACTGATAAAGTGAAACTTCCATCAGTGGGGGTTTTCGACGCACAGGACGTGAAGTGTGCAGACTTATGTGTTGACGTCGCGCTTTTAGTCTGCCATTCATCCCCCACTGATGGTTAGTCACGCAGAGCCTGATTGATTTTTCTAAGTCTGAAGCCCAAAGAAAAATCTTATTTCACTTATCACGCTCATAACGCCACATCCTGTGGCTTCGCCTGACTAGGACCTTAATCCCTCGTCGGGCCTTTACGGACAGTTGATCTCCCACTTATCTTCTTCGTATTCTCAGAATCTTGAAGTGGGAGTCAAAATGTCCGTTAAGAGTGGGATAAAACTACCTTATCAAATTCTTACTTAATCTTCATAGATTTTTTAAATATGAACAGCTTTTCTAGATTTTTTTGTTCAGAGGATTACTTCTTCTATTATAATGATGAAAATGATAAAGTAGAGTTTAGAATCTGAAACTTCATTGAACATGATTAAGGGAGAGATTATTTTGATTCAACGCTTTATTGAACTTGGAGAAGGGTATTCTGATCTATACGAATTATTGGAGATCGCCAAAGCAAATCAACACCGATTACAGCATTTTATGGCTTTTCATACAAATAAGGAAGATCGGGATGTTACTTCCTTAGCCATCGTCTTAAGTCCAACAAATCCTGGGGACTTCCAACCGCTTTATATATGTCGGGAAGGAATTCCAAATCCCCATACAACTCCAAATAAAAGATTTGATTTGTTTGCTAAAACCGCAAAATCACAACAAAAAGACATCATGGAATTAACCGTGAAGCCATCTAGCCAATTTGCCGAAAAAGAGCTATATTTCCAGCACTTAATTGGCATTTTAAGAATGAATCGATACATTCCACCAATGAAATAATTGAGTTTTAAAATACCAACTATCATGATCTCATCAGAGATATTGCAAAAAAAAGGTGAGTCTCTTAGGACTCACCTTTTAAATTCCCATTTTATAATCATATTCTTTCGCTTTATCTGGTTTTGAATTTTCATATTCAATTTTTAAAAACGGCTTTAAGGAAGGCTCAACCTTTTTCACAAAGGAATATGAGTTGATTTTCTCCATAATTCCATCTATATCTTTTTGATCGCAATAAAGAACCACATATTTCAATCGTTTTGAAACATAATGGACATTACCAAATTTACGAAGCATTTTTGCTTGTTTAAGAGAATGTAACCAAATAATAATTCCTTGACGTTGACCGAGCATTGTTTCCTTCCCCTTCAAAGACCAATTGTTTACATAAGTCTAGCATACAAAAAGTATTTTTTTCAATAAGTAAAAAGCATTTTATTAATGAAGCGGCATTGAACTCTTAGGAACAACCACAGCTACCACCTGAACCACAGCCTCCACTGCAGCTTGATTCAAAAAATGGATTTCCAGTCGGTACCTTAATATGCTCAGATACAGAGTGGCCAACGAGCACACTAATTTCATCTAGCATGTTTTGCAGATCATTTTCTGCTTTCTTAAAATTAGCTACATTCTCGTCCAAATCCATTTCTCGTTTCAATTCACGAATGGATTGCATCACCTTCTTATAATCAGGATGATAGCGACCAAATCGTTGAACATCCTCATACTGTTCTTTCACTTGGACAAATGCCTTAATTTTATCTTGGGTCTTTTGACTTTTTTTCATTTTATATAAATAAAAGCGATAACTCTCCGCTATATCTGACTCTAAAATCATTCTCGTCAATATGTTAGCTTCATCCATAATTTTCACACTTTCTAATGTAGCAAGCAAAAGGCTCACCTCCGATTCATATTTTACCATGAATCCATTTAGCAGAAAAGCTAACAACCTTATGAGGGAATTTCTACCTCGAATGATTTTGTATTCATGAACTGAGAATCCTTATTCAAAAGGATAAGTTTTACCGTATGTTTTCCTTTTGAGAGCCCTTTAATAACAAATGCTGCCCGCCCAATCTCATGTTTCTTCTTTCCGTCAATAAAAATAAGAATTCTCCCACTCTCCCCTTTTTCATTTTTTCGAAATGTGATGCCATTCACTTTGCATTCTACAAAGATCGTATTCGCTCTTAATTGATGAGAAACATCAAAAGTAACTCCTTTTGAAGCTTGAAAAACGGGGGATGCTTTGGATTGTGATATTGATTGTGACACGTCTTTCCCTTTCTTTGCTTCTGGCTCCGGCATATCCTTTTGACAAGCTGTTAATAGAAATAAAGTGACTATGAAGAAAACAATCCTATATAGCAAACGAATCACTCCTTTGTTTCTTATTGTTAGCGAGCAATTCCTTTTTTAATCAAAAATAAAAAGCCCTCCCGTATTTTGAGAAAGCTTGATCCCACAAATTATGATGGCTTGTTCATTGCTTGAAACATACTCATCATTACAGATGCCATCTGAACTCCAGAAGTAATTTTTTCAACTTGGTGTGGAATTGTCTTTTTATAATAATGAAGAGAGGCTATTTCAAAAGCCTGGAGTTTATTAGGATTTCTCGATAGCTCTCTATACCATCTAGATTGTTCTCTTAAAAATTGCTTTAATTCTTTCTCTTGATAAATATAATTCATTACTTCCTTTCTCATATTCTTATCACTCCGTACCATTAGTCTTTTCTAAAGGAGAAAGGGTGTGGTGATTGATTTTGCTGCGGTGGCTGCTGGGTTTGTCCTTGCCCCTGAAACTGCGAAATCACACCTAAAATGGCAGATATTGCTTGATTTGCATTATATAGATGGGATTGAATCTGATTTGGATCCATTTTTGACACATTGTTCATAATTTTCGATAACCAATCATTTTCTTTTTTATCTTCTTTAACAGTTGTTTCTTCTTTCTCAATTCCCATACCATTCCATTTTGGATCGTCTTCACCAAGTAAATACCAGTCCTCATATAACTCCTGCAACGTACTATTTCCATTCCTGACTTCTTTCAAAATGTGGGGATTTTCACGAACAAATTCTTTAAATTTAATAATTGAGGGATGCAGATTTTTGCTTTTCATTTTATTTCACCTCAGGATTGAAACAATTACCTATATTACCATATGAGTAAAGAAAAAAAAGGTGATTCTGCAGAATTTCAAAAATGCCAAAAAAATGATAAGATATTTTGCATAGATGATGGGAGTGTGCTGAATTGAAAAAAGATTTACAACAATTATTTAATCACTACATTGAGGTAGCAACAGAAGAAGAACAATTGGTGTTGAAGAACATCCTCGAGGGGTTGCATCGAAAAAAGGAAAATCCATTTAGTACTTATATTAGCGAACTCATGCAAATGGAACATAATTTTCAAAACGACAGTTTGAAAATTACAATTCCAATTACCCCACTTTTAAATAATAACTTAAATATCGTTCATGGTGGCTTTACAGCAACACTTGTCGATACAACGATGGGAGTTTTTGCTAATATGATTTTACCTGAAGGCTTTGGAGCAGTAACAACCAGTTTAAATATTCATTATTTATCTGCAGGTGTTGGAGAATCCTTAATTTGTAAAGCAAAAATGGAACATAAGGGATCCAAAACTATGGTATTAACTTCAGATGTTTTCCGCTCCGATGGAAAAAAAATTGCCCAAGCGACAGGTAGCTTTTTTGTTATTGAGAAAAAAGCAAAATAAGGATAACCATAAAAATAAACAAGACTGATACCCTAATGGAGTCAGTCTTGTTTATTCTTTTTATTGGGTCCATTTCTCGATAAAATTTTGAGTGTAGTATTTTCGATAAACTCCTACTCCCAAATGGGTGAATTCCCCATTTAGAAGACTTTCCCGGTGTCCAAAACTATTTAACCATCCCTCCACAACGGCAGGCGCATCAATATAATTTGCGGCGATATTTTCACCTGCTAATTGATAGAAAACCTCACCATTATCTAATCGATCTGCCAATTTTCCATATTTTTTCGAATCATGAGAGAACACTTGACTTGTAAACATATCCTTACTGTGCAAATAAGCTACTTTCGCTATTTTTTCGTCCCATTTTAGCGGCTTTACCCCTTCTCTAATCCTTAGAATATTGGTAATATCAAATATTTGTCTTTCATTCGCTCTCTCAATTTTATCCATCTGCTTTCTGCTATTTATAGTAGATTGGATTAATTCTCCCCGATAGAAAAGCTCATAAGGTCCTTGTTTAATTAGAGTCTCTTTATCAAGCATCCTCAAACCCGAAAGCTTCCCTGTAAACTTATCAATATAGGCTTGTACAAATGCTTCCCCTATTGGAATTAATGGCTGTATCTTAAGATCATCCTCAGTTAAAACAAATTGATAAGAGCCTTTTTCATACTCAAAACTAACCCTCGAGTTTAAATGATATTTTTCTTTTATATTCCTATATGATTCACCAACCGTAAATGGTAGTACATCTACATTTTTCCCATTCGCATAAAGTGTAACTACTTTATTATGACTAACCCCAATTTGCAGATAATTGTCCAAATCCTGATTATAAATCCACCAATCATAGTGATAATAAGATGGCTCAATTCTTATTGGTTGCCCTAATTTTTCTGTTACTTCACGAATATCCTTACCTATTAGATTTAAAAAGCTATTCTTTGGAATTACCTTCTCAACTGTGTTTTTTTCTTGCACTGTTTCTTTTTTCTCTTTCTCTAAAGCACTAACTTTTGATTCTCTCGATAAATAGTATTTATGTCCACATAAAATAAGCAATAAAATGGAGAATATCATTGCGATTCCTAATAGCCATTGGGTTCGCTTATGCATGTCATACCCCCTATTCCGCTTTTCTACCATTATATGTGGAATCATAAAAAGTAGAATTAAAATTACTAGATTTCCACTAATATTCAATAAATAACGAAAACTCTCCGATTGGCGAGTTTTCAGGCGAAGACAGATGCGTAGTTCACCGAAAAAAGAAAAGCGCTTTTTTCGGCTGCGAAGCGTCTCTCAGAAGCCTCCCTTTGTGCACTTATACTTTATTCCTAAAATTGGCTTCTACGTCGAATTTTCATCATGGTTGCCAATTTATACTCCCTCATAAAAGTAACGATTTTCTCGCGTTTTCTCCGTTTTTCTCAGTTTTTTAAATTTTATATGACTGTTTTCATCATGTATAGTCAGAAAGTAATATTCTTTTGGTGGAGGAGGGCGTGCTTAAATATGCCCTCTTCTTCAACTTTTCCATAAAAAGGGAATATTTGAATAATATGGTCGCTGTTGGATCCCACAATATTCAT